>JAUYPX010000046.1 GCA_030697505.1 Nanobdellota archaeon | reverse complement strand
ATCTTTCTTCTCCATCCGCGTAACCGGAGCAAGAATCCTGATGGCTTTACTGCCTTTCTTGATTCTGCGGCCAAGACTTGACCAAGTCTTGAAGCCTGCTACTCTGGTAGCAGATGGCAAGGAAAAATGGATTAACAGCTGATTGTGATAGCTGTACTGCCAGAATTTTGCCATAGTGTCAAGGTACTGCTGGAATCCAGCAGATTTCTTGACTGCGTCTGTTTCTGCTGCCAGTTCTTGCAGCTTTTCCTCAACTTGTTTGAGGTAGTGGTGAGCGTTCATGTTCTCACCCCTGGTTCCTGCCCGCAGAAGTTGCAGGCGATTAAGTTATGTTCTTCTGAGAGCACTTCATACTCACAGTAATGTTGTTTTGCTTTCATGTTTTTCGTACCTCCGAAATTTTTTCATATTCCGGAGAAAGCGAGGCGGTTCTCTTATGGGTTTGAACGGAGTGTGTTCGCAGAACGAAAGCCTTAAGTTGGAACCCCGATGCAAGGATGATGAAAAAAAGAGGATACGAAATAGAAAGCAAAATGGAGAGTTGATAGGATGAAGTGCGGGAAGAAAATCGCAATGCCTATTAGATACAGCAGGAAGATGAGAAGTGAACTCCCAACTTTTAAAAACTCCAGAATTATCCTTCAGCTATGCTTAAAGCAGTTTTATTTGATCTGGACAATACGTTGTTAGACTTCTGGAAAATGAAGAGGAAAGCCAGCGATTCCGCAGCCCAGGCAATGATTAAGGCTGGTTTGAAACTGCCCAAGAAGAAAGCAGAAGAAGAACTCTTTCAAAGCTATACAAAACACATTGAAGGGGAGCGAGTTTTCCAGAAATTCCTGAAAGAAAAACAGCAATATTCTGAAAGAATCCTAGCGGCAGGAATCAATGCTTATCTAAAAACGAAGCAGCAATACCTCAAAACATATCCGCAGGTTAAACCGACTTTGATGAAACTAAAGAAAAGAAGATTAAAACTGGGGCTAATTACTAACGCTCCAAAACTGAAGGCTTATCAGCGCTTGGATGCTTTAGAATTAACTAATCTCTTTGATTTGATTATTACTGAAGCCCAGAAACCAGCCAAAAAATCTTATCAAAGAGCTTTAAGGCAATTAAAATTAAAGCCGGAAGAAATTCTCGTGGTGGGAGACAGTCCAAGATTAGATTTACATAGAGCAAAAATTATGGGGATGAAGACTTGTCTGGTAGACTACGGCTACATCCATTATCCTCACAAAAGATTTATCAAACCTGATTACAAGATACAGAAGATAGAAGAGTTGGTGAAGGTGTTGAAGTGAAAAACAAAAATATAGAACAATTGAATGATGTGCAATCTGTCAATGAGAGAAATATTGATTTCCTGTTATTTGAAGAACTAAAGGTTAATCCAAAGTTTAAAAAATGGTTCATAGGTAAAACTACAAAGAAAAAGATCAAGAAAGTGGAAAGCATTTTGCATTCACCTACTGCTAAAGGAAGTCAGTTTGATTTGCTGATCATTTTTATTGCTGGTTCAGGAAGAAAACATGGTTTGATTATAGAAAATAAAATAAGTGCAACTGCACAGAAAAACCAACCGCAAAGGTATTGCAAAAGGGGAGAGGAAGGAATTAAACAAGGGGAGTGGAAAGAATATACTACCTCCATTATTGCCCCTGAAGAATATTTAAAAAATGATCAAAAAGTAAAAGAATACAATTCTAGTCTTTCATATGAAGAGATAAAAAGAATGTTCTTAAAAAATGGATCTAAGCGAGACAAGTTTAAGGGTTGGATTATTCAAGAAGCAATAGACCAAAATAGAAGAGGGTATACTCAAAAGACAGACCCAAAAACCAGTGAATTTCATATGAAATTTTATCGATATGTTGAAAAAAATTATCCAGAATTAGAGATGACAGAACCTCTCTCAAGAGCCTCTGGACAGACTTGGATATCTTTCTTGCCAAAGAAGTTAAAACCTAAAATAACAATTATATATAAAGGGGATAGAGGGTTTCTTGACATGGAATTTAAGAACTACGGAAGTAAGTTCGATAATCTTTCAAGAAAATTAAAACCTTTCATTAAAAAGGATAGAAAATTATTTCTAACAGGAAAATCGGCTTCGCTGAGAACTATTGTACCTAAAATTAATCCGACTTTAAAATTTGAGAGTCAAATTAAAGGTATTAAAAAAGTACTGAGAACTGCTAAGAAGCTATTAAACATGGGAATTGATTTAGTGGAAGAGAAAAAGATATAAAATAGCAACCCTCACCTTTTACGTGATGTTTACTAGTTTCTTCCAACTAATGGAATTAGTTTACCTGTAGCCAAAGTTAGAAGAAGCTACAAAAATCCATGCAGTATCTCAACAAACATATTAAGCAGTTTAAAAATCGCTGGGGTAAAATAAAATAAGCTACTTAACCTTCCCCAGCCAATCCATTTCATTTTTACACATTCTTAAACTTTAAAAAGACTATTTAATCTATTAATCCTTCTCTCAGCATTAGGGATTACTATCTGTAAATCTTTTATACCTTTCTTATGCAAATGTCTGAGATATAAAGAACATGAGAATATCCAGCAGTAATTAAAATTATGCTGTTTCTTTTTAATATTATATTTACTAAAACAATCAGTGTCTCCCTTTGAATTTCTTGCATCCCAAAATATTAATAACGGCGCTTTATTATATGGTCCATTAATACCTAGTTCATCTAATTTTTTATCCGTCGGCATCTCAACTAATACCTTATTCAATCCATTTACTCTTTTGTCGTTCATAAGAGCAACATTCCTATTCCAATTCTGTTTTATTTTTTTTCGGAGTTCTTCCTCGCTTATATCAACCGGTATAGTTATGCCTCCTATTGCCCTGGAACTCCAACTTTTAATCTCGGCCTGATAAAGCACCAGGTTATTCTTGGTTTTCTCAAGAATCCATCGGTCCAAACGTCTTCCTATCTTCTTGCCTTCAGTTGGTATTTCTTCATTTGGATCAACTATCTCAACTTTAGATTTTCTCTCATTCTCACAATAGTGCTTAAATAAGGTAGCACCCAAATCTTCGCCGACAACAGACATCACAGCAGTTGTATCGCCGTAAACAGTTGATGTTCTCGTGTCAAAATATTTTAGCAGGTTTCTAATATTAATTTTCATTTTATTTTGTTTTGCCTCTTTTAGCATTTTTTGTACAATTTTTCTTAATTTACCGCCCTATTAATTAAATTAGTTTTCTCTACATCTTCGTCCATGGTCCAGTATCTGTGTTCTTTGTAATTATAACAAATATACTTTTTATCGAAGAACATATACTCGTAACCTTCTTTGTTGATGAATGTAGCAAAATCTACCATTATTGTCCACCACTTTGAGTCTATCTTATATTTTACAATATATTCGTGAGGGGCGGTCTTGGCATACGTTTTAGCAAAAATCCACTGGTTTTGTTCAATTAACTCCTTAAACTTTTCAGGGAGGGTATTAGATGATGTACCATCTTGGTGTACCTTTTTTTTCATACTTAGAATGAATCTTTTATCCCTTATTAACCTTCCCCAGCCAATCCCTCACCACTCTGGTGGCAACAACATCATCTTCATTGTAATCAATAATCTTCTGTAAGATTTTTGTATCACCAGTATTAACATACTCAAGATACATCGCCATACTCTCACTACCGGTAACATCATCATGCCGCCATTTGAATCCCAAATACTTTGCCACATCTTTTAATCCATTTCGCAAAGTAGGAAAGACCACCGAAGAGGTCACAACTTTAAGCAGATCAACTATTGAACCTAAGATTTTCTCCTGTACTTGCTTAGGCGTCCTGCAGGCCTTGAATAGCCTTTCTAAATGCTTAATTTCATAACCACTATAAATGTAAAGAACATAATCATCAAACTGAGAAAGAAATTTCAAGAACTCCCGAAATGCTTTCTTCTCACTTTTCAAATCTTTTGCGACAATAGGGACATATACTTCCTTATCATTCCTTACCAGCATCCCAAAGAGATAATTTACTGATTCGGTAACTCCCAGTTCTTCGTCAGGTGCGGCTGTCTCTAAATCAAAGAAAATCTCTACCCCAGCTGGTTTAAATGTTGGTTTGCCAAAGATGACTGGCTTCCCTGTTTTCCATGCTTTGGCAGAACGCTTAACTTTTTCCGCAGTTTTAAGGCCAACCCCTTTTATTTTCATTAAATCTTCTGCGGAAGCCAGAACAATTGAATTGATTGTTTTATAGCCTGCTTGGAAATAAGCATCTCTGGAACTCTCAGTAATTCCTTGTACCAAGGTAATATCTTTCTTTTTTCTGGCTAATTTCTCAGCGTAATTCTTCCAGGGATAACCGGTATCAATAGCTGGAGGAATTTTCTTCCCTTTAATGATTTCTTTAATCTCTTCTAATGCTTCCATTAATTTAGGTTTGTAATGACTGTAATCAAAAGCAAACTCTTCGTCATCCCTGTTTATCAAATAGAATTCCTCCGGAGTGTATCCCTGTAATTGTCCTAAAACATAATTGTAGAAAGCAGCCTGCATGATGTGGCTTTTAGCCAAATTCCTTCTAGATTTAATTTCTTTAACAACATAGTAAAAATCTCCTAAGGTAGATTCCCCTTTCTTTTTTACCAATAGATCTGGAAAACCCATGAATTGTTCTATAATACTAAAGACAGGTAGATTAGTAAACGCTTTCTCTCCTTTTTTTAGTTCCGTCAACACTTGCTCAGTAGTATAAACCTCCAGACGTTTTAAGCCTGGAAAATGTTTTCTAACCACGGTTTCTTCATGTTTACTCCCCAGTCTGGCAAGAAGATTCATAAATTCTGATTTCGGGTCTTCTTCCTTTTCTGGAGCATGGTATTTACACCACAGAAGGAATTTTCCTTCAAAATAATCCTTTACTGTTGTTCCGGTTATTTTGTCCTTTGGGAAATCTGAAAGTTTCATTTTATGCCATATAAATGTAGTTTCGGCTACAATCTCTCATCGTCTTTTCAATTTTTCTCATTTTTATCTTTTAACTTTAGTTCTTTCCCTATACTCCAGAGAATGAAATCAAGTGCTTTTGTATCACTGATTGTTTGTGCAGAGTATTTCTTCTTAAACTTTTTAATGCATTGTTGGACTTGGTCATCTTGTAAGAGAGAAGTATATTCTTTTTTCAAAAGATCATATGTTTTAATACACCAATTTATCGTATTCTTATTGTTCTTTGGTTTACGAAATTCGAAGATTCCGTCAACTAAAGAATCATAAATTGGTGCATCATTATTGATAGTATGAATAAGTTTAGTTGCAAAGCTAAATTGATAGGAATGATCGCCCTTTAATCTCTTAATATCATATAATATCTTTAGAATTATTGGAAGCGAGGTTTCTTTATTTTTTAAGAGAACAAAATATTTGAGCTTCCATTTATCACTTAAACCAGCATTATCAAGCCTATAGAATGACCTATAGACAAAATTAAATACATTCTCATCAACTTTTGTAGGAAAGGATTGTTGTAGAAATTTATATACATCAATACTTTCTTGGTCTATGTCTCCTTTCCATTTCAATAATAATGATTTTACATCCATTCTCACAGCCTCGCAATCCTTCCCGCATCCGTCAGCTTAATCTCACCGTCAACAGTAACAAAATCATCATCTCGCAGTTCATCAATAGCACGATAGAGCATCGCTGTTGATAACTTAACCCGTTTGGACAAGTCCTTAATGCTACGATACTTACCTTTCTCCAACGCTTCCAGGATCATCTTCTGGCTTCGGCTGAGCTTAAAGCTTAGCTTCGGCAAATACACCACGGAAGCAATTTCCTGCTCTTCGGGATAATAGGAAATTCTGGAAACGTAATCATGCCGAGCATAAGCGGCAAACAACAAGCCGATGGCTTTAGTCTTCCGACCGGAAGTGATGTTAACGTGTATTTCTTCGTCTTTCGCTTTCAAATCAATCAATTCCACGCACTTGGAAGCTATTTCCACGATATCATAATTGGAAGTTTTCAAAGTTTCTATCCTGACCGCTTTCCCCAAAGATGTTTTTATCTTCTCAAGGGATTCCTGCTGGATTTTATCTGGATTATAGTCTATCAACAGGACTACTCTCTCAACACCTAATCGGGCAATAGCCATCAATACCGGCTCAGCGCCGTATAGCGTAGCTATCAGCACTCTCCTAACCATCATATCACCTTGAAGGAAGGAGGAACTAACTGTTTATAAGTTTTACGATAATATTCTACAAAAATATAGAAAATTTTATAAAAGAGTAGTAAAATTAAGCTTAAAGAGTTATGATAGGTGTTTTAATTAGATGTAAAAATGAAAGGCTACAACACCATCATGGAATGTGTAAATGATTATGCCTTACTGCACGCTGCTAAAAAAATGCCAGAATTAAGAAAAAAGAAAGGAGAAACCCTCATCTCTTACTTAGAAAAAAGCATTAGGCTGAAAATGGCAAACTCCTCCAAAAAATTCAGGCAGGCGACCAAAAAGTACACTAAAGAAGATTTTCAATTGATGGCCATAGATTCTGTTATTAAAGAAGTTGATTGTTTGCGCGATTTTCTCAAGCAATGGAATCGGCGAATGGGAAATAATGCGAAAATAAAACGTATCCTTAAAAGTTCTGCTTTTAAGAACGGAGACTTGAGATTAGTAGATGATTACTTGCCGCGAAAGATCAGTTCAAGCAAGGATTTAATCGAATTCATCAGCGAATATGATGATGTAACTACTTCTTGCATTAAAGCAGTAAGCGATTTTTACAAAATCAGAAATTGGCAAAGAATTTTAAGAAAAGCAGAAGAGGATAAGCTCATCAGAAAGGGAGTGAGATATTGGGGACCATGAGCTACAATAATTATCATCAATTCAAAGAGGACGTTGGTTATCTTGATGAGATAGATGAAGCTGGTTCAAGCGGCGGACGGTATCATGATATATGTATTGTTGATAACGCAAAAAAAAAGCTCGCTGCACTATGGTTGGAAGGGATCAGCAATAAATATGAAGACACAAAACATAAAAATAATCTGTTTGGAAAATTCATTAAAAAATACGATTTGCCGTGCAAGGAATTTGCTTGTTTGCTTGAACTTATGCACGAATCAAGCGATTCAATATTTAGAATTAGGAAAAGACATACGGCTGATAACGATCCTTTTCGTAAGTATAAAGTAAAATTTGAATCCAGTAAATTAAAGAAAAACAAGCTAGTATTCAAACTTGTTGATCCAAAAGAGCCTATGAACGAAGAATACAGAGTATCTTATAAGGCTCAACTTGAACTAAAAAACAAAAAATACACGGAAGAATACGAGCAGCTGGATATGGTTTTAGAAGAAGAATCCCAGCGCAACTCTCCTGACTCTTTAGACAGCTTATATTACGTCATCCAGCCTAAAACTAACTTTGATGATTTAATTGTTGAAGAAAAAATAAAACAAGATTTACTGGCGGCAGCAGTCCGAGCAAGCCAAACCGACCTGATTTTCAAGCGCTGGGGCTTAGGAGAAGTGATTGAATATGGGCGCGGAACTACTCTCAATTTCCGAGGACCGCCAGGAACTGGGAAAACGATGGCCGCCCATTGCCTAGCCAACGAACTGGGCAAGAAATTGTTGATGGTCAGGTACGACCAGCTGCAAAACTGCTATGTTGGGGAAACAGAAAAAAACATCCAAAGAGTATTCAAATTAGCCAAGACCAAAAAAGCAGTTTTGTTCTTTGACGAAGCTGATGCAATCGCTTTGGATAGGAGTACATTACGTAGTAGTTTTGAAATGAGCGAGGTAAATACCCTGCTGAAAGAATTGGAAAGATTTGATGGAGTGTGCATTTTTGCTACTAATTTTGCTGAGAAATATGACAAAGCATTTGAAAGGAGACTTACTATGCACATTGATTTTGAACTTCCAAATAAAGAGCAGGCTTCGTTGATTTTAGACAAATTACTGCCAAAGAAATCTCGGGATAGAGGTTTATGTTTGTCGGAAGTTAATGTTGGTGACTTGAGCGGCGGGGAGATAAAGAACCTTGTTCTGAATGCGGCCGGATTTGCAGCAAAAGACAGTTCTGAAAAAATTTGCAGAAAACATCTTCAAGAGGCAATAGTATTAGTAAGGAAAACAAAGCTCATGCAAGATGACTCGAAATATTTTGGCTAACAATGGGAGATGCAGTGCTTTGGTCCGGTGGATCTGATTCAACCTTAGTTTTAGCACAGAGAGCAAAGCATTCTTCCAGAGATAATCCTGTTCTTGCAATTTCTGTAAAGCACCAGGAATTGGGAAACGATAAGTGGGTTATGGAACAGAAAGCAAGAAAAAAGCTGCTTGAAGTTTTCAAAAAAAGAGGTTATTACGTTAAACACTATATTATTGAAGTCAGGGCCTATGAAAGTGGCAATCCTAAAAATTGGCTCTTTTCAAGGAGGGGAGAATCATTATATCAGCCGGCATGGTGGTTATGTTATTTTGTGGATTTTTTAAAGGATGGAGATAAACTACATTTAGGTTATCATCTGAGCGATGGCTTCTGGGTTTTGAACCAGCATTACATAGATACTTTTCAAAGTGCTTGTAAACTCATGGGAAAAAAATGTGAACTTCATTTCCCTTTAAAAATATGGACTAAACAAAAGATCATTCGTGAATTAAAGAAAGAAAAATTGTTTAATTTATGCTGGACTTGTGAGAGACCACAACAAGGAAAGCCTTGTGAAAGGTGTGAGCCTTGTAACGATTTAAGAATAACTCTTGGTGAGATTAAAAGAGAGGATAGACTTTTAAAAGCCAAAGGAAAAAACTAACTGAGGTTGTTAGATGTTTGGAGAAAAAAAATGTTAAACCTACTACCATTAAGAATAGTTCGCGAATACCAGCGTGGAATAAAGTTCACCCTGGGAAAATACACCGGTACGGTCCGTCCAGGGTTAAGGATAGTTCTCCCTATCATTCAAGACATGGTTAAAGTGGACATGAGGCAGAAAACCATAGACCTGCCTGCACAAGAAGTCATGACTAAAGACCAAGTCAACTTAAGCGTAGATGGAGTTGTTTTCTTTAATATTGTAAATCCAGCCAATGTAGTGCTCAATGTTCAGGATTTAGAACACCAGCTGAAAAATACCGCCATGGCTGAGTTGAAGGAAATTATCGGTGCTTTGACCATGAGCGAAGCCTTACAGAAGCGAGAACATATCGCTACTCAGCTCAAGAAACGGCTCCTCCATGTTATCGGCGACGAATCTGTTCCAGAAAACCAGCGAAAACGCTGGGGTATTGTAGTACGAAGCATTCAGATTAACAATGTTGAATTGCCGGAAAATTTAGTCCGCGCCATGGCTAAGGAGGCAGAAGCGGAACGAGAAAAAAAAGCTATTGTCATCCGAGCCCAAGGAGAGATGGAAGCTTCTCAGAAATATAAAGAAGCTTCTGAAATCTACAGCAAAAGTTCTCTAGCCTTCAAATTACGGGAATTGAAAACGTGGGAAGAAATAGGAAAGGAACAAAATAGTTTAATGATTGTCGTGCCTTCCAACGTTACGGTTGATCCTTTGGCTCTTTCTGCATTAGGAAAGAATATGCAGGGGCAGAGGAGTAAGAAGAAATAGGGGCAATTACTGCCCCGCATGATTTTGAAACGAAACTTCAGGTTATTGGTCTTTTTTTAATAGTGGTAACAAAGCTATTTATACCCCTCTTACTTTCTAGAAATCCTTATGGATAGTTCGGTTGTCCTGAAAAGGATGCAACCATAGCAGCCTCTGTCTGGTGCTCAACAAATGCCACGGTGTCTGGACTAAAACTCACCGCAGGTAACCTGTGCCAGTTAAGCTTGTGTATGGGGCGAATAAGATCACCTGTAAAATAAACCAATAGGTTCGTTTCGATTTGGTCGTTGTTTCAGGCCACTTTTTCACCGAGTCCAGTATAAGATGAAGAAAAAAAGAGTAGTGAAGGTACGAAGTTCTAAGAAGCGTACTTACAAAGGTCGTGGTCCTAGCGGTAAGCCAAAGCATTCTAAAGTTGCAAAATTGATGAAACTGGCGAAAGCTCGTTCTAGAAAAAGCAGTAAGAAAGGAAAGAGCAAGAAGAGGAGATAAGTTGATTTACGCAAAGATGGAACCTACTTGGGAGAGCCATAGGATTTCTACTTATAACACCAAAAGTTAGCAATCTTGGGTTATAAATGTAACACAATTGCAATTCTTTAGAATATTTTTGATTTAAAGTAAAATTCAAACAAAATAAATAGGATATACAAGATTATCAACATTGCTGATCCCATTATTGATAAACCTTTTTTACTTCTGATGAATGTCATAAATAAGAATGTAACAATCACCATAAAAATTGCACTAGTGAGAAATATAAAAAAACCGTTAGTTATGGGAGAAATCATTGCTGTAACACCCAAGACAAGAGTAGAGTTACAAACGACACTGCCCATTGCATCACCAACCGCTAAATCTCCTTTCTTTGCCAAAACTGCCCTTGTTTCAAATACTAACTCTGGCAAAGATGTCCCTATTGCAACTAAAAATAATCCTATTACTATGGTTGGCAATAATAGATCAATAGCTAATTGCGTGGCGTATTTTACAACAAAATGTGCGCTTAAAAACAAAATGCCTAGACAGAGCATAAAGAAGAGGATATTTAATGCAATATGTTTCCGGTTATTCTCTATAAATTGTTCTTTTAATTCTTTTCGTTCTTTAACCAAATGCCACATATAAATTATGAAAATAGAAGTTAGGATAATTCCATCTATTCTAGACAAAGTCTGATCAAATATCATTAATGCGATAGGAACCAAAGCTATCAAAAACATAAACCAGCTATCTTTTTTTATGAAACGATTTTTTATTTTGATACCTCTTCCTAATAACGCAGCAATTCCGATAACCAAAGTTAAATCTGCAATGTTCGACCCGATAACTGTACCTAAAGCTAATGCAGGATTTCCGCTGATTGCAGAACTAATGCCTACGAACAGTTCAGGTATTGAGGTAGAAAAAGCCATTATTATAAATGCGACAACAAATTCGCTTAATCTCAAATACGAGGCAATCTTGACCGTTAATTTAACTAAAAAACCGCCACTTGCTACTAAAACTAAACAAGAGATTAAAAATAATATTAATGTAATGAGTAACATGTGCTATTAACTATTTAGATTATATATAAAATTTACCAATTATAAAAGCCAGCCCAGAAAAACGCTTGCCCACCAACTTTGAATTTTTCCTCCGCTTCGCTACGGAACATTGCATTAAAATTCAACCTCTCCAAGTATTAAAGGACAACTAACGGGCAGAAGATTAAATTGAGTTCTCGCTAAATTACGGAAACGGGAAGATGGCGTCGTCCTAACTGACATAATGCTTTTTTCCGGGAAAAGAGAATTCTTATATACCTTATTATTTTAAAGTAGATTATGTTTAAGGAAAAAGGCTTGACTAAAAAAGAGGCTGAAAAAAGGCTTGAGAAGTACGGTCTGAATGAAATTAAGGATATCTCCAAAACTACTCCTTTAAAGATTCTATTACGGCAGATTAAAAGCAATTTTATGGTATATTTGCTTGCAGTTGCAATGTTCATCTCTTTTTTTGTAGGCAAATCTGTAACTGCATACACCATTCTTGTAATTATTTTTATGGTTATATCTGTAGGGTTTATCCAGGAATATCGGTCGGAGAAGACAATTAATGCCTTGAAAAACATGCTTGTTCCGGTTTCAATAGTGATCCGAGATGGAAAAGAGCAGGAGATTCAATCCGCGATTATTGTTCCAGGAGATATAATCATTTTAAGAAATGGGGAAAAGATTCCTGCTGACTGCTTATTGATTGAAGAAAGGGAATTGCGAGTAAATGAAGCTGTTCTGACCGGAGAATCAAAAGAAGTAAGTAAGAAAATAGGTTCTGAGAAAAAGTATTCAGACGAGAATTTAGTTTTTATGGGAACTTATATTGTCAATGGCAGATGTGCAGCAAAGGTTATGCATACTGGGATGAATACCAAATTTGGAAAAATTGCCGGTTTAATTTCTTCTACCGAAAAAGAATTGCCCCTCCAAAAAAAAGTTAATAAGATTGCAAAGTATATGGTCTTTTTAGCAATCATAATATCTGTTTTGACAGGCTTGATTATGCTTTCAAGAAGCACAGTATTGAATGAAGAAGCAATCCTTGGTATTTTAATTCTAGTCATTGCCTTGGCAGTTTCAGCATTTCCAGAAGGTTTTCCTGTAGTTCTAATAACTACATTGGCTACGGGCGCGCATCACATGGCTAAAAAAAATGCTATAGTAAATAGGATGTCTATAATAGAAACTCTTGGAGAGACAACAGTAATATGCTCTGATAAGACTGGGACTATAACCAAAGGAGAGATGACGGTCAAAAGAATCTTTGCAAATAACACATTTTATGAGATTACCGGAACTGGTTATGAAGGAAAAGGAGATTTTTTGCATAATCATAAAAAGATAGATGCCAATAAGGAGCCCACTTTAAGAAATCTGATATATAATGCAGTCTTATGCAATGATTCAATAATAGAAAGAACCGGTAACAATATGGAATTTAGAACCATTGGCTCTCCTACCGAATCTGCTCTTTCAATTATGGGTGTAAAGGCAGGATTGTTTAAGGAAGATATAACATTCAAAAGAGTCCAGGAGATTCCATTCAATTCTGAGAGAAAAATGATGTCAGTATTGTGCGAAATAAACAAGGAAAAAGTTGTTTATTCCAAGGGTGCATTGGAATATTTGATTAAAAAATGCAAATTCATCCAGAAAAATAAGAAAATCTCCATATTATCTGATTTAGAAAAAAAGAAGATACTGGAATACAATAAGAATATGGCTTCTAATTCACTAAGAACTATAGCCTTTGCATATAAAAAAGTGAATACCTCTACAAAAGATCATTTTGAAGATGATTTGGTCTTTTTGGGATGCGCAGGGATGGAAGATCCTGCTCGTGAAGGGGTAAAAGAAGCGATCGGTCAATGTTATAGTGCAGGAATTAAGGTTAAGATGATAACTGGAGACAATAAAGAAACCGCCATGTCCATCGCTAAAGAGATAGGATTACATGGAAAAATAATGGAAGGGATTGAGCTGGACAATCTTTCTGATGATGAGCTGGCAAAAATAATAGGCACAATAACAATTTTTGCAAGAGTTAATCCTGAACACAAACTAAAGATAATAAAAGCATTAAAATCCAACGGAGAAATTGTCACCATGACCGGCGATGGGGTTAATGATGCGCCCGCTTTAAAAGAAGCGCATATTGGAATTGCTATGGGAAAAAACGGCACAGATGTATCACGTTCAGTTGCCGATTTAACTTTAAAGGATGATAATTTTAGCACGATAGTGTCTGCAATCAGTGAAGGAAGAACCATTTTCAAAAATATCAGAAAATTTTCAACATACCAGCTTTCTTGTAATTTTGCAGAACTATTAATCTTATTTATTGGTGTCCTATTATCACCATTTTTAGGGTGGCAAATCCCGATGTTACTGGCTTTGCAGATTCTTTTTATGAATCTTGTAACAGATAACTTGCCTGCGATTACTTTGGGGTTAAACCCTTCTTCAAATGATTCTATGATGGAACCTCCAAGAAAAAATTCAGAGATACTTAATAAGAAATTATTCATCCTGTTATTGTTTACAGGAAGCCTGCTTACAGTATTGGTTCTGTCTTCCTACTTCTTGGCGTTTAATGTTTTTGGAGAGACGCATGAATATGCGCGAACTGTGGCGTTATTCTCCCTTATTGGCTTAGAAATAGCTTCTGCATTCAATTTTAGGTCGTATAGAAAAGGAGTTTTAAACAGAGGATTGATGGTTAATCCATACCTAGTTTATGCTTCTGCAATATCTTTGATTGCGACATTCGTTATAATTTACTCCCCGCTTAACAAAGTCTTTGAAACAGTTCCATTAGGTATTGACGGATTATTGATTGTAGCGGTATTATCTTTATCTTTAGCACTCATTTTTGATTTATTAAAATATGTCAATAACAAGAAGAAATTTTTTGATATAGAGCATGTATAAAAATAAACGCCCATTGATACTTATTCTTGATTGCTCACTTTTGTTCGCTGGGTAGAAATGAGCGACTAAAAATTACTTTGCGGTCGCAATTTTCCCAGAACTTACATTTGTTCCAACTTCTTAATCCTGTCATCAATCGGCGGATGCGTGTTGAAAATCTTTGTCAAGGATCCCTTGCGGAATGGTGACGAAATGAACAAATGTGCCGTGGCCTTGTTGGCATAATCTACCAACGGATCAGGATCACCTTTTATTTTTCGCAAAGCATCCGCTAATCCCTTCGGATATCGTGTCAATAATGCGCCATCGGCATCGGCCAGAAATTCCCGTTTGCGCGAGATAGATAATTTGATCAGTTCGCCAATCAACGGCGCGAGAATGGCCAACACTATCCCCACCACCATCAACAGCAGCCCCAGCTGATTCCCTTCCCTGCGCCGGCCATGCGCACCCATCCAGAAACTACGCAAAATGAAATCAGACAATAATACTGTTAATCCTACCATCACTGCTGCGAGCATCATTACCCGGATATCATAATTCTTGATATGGGACATTTCATGAGCAATCACTCCTTCTAACTCCAGCCGGTTCAACTTCTTCAGCAATCCGGTGGTTACAGTTACGGAGGCATGCTGCGGATCTCTTCCTGTAGCAAAGGCATTGAGCGCGCTATCTTCAATCACATAGACTTTTGGCGGCTTGGGCAATCCGGCGGCAATCGCCAGCCCTTCCACCGTATTGATCAGATGGGCATATTCCGGCTTGGTCGCTTCCTTGGCATGCATCATGGTAAGAATGGCATTCGCTCCGCCATACCAGCTGAACAAGAAATACAGTATGCCAATCACGACCGCTAATCCAATTCCAAAATAGCTGTTGCCGTACGCTAATCCCAGCACTAATCCTAAAGAAATCACTAATCCAAAAAAGAAAAATATCAGCAGAAAGGTTCGACGCTGGTTTGAAGCGATCTCTTCGTAAATGCCCATGGCCTAAAATTCCACTTTAATGGCTTTTTTCTCTTCCTGAGTCGTCTGGAAGAATTCCCGTTGCTTGAACCCAAAAAGATTGGCGAAGATGTTCTTTGGAAACACCTGGATAGCTTCGTTAAGATGCATCACGGTGTCATTATAAAATTGACGTGCATAGGAAAGCTTGGATTCGGTTCCGGCTAACTCCTCTTGAAGCATCTGGAAGTTTTCGCTGGCCTTCAACTGAGGATAATTTTCGGCTACTGCAAAGATGGACTTTAAGGCTTCGGTAATTTGGTTGTTAGCTTTTGCTTTCGCCTGCATCGATCCGGACATGAGGGATGTTCTTGCTTTGGTCACTTCTGTCAGTACGCCTTTTTCATGTTTCATATATCCTTTTACGGTGTTTACTAAGTTAGGAATCAAATCATAACGCCGTTTTAGCTGTACGTCGATTTGAGCCCAGGCATTATCGGCTCGCAGCTTTAGCTTAATGAGGCTATTGTAGATGTAGATAACAAATAATAGTACGATTACGCCAATAATGATGCCAATTGTTGTTCCAGTTACCATGTTACCCTTCAAATGTATTTCTATTTTTAAAACTTATCATAATATTCTCAATTTAAAAAAAGGGTAAAAATCACCCTTCCTTACTTTCCATTACCTTCTCATAATACTTCACCGGCTTGATATCCGTGATGATGGTCTTATGGATGAGATACTTCCCATCTTTACTTTTGCTAATCTGTGTCTCCACTATTGGTTTGTTGTCAAACTCTTTCGTTTTGTTTTCCATCTTCGTTGTCCTCCGTTGTGCGTTCATATTTCGTCGTTAAGTAAGGGGGCGTTTTGAACTCGCAAACTGCCATTTTTCGCAGTTTTAGCCCCCATATCCTGAAAATTTGAATTCACAGAACCAAACTGTTTTTTTATGACCGCTGGAACTTCAATCCGTGAATAGGTCTTCCCTAATTTTTCGTATTTCCGCTTGTAATTTCTGGAATCAGTAACCACAAAGAACCAATCTTCGCCGAAATTCTTGCGGAGCATTTCTAATTTCTTCTCTAATTGTTTCCTATCGTTATCGTACTTCTTTCCGGTCTCAACTTCAATACCAATCTTCTTGCCATCATGTTCAAAGATGATGTCGGCATTAGAGCTTACAATAAGCTCTATATTCTGAGTATATTTTCTCAGATACTCTTCTATTGCTTTAATCACAAAGAAATGCTCCGCACTTTCATTATATCTCGGCTTCAAGACATATTCTTCTTGCCTTCCGCCAAATAATCCAATATGGGCAGAGAGCTGATACCCATGCTTCAATAAATCATCAACTTGTTCTTTGGTAAGGTCTTTCCTACGAAAGATTCCTTTGCTGTAATCAAAGGCTGGTTCAAATTCTGTTATGACATCATTGGCTTTCTCCCGCTCTTTTGCCAAGCGTTCATCTGCATTGGTAGTAATGAATTGATGCTCTTCTGGAGAAGCTATCACTTTTATTTCCGAATGTTCATTAGAAATTATGATAATTCCTTCTCCTGTTGAAGCTGTGAGCAACCGTTCCCTCTCTTGCAGCGATAAATGAAAGGTTTTCTCTACTTGGTCGATGATGGAAGGCTTCTGCCTCAGCAACAGCGTATATTCTGAATTATTGAGCAGTGCTTTTCCAGCGTCGCTTTTAATCAAATCTGCCACGTCTTGCGTAATCAGTAGTAATCCTAAATTGAATTTCCTGCACGTCTTGACAATCTTGAAAATGTAGCCTTCATCTTCGGTTCTCTGCAACAACGACCATGCTTCATCTACTACCAGAATCTTTCGCTCAATATCTTTCTTCATTTTCATGTAGACATAATCCAGAATCAGAAACATCACTGTAGGCTTGACTTGATTAGGCATATCGCCTACATTGAAAACCACAAACCTGTTTTGGAAATTCAGGTTTGTTTGCTTGTTGAGAAAGGAAAAAACTCCAGTGACATACATTTCAATTCTGTTGATGAGGCTTCGGTAGGTCTCTTTTTCGACAATCGTGGCATATTTGGACATCTCCTTGAGCTGTTGCAGTAAATCTGCCATTAAAGGCGGTTCTTTCCGCCAGGTGGTCTTATCATTAGTAATGCCTTTAGCATTGTAGATCGTGGTTAAAGCTCTGTCTAGTACTGCTTTTTGAATTTCTGAAGTCTGTCCTATCATGATGGGGAAAAGTTCCAGCAGGGTCAGTTTCTTTTCATCATAATCATGCCCCATCAAATCTAAAGGATTGATGATAGTCTCAGAATCTCTGGAAATGGTTATGAGCTGTCCGCCGAATCTTCCTACTAAATCCACGTACTCCGCCTGCGGATCAATCACCATCACTTTTGTGCCGTTCAATAATAATCTTGAAATCATTAGCTTAGTGAAATAGGACTTTCCGCCGCCAGAGGAAGCAAGAACCACTCCATTGGCATTATAGAGCTTGAATATATCTTTGATAATGGGAATATTATTCTTGTTTAGGCCTAGAAGAATCCCCGATTCATCTAGCTGTAAGAATTGGGAAGTAAACGGAAAGAAAGCGGAAAGTCCAGTAGTTGTAATATTCCGTTTGATGTTCAGTTCATTCTTTCCTAAAGGAAGAACTGATTTCAGAGCGATATGCTGTTGGTATCTCGGCGCGGTAGGAATCATTAACAGAGCGTTTAATTCTGATTCAATTTTCTTGCTCAGTAAATTTAGTTCTTCTATGGTTTTGCCTTTGCAAGTAATGTATAAGGAACCATTGAACATTTTCTGGTTGCCTTTCTGTAATTCTTCCAGCACTTTCCGGGTATCTTGATATTTGATTTCTAAGGAAGGGTTGATGATTCCTTTGTTTTCCATTGACCATAAGTCACCTCGTTGCTTCTGAAGCTCTTTATTCAGCATTACTATCATGGTTTCTATATCGTACGGCTCAATATGGATAGAGATGTCAAAGTTGCCATTCAGGGTAATGATTTTGTCTAAGAAGCCTTCTTCTACAGTTCGGGGATATCCTTTCACAGCAATGGTTCTGGCGAAGGTATCGTTAAATTGCAGTTCATTTGGCTTGTTGAGGAGTTGTTGTGGGGCTATAGAAGAATATAGATATTCTGCCTGCTTGATTTCCTTGCCGTCTTCATACAGATCATTAAAGAATCTGCTCAAGGTAAACATAAGTTCACTGTCTTTGAGCTTGGTGAATTTCAAATTCATGTTCTTAAGCAATTCTTCGCAGACGCCTACTTCCAAGATGATGTTTTCTTTTTCTGGAACGACTAAGTAAAAAGAACGGTTGAGCAGTCTCTCGGAGAGAATCATTTTCTGTAAGTGCTTCCTGAAATCTTCCAGAATCTTGGCATAATCCTTTTGCTCCAGTTTGTCGCTTCGTTCTTCCAGCTTAGAGAGGTAGGTATCAAGGTTGAGCGTGTCTGTAGCTATGACTATCTGGATGGGAAAGTCTAAGCTGTTAAGGAATTTCTGGAAAGTTCTGATGATGATTTCTTTCTCTTGATTATTCCTAAGAGTAAAGTTAATCGGTTCAACTTTGAGTATAGCCACTTTTCTCATTTTAGTAGTATCACCTCATTTTCTATTTTTTCCACTTCCAGAAACTGCTTCATCTTAGGATGATTGATGTCCAGTTTCTGCCATTGTAGCCATTTAGCCCAGTTCTTGAGCTGTTTAGGAATATTGGTGAACATGAAGATTCCAGCTAAGCCGGAAGGGATTAGTGCTAAAGATATTCTTATGTATAAAGGAAAAGGCGTTTTGAAAAGCAAGGCTATCGCTAGGGGCGAGAAGATTACCACATACAAGAGCTGTTCAAAAGTCAGCCCGAAGATAATCTTCTCTTTGTATTCCAATTCTTGAGGGATTTCGTAGGTCATTTGAGAGGGAATCCGAAAGCAATTTAAACATCAAAAGAGTTCTATTATTCATGGGATTTCCAAACCTTAAAGGTAAGCATGCTGGTGATTCTATGGTTAATCCAAAGGAATTCATGGATTATAGAAAGAAAATAGGAAAATATCCAAAATACAAACCACTAAAAGGAGTTATAATCTGTTACCATAGGAGCCTTATGGAACATATTATTACAAAACACAAAGCAAAGGATGTTGGTGGATTTCGTGGTATGCACTTACTTCCTGAAACAAAGAATCAAATAGGTGTCATTGGAGATTTTGGTATTGGAGCTCCAATTGCAGTTGTACAGCTTGAAGAACTTATTGCATTTGGTGTTAAGAAGTTCATTTCCATAGGATCTGCAGGAACATTACACAAAAACTTAAAGATTGGTGACTTAGTAGTATGTGAAAAGGCGATCAGAGATGAAGGGACATCTCATCACTACATTAAAACAGGAAAGTATGCTTATCCTTCAAAAGAAACGACTACGAAAATAAAAGAAACATTACATGAAAAAAAATTAAAATTTTTTAGTGGAACAAGCTGGACTATTGATGCACCTTATAGGGAGACTGTTGCAGAAGCAAAACAATACCAAAAAGAGGGCGTGCTTACTGTTGAGATGGAAGCTTCTGCTTTATTTGCTGTTGCTCAATATAGAGGAGTAGAATTAGGAGCTATTTTCACCATAAGCGATTCTTTAGCTGAATTAAAATGGGTTCCAAAATTCCATGCCAAAAAAGTCGATAAGGGTTTGGAAACTCTTTATCAAGTAGCTTTAAATGTGCTTTTAGCTAAATAAATCCTCCGGAGATCGTTACTCTCCCGTTTTTCCCTAACCCTAAGTATTCCCTTAGGATTATTACAAGTATTTGACAGCTTTCTTGATTCCTCTACCCATATCTGAATCTAACACACTTGTCGCTGCTTTGATAATAGCAAAAATTGTGAGTAATATCATCAGCAGATTGACAGCAGTAAAAGCTACTATCGTTAAGACTATTTTGAAATTCGTAAAGACTGGAACCTTCAGTAAGGCAGATGCTCCAAACAGCATCACTGCATCAAAGAAGGGAACGAAAATAACCACTAAGAGTAAATTTGTAATGAGCTTTCCATAGCTCTGCAAGGGTGGAATGAAGTAGAAGAACATAGCGATAGGAAAGAAAACCACTCCGACAATCGCAAAGAGGTATCTTAACCCTAACAGGATTATAGTAATAACCAGCGTGGCAATATATGGTATCAGTAACGATAACTGCAAACCAAAATTTAAACCACTATCAAGCGTCATTAAGAAAAATTTTGGATCAATGATGTTTATCACTCCCGCAGTCATTAAGCTGGATAATTCTAGTATCAAAGAATAAATCAGAAAACTAGCTTGTACGAAAATAATCATTAAGACCACATTTCTGAGCCAGTATTTCGCTTTCTCTCTCTTCGCTGAATCATAGCCGGAGATCATCAGATTAAATCCGGCGAACAAGAAAAACAATCCATAAAACATAGAGATAACGTACACTATCACTGCCCAGAGGGGCTGAAAGGTATTTACATTTGCTGGTTCAGTTAGAAGCGTCTGCACTAATTTTAACAGTGGTTGGATTGCGGTGTTTAGCAAACTAATAATAAATTCAAAGAATTTCTCAGGCAAACAGGTTGCCAGATTGGTTAAGCCACATTCAACCAAGCACAACACCCCAGTATTTTCGGATAAAGCCAACTAAGGTATAATTTCCCAGACCGAAGATAACAAGAGCAAAGGCAAGGTTGAGCGGTTTTTCATTCTTGATGTGGATGAGTTTAGGAATGATTCTGTCTTTGTATTGAACTTCTATTTTGTCGTAAGGATAGACTGCTGTGATCTGTAATTCTCCTTTTGTTTTGTATTCTTTGCCTGCGTAAGTAACGCTGTATTCTTTTCCTGCTGGTTCTATCTTGAGAGCAATAGTTTCGTTTTCAGAATATACAGTCTTGTCTGTAGTTACAGTAAATTCTGGATTTTCATAATTCACGTTACAGGGAAGCACTTTCTTAGAAAAGAAATCATACACTGCTATAGTACAGCCATCTATCTTAGGAACAGTAATCGTACTTCCAGCATAGGCTAAATTTTTCTGTTCTGTGCTTGACTGCTTTTCTGCTTTGATGGTTAAAGTGTTGAAAGAACTTACTACCTCAGAAAATACGTGATTATGCTCTTTGTAATACGAATCAAAGAAGGTTAATTCTACATTAACAGCATTATCAGAAATAAAGTCTCCTGTAACTGTATCAGCGTATTTATCCGTTACAGTAAAACTAGCGGTTGGCTGAGGATTGTGAATTTTAGCTTTGAGAATGTCTTGCGTGATTACGGTATCAATTTTGTACTCAGTGTAATCATAGTCGCAAACCCAGCGATATTTTTTAACTCCATTCTTCCAATAATATTCTTTCTGCTTAGTATAATGTTTAATTTTTACTTGGACTTGTGCCGTATAAACCGCTTTGATAGTAGCGTCAGCATTATGGAGCAGAGAAGTGAAATAGTTTACAGAATGTCCGCCGCCAACATACTGATTATTGATATATAATTTTGCTGAGCTGGTGTTTTGCACAATACTTCGTACAGTCTTGCAATCGCCTGAATCTGTGTAAGAAGGAATGTAGACATCGTGATTATATCCAACTATTATTTCTCCGCTATTACTGATGTAAAGGATATCATTGAAAAGAACAGAAGGCATTACTGCCAATATTTTAACCCATGAATCTTTGACGTAGTCAGAATTCTTCTTGACAACACCATTAGGAGCAGTGGTAGTTGAAACTTTACTGTTCCATTGCTTCACTAATTGATGATCTGGGTAATGTTTGCTGTCGCTGATAATGTCAGATAACAAATAATCTTTCTCTATCTGAGAGATGTTACTCTTCTGAATATCATTGCACCACTGCTTATTGGCTATTGAATTACAATCTAAAGCATGAATGCTAGGTAAAAGTACTAAAAAAAGAAAAAAAATTGCTAATCTCATATTAGCAAATTCACCAAAAGTGGAGCCGCCCAGATTACCACCATTCCTATTACCACATAGGTTACGATGTTCTTGGCCTGATCTCTCTTCTTTGGATCATTGCCAGAAGTCATGTAATTAATCCCAGCATACACCAGAAAGAGTGCTGCTACAACTGTAGCAACGTATTTCACAAAGTTGTATATCTTTAGCACCGGCGCCAAAATGGCGTCAAATTGGTCTTTCTCATCTTGGGTAATCTGCGTATCTATGCTTGCCTGTTGGTCTACTGCCAACACGTTCGGAGCGATGAACAGTGCCAGCAACAATAACACAAAGTATATTTTCCCTGGAAAAGGCAACGACCTTTTCTGGGCACCAAAAATGTTTTTCATTTTTTTGTGCTTCATTTTTGCACCTCCTTAGTCTAAGCTTTCTGTAATTTGAGGAGCAGAAGCCTTTTCTTCCAAAACTTCCTCGGTTTCTTCGGAATCGGCTTCCGGCTCTGTCTCTTCATTCTCTAATTGGTCAAGGATGTCCATTTTCTCCTTGATCAATGCTTTGTACTTCTTGGCTTTGAGATGTTGCATCAGCAATCGTCCGCCCAGGAAAGTTGCCGTAAACACAATTCCTGCGGTTAAGATTGCAACTAAACTACTGAGATGACTGCTAGTATAACCCCAGATGGCGAAACTTACTGAGCCATACATCAACCAAAATAACGCTACAGCGATTAGTTCCCATTTCATTTTATTGACCTCCTACCAATTGTACGTAACATTTTTTACAGAGGTAGATTTCCTCTTTCTTCAACTCTGCAAGACATTCAAAACAAAACCGTTGTTTTGATGCAGTGTTGCTGTACTTCCATTTTTGTTCCATGTTGCTGTTCTCCCAGCCGGCTGTTCATTCGCGCGAACATGGATCCTTTATGGTAGAAAGAGTATTTAATTTCTCACGGACTTTCGTGGACACAAATTATTGTAAGAAAAATTTAGGTTTATGGAAGATAAAATGATTAATATACTTTTTGGGGTATCAAAAAAGGTATCAGAAAACCCCTAACTAGTTTTAACTTTCAGTTTATTCTATAGCTTTTCATGTTAGAAACAAAAGAAATCCATTTTAGATTAACCGAAAATCAACTCACGATTATCAAAGTCCGAGCGGAAGTAAGAGGATACAATAGTATCAGTGCTTTTGTTCGTGATGAAGTAATCAAAACGCCGCCAAAAGTGAAACAATTATTGTTAGAAATTTATGAAAATTTATCTAGGAGGTCTAGTTAATGGTCTGCACAAGAGATATTCGGATAAAAGTAACAGAATTACAATACAAAATAATAAAAGGCAAAGCGGAATTAGGTGGTTACAAAACCATAAGTGCATTTATCAGAGATTGCGTGCTTAATGTTGATTTTTCTATGGAGAAATTAATAAAACAAATACATGAACTGGTTGTGGAAAAAAAGAATTTAAAATAATTTAAAAGTCAAGCTTCTGCCAACACCATCTTCTTCTTCCTGAATACTTCTTCGCTTATCTCCCCTGAGATAAACAGTTGTGTTAGCTCTTTCATGGGGTCAAAGTCCGATTTCTGTACAATCTTCTTCTCGAGCTTTGTTTTCTTATTTTTCTCAAACGATCTCCTAAATGCTTGAATCATGTTGCCAGTTGCCATGTGTCCGTACACTCCAACAGTTGTATCCATCTTTGAATGACCTGCTGCTCTTGATACAAAAGCTGCGGAAACTTCATTCTCCAAGTGATAGGTACAGAAAGTGTGCCTGAATGTATGAAAGGTAAAGTTCTTTCGCTGATTCCCTTGAATTTTGTAACGCTCATCAACTCGCTGGAGAGTTGCTTCTTTGACTACTTCATTAAATCCATTAGTTATAGTTCGTTTTGAAAGATACTGTTCATCTATGGTTGCCATACTATGGCTCTCATAACTAGGAAATAAATACTCCGTTGCACCGCTATATTTTATCCATCTCTCAATAATCTGCTGCCCTTCTCTAAGAAAAGGAGCAATCCTGTCTTTAGCACGTTTACTTTGCACAACCTTGACAACTTCTCGCTCAAAATCAAAATCCTCAACCTTAAGCCTTACTACGTCCCCAATACGCAATCCTGACCATAAGGCAATAAATGATGCTACTGCAACTCTGGGATCATCAGCAGTATGAAAATATGTAACCAACTGCTCTTTAGTAAATCTATTGGGGATTCTTGTTCCCTTTGTCCTGCGGGAAATTAATTTGTTCTTGTCAATATATCCTTCTCGCACGCCCCAGCGTAGAAATTTCTCGAATTCCTTAAAATGAGTTGGCCGTAAATGCCCTTTATGGATTAATATTTCATATAACTCATGTCCAGAATAATTCTGCTCTTTCAACAATCCACCTACTTCCTCTAATAAAGAAGCATAGGCATTGTACACCGCACTTTGAATAGATGATCTATCATCATTCTTTGGTTCAGTAAGGAACATGGCAATCTGTTGCATTTATACCACCTCGCATATCTTTCACTAATTTTATGCCACTTTGCACAAAAATATCATCTGGCTGTATTTTACCTTGGTAAACATCTTTCAAGAGCTCTGAGTGATGCTGTAGAAGATAAAACCACTTCAGCACGGTAATTGGTTTTACTTCTTTTTTCTGTAGAATTCCTTGAATTACTATGTCTGCTTCTCTAAGATGGAACCTTGTCCTGCGTTGGTACTGGTCTTTATAGTATTCATCTTCAACCAGACGGCGTAAACTCTTGCGTATCTCAACATCATCCAGAAATAAATTGCCTTTACACAACTCTTCTTTAAACAGTTCTACCTTTATGATCGTTTGGTATAACCGCTTAGAAGCAAGGCGAAATTCATAATTATCGCCTAAGTTCTTCTTAACATCTTCACTGATACAACATTCACATATATTCCCTGTGGGAAGATTAGCACATTCATTCTTAACTAAATTCAAGGGGTGCTTCTGAATTGTTGTATAATACCAGTTATGAACTGTGGAAGGATTTATGGATAATTCTTTCATCAATCCATCAAACCTCTCTTCAGCCAGCGTAAACTGATATGTTTCTCCATACTTCTTACGCATACTCTGAAAAGTAAATCTTGTTAAAACTCTGTAAATATGCGCTTCACAGTTAATATTCAATCTCTCTGAGATAAGTTTGTTGAACAATTCCCGCTTCTGCAAATTATTAAGGTTATGAAATTGAGCCCAATAATAGAATATTTGTGTACCCATCTTACATCATCTCCACAATTCTAATAATATCCTGCAGAATTTCTTTACCTAGTTTCTCATGCTCAGGATCTGATTTTAGTCGCTCATTACTGGAAAGATGCATTATTTCATTTTGAGAAATCTTGCATTCTTCTCCCAATTGGCGGACATTTTCTGGCACTTGCAGTAGGCTAAACCATCTGTAGGCGCTTCTGGGAGACACTTCATTATCTTTCAAAAGCTGGTCCAAAATGAGTTCCTGTTGAGAGAAGCGAAGAACACCATATTTCATGGCGCTTACTTTACTTTTGTCGCATAATCTACGCAACATTTTCTTTAAAATTATATTGTCGGTTACACCTATTGCCTCAGAAGAGAGCTGTTTAACCCACTCAACCTTGTCAAACAAATTCATATTATTCCGAAGATACTTTTTCATATCCATACCTCCGGTAAAAGAATAATAAGAACTTAAATTATCACGGATTTTCGTGGACACAAATCAGATAGAAAGCGAATTGTTATGGCACACTTACAACTAAGGGCCATTTTTTACCTTTGTTCCATAGTTATTAGGTCTTGTATCCTCAAAATTTTGAGTTTTTGTGTTAGAGACTATTTTTCTTTCTCCTTTTGGAAGCTGGAGCCCACCTGATTTATAAATTTTACTGTTCATTTGAAGCTAAATCGGAAACTGCCCCTCACTTTTGTCAAAAATTTGAAAGAGCCCCTCACCAAAAGAGAAATGGTCCTTCACTCCTTAACTAAGAAAGAAATACCTAATGAAGTTTTCTCTCAATCTCTTTCTTCAATGCAGAGATATAAAGATCAAATTGCAACTCAACATTATGCCACATTACTGTGCTAATATCAAGCCCTTGATATTTGTTTTTATTCCTTATCGTTCTGATATTCTCAAGGAAGCTCCAATCTAATTCTAGATCTTCAAAATGCAAAACAATGAAAGCAAACAATCCCTGATGGTTGCTGGTCTTTTGGCGTTCAAAGCGCATTAATTGATCGCAAAGTTCACGAAAGACATCATAATGAATATTGAATATGACCCGCCAGCTTGGATCTTTTATTCTGCGTAAACTTTTTCCAAATTGATAGTCTTCCATAACCATGGTTAAAACTTTTTTAACTTCATCTTTATCAAGATAAGCTTCTTCATAGAGGCCTTCTGTTGAAAATTGTTCATACACTTGCTTTGCGGTTCTTTCTTTAGGCATGTATCTTTACCTCAAATGGTTCTACACTTCCGGTTATGAAAAATCCTTTGGCGATGTTAGGAATTACCGTTGGATCTAGATATTTCTTAAGCATTTTTGTATTTTGATATGCAAATACTTGTATATCACGATGGAGCCTGGTTTCATATAATCCTTTCTCAAATTCTGTATCATCTCCATAGATAAACAAATCGATATCGCTGGACTTACTCCAATCACCTCTAGCAAAGCTTCCAAATAAAATAGCAGTTTTAATACCTTTACGAGAGGTAAGGTTTTCAAAAAGACCACTCTGTTCAAGTATATTTAACCCATACAATCTCTTTTCAGAGCGAAATTTTGCTGAATCTCGGTTAGCCAGATAGTAAGGCATCTTTCCTTTTTTTTTAACACGCAGGATCAATTTCTCCTTCAGCAGTTCCTTCAGAAAATGATTGACTCGTTCCCTGCTCAGTCCAGACTCACGCAAAATTGCTTCAAAATGCCATCTGCGCAGCGTGTCGTTAAAAAATAACTCTTTAATTTTTCCACCCATATTTAGTATGAAAAATCAAACTAATATTAAAATGTTGCTATTGTTCAAGTAGGAATTTTGTAGTCAGCGAAGTGCGGGAAAGCGTCTCACCTCGCCAATTGGCTACTCTTTACCAAAAAATTTATAAAGATTTTATTCTATCATTGATAAAATGTCACAAAAATTTCTTATCAGATTATTACTCTCGTTGGCTATTCTTTCGATTTCCCTTGGCTTCTTAAGCGGATGCGATTCTCCATCTGGATCACAAGGACCTCCAGGTCCTGCTGGACCGGAAGGAAGGGATGGCCCGCAAGGGCTTCAGGGCGAGAAAGGCGAAGCCGGTCCGCAAGGACCGGTTGGAGCTAAGGGAGATAAAGGGGATGCTGGTCCAGCAGGACAACAGGGATTATCAGGCACTCCGGGAATTTCAGGGCTTGAAATAGTACAAGTAGTAACTTCTTATGACAATACGGATTACAAATCCAAATCAGCGGGTTGTCCTGCAGGCAAGAATATCGTGAGCGGAGGCGCTTCTATCGGCAGCCAGGATGCTCCACCACCGAGCAGGCCTGCTCTGGTGAATAGCCATCCTGAAGGTAATGGTTGGATTGCTTCTGCTCGGGAGACCAACCCAGAGAACACAGAGATATGGGTGCTGACAGTTTATGCTGTCTGCGCTACCGTGCAATAAGCTAATATCTCCCCATTTTTATAGGTAGAAATTTAATGCTTTTAGGTTTTCTATTAACACAAAAGGCTTGATAATGATTTAATTAGGTTCTTGCACTACCTGTCCAGCATAAATTGTACTTATGTTTTCGATTTGCGGGTTAGTCATCCTGATGGTCTTAAAATAGTCTGATCTGGACAAAGTCCCGCCGCGAGCAGCGTAATCTTCATATAATCCTGCTAAAGTATCCCCTTTCTCGATAGCATGGTAATTGCCAGCCTGAGAATTATAACCAGGAGGGAATCTTTTTACAGCTTTTTTGGTTGGTAAAACTACTACGGCCTTCGGAGCAGCGCTAGGCATTTCTTTTTCTACTTTCTTTGTTTCTGAAGATTTTACAGAAGCTTTTGCGCTGGTTACTGAAGAGGCCATTTCTGCGGAAGGAGTGCCATGATAATCAGCTTTCTGTGGAGCATCAGCTGCTTGGTTCAAAGCATCATAATTACCCATGACTCCAAAACCTAGACCAACAACCACTGCGGCTTTGGCTAGGAAAGAGAGTACTTTACTTTTCTTTTTAGTTGGAAAGGCAACTACTACATTTTTTAAGTTTTTCTTAGGAACATCTACATAAAATTCAGAGACATCAACATCATATTCGATTTGCGGTGTATAAGCAGACTTGCTATCTGGAGCAGCAGTACTATTTTTTACAATAACCTTCTTTTCATGTACTTTTCTAGGAACAGCTTTCGCCAGCAATGAAGTTACACAGTAAGCTTTGAAGCTCTTATCTTCATCAGAGGAAAGAGCAGGAGTTCGAGGATATTTTTCAGGTTTATATCCTCCCCAATTTTCAGGATTATATTTTGCCAATAGATCATTCAAAGCAGGATTAGCGCTATCTTCTTCAATAGATAAAATGTCATTTAATTCTTCAGCGTCAATCTCTTGTTCTTCAACAGTAATCTCGGCATGGCCAGGCTGATAATCTTGAGGCTTATTATTTTTGAATTCAACTTCTTTATAATCGTTTAAAATAGTTTCAATACCTTCATCAGCATTATCCATCAGGTCATTTGATAGATCAGCAACAACTTGATACACTTTATCAAGGCGCTTATCTTCTTTAACATATAATTTAGACAAATCCATAATAGTATCAACACAATCTTCCAGATAGATTTCTTTCTTCTTATCAGAAAGTTGAGCATATGCTTCTTTGAATTTATCTTCTACTTCCTGGAGTTCAGCCAGAGAATAAGTATCCATTTTTCCAGCGGAAATACTTTCCCTAACCACCGTAATATAATCTAAAGGATTAAGGTAATCTGCAGGGCTATCTTTGGGAGATAGAAAATCTTGCTCAATAAGGCTCTTCTTTACTTCGGTCTTTTCTACTTGCAGATCAAATAATTGGCCGACAGCATCAGAGCAGGCATCCAAGTGTTCATTTTTCTGTTCATCAGAAAGCGAAGAGTAGGCAGTCTTAAACTGATCTTCTACTTTTATCAATTCTGGCAGCGAATAGGTTCTAAGCTTCTTATCCTCAAGATGATTACGAACTATAGTAATATACTCTAGAGGATTGGAGTGATAGATACTAAGGTCATCTTTAGGAGAGAATAGATCATATACTAAGTCCTTCTGTGCAGTATGATTAGTTATATAATTACTCATTTTCTTACCTTTTAGTCTCTGGTTCATTATCATAAGCTGAAACAGTAACATAGCCTTTTTCTTTTTTCAGATCAGCTATCCCGAACGAAATCATGATACGTTCATTCATAGCGTAGAGCTGAGCAGCTTCTGGGAGTTTATGACACGCCAGATCTACAGATAACTCTAAGCCTTTTATTTGACCAGCATTGTAACCGCGGTATTGATTGTTTTGCATGTCTTCTACTACGGACTTAAGGTAATCTAAGGGATCTGCATTAATAGAATCTAGATCTACTGGAATGTCCGCTTCCATTTCTTTAATATCTTTAGTCATATCGTCATTACCTCGTTTTATAGCTTATATCCAGCCTATTTTATAAACCTTTCGATTATTTAGTCACTTAAAAGTAGTCAATATTTCAAAATACTGGTCTGCCCTTTACGCTTGCCCTGAGGCACTTCCTGAACCTCTTGGCCCAGCTGTTTAACTACGCTTTCGGCCACCGCCTTGCCTAAGAGCTGGGATAAGGTAGTAAGGCCGGCTTTCTTCAAGTCGCCGAGATCCCTGAGATTGTGCATGACTAGTTTTCGCGCCCTTACCCGGCCGATACCCTGCAATTTCAGCAAAGGAAGGAGCTCTTCCTTGACTCCATATTCGACCCGCAGACGCAATTTGCGGATCTCTTTTGCGGCCGATTTATGATCATGTAAGCTGGCCAGCTCTTCAGCTGCATACAGCAGCCAATCGGCAGTCTCTTGTTTCACCCGTATCTCTCCCGGACGGATATCGTATTTTTCCAATAAAAAATCTTCATCTTTTTCCTCAATCCAGGAGTTAAAAAATAAAGCAGTTTTTATGGAACTGACAAAGTCATCATATTCTAGGTCATAGGCGCTGGGCTCTTCTTTCAATAAAAAGTCATATCGTTTGGTCAATTCTTCTTGAATTGAGTCTTGTTCTTTGCTTTTTACCCGCAGCAGAGGACGCATCTCCAGAGTATGGGAAATCATCTGCAAGAGAGAAAAAGCATTTTTATTCTGATCAAATTTTGCCACACAATCTACAATATGCCGCGCGGTCAAAGGATCTAGATATAATTCAGACACTCTTTTCCCGATTAAGGTAGGTCTTAACTTTTCCTGATTAACCTCGTTGGCAGAAACAAAACCAGCATTAGCCGGGCTTACGATAGTTATGAATCCCCATTCTTCTAAGAGATGCAGCATCCGTTCCATAATACTTTCAAGTTTCTGCATATCCTTGAACTGGTGCGCCCAGAAGGTTTGAGTGAAGAATTCTTTCATGGAAGCTCGATCGCGGATGATTCCTGAAGAAATCAGTGAGAGCAAATACGTCCGCAATACCGGTTCGACCGCTAACTTGGAATAGATCGCTTCGGGTTTTCCTAAAATGTAGCGCTCGTGGATCTCTTCTTTTTCCGCTTCGTCCTTGGCGATACAGACCGCTTCTCCAAACTTTTCATATTCTGGTCTTCCGGCCCGGCCGGCCATCTGCAAGTATTCCAGAACCGGAATCCAGTCCATGCCCCAGCTTCCTGAGAAACGTTTCAGTGATTTGATGATGACTCGGAAGACAGGCAAACTTAAACCAGCAGCTAAAGTCGGAGTCGCGCAGATAATTTTTATTTTTCCTACTCTGAATTCATCTTCCACTAATTCTTTTTGTTTCTGTAATAATCCGGCATGATGAAAAGCTACCCCTTTCTTGATAACATGGGATAATTTCCGGCATTGTTTTGTAGGTGTGGATGCAACTTTGAGAATTTCCTGTTCTAATTCCGGCAGAGAAAAGGTAGTCAGTTTAGCTATCTCTTCTGCGCTCTTTTCCGCGCTGGCCCGGCTGGGAGCGAAGATGATAGCTTGCTTGTTTTGTTCAAGTGTTTGCAGGGCTAGTTTGAGAATAGGATCCATTTATAGGTAAGAAAGACGGTTTTTTATTAAATTATTGATAATATTTAGAAAAAATAAGGATTAAGATTTTTCCAATAACTTCTCTGCATTCTTATAGGCAAACTTCTCCTGAACAGCAGGATTAAGTTTGCCGATGAAGGAACGACCAAATTCTTCTAACAAAACACTTACCTCCTCTTCATAATGCCACTTATGCGCTCTATCTGTTCCCCACATGAATCTATCTGGATGCTGCTCGATTTTTTCTTTCCAATCCTTTACGGCCCTATTTAATAGTACGTCAAAGTTTTCTGTAAATGTTGATATAAACTCCTCTTTATTGCTTGAAGTATAGAGGAGACCTCCCGGGCTTGGAGGAATACGAATTAAAATTGCGTCTATGGAATAATAAACATTTGGATGCTTATTCATCAGATTAGTGATAGAATCCTCCATCTCAGGCCCGTGTATCAAGAATTTAACGTTTGGATTTTTTCGTGCGGCATTTCCCACGGAATTTTCCTGTCCAGCATCAGGATGCATCATCACAACTAAATTATGCTTTCCAGCCACTTCATAGATATCAAGATATTTTTGATCATCAGGGTTATGATCTTTTTGAGCCACGAAGTAAAAAGCAATCTCCCCATATCCTGCAAACAAACCCTTATTCGTGGTTTCAATGCTTTCCAAGCTTTCTGTACTAAACACCTGTGGCATTAAAAACAAAGATATCTTCCCTGAAGAATCCATTTTAACTGACTCTGCTGCTTTTAGCGTTTCTTCTAACAACGGTTCTATTCCGATTGAGAAACCTATTGTTCCCCGTACTTTTTCTTTGTCAAAGTTGCATAAA
>JAUYPX010000043.1 GCA_030697505.1 Nanobdellota archaeon | reverse complement strand
TATAACCTGCCGCGCAGCTGCACGGAAAGCGATGGCGGAAATAATCCTTATGAGCAGGGAACAGTTGAGTACAAGGATCTGTCTTTCGCGGGACCAAAAAGAACAGCAGCTGATACTTGCCTCAATGACGGAAACTTATTTGAGCATTATTGTGATGGCATAGTGCACTTGACAGAAACCATCCCTTGCCGATGCGAAGAAGGTGCCTGTAAAAAGTAGATCAATCTTAAATTGCTTTTATTACTCGCTGGGTCTAATATCCTGTTGTGCACAGTAAAACAAAGATTTTACTGGCACACCAATAAAGTCGTTGCTTTATTGTGTGCTCTGCAACGATTCCAGCGAGTAATGAACGGAGAGCCGTCTTGGAAAGCGGCGTAATACCCGCAGCTCTGCTGCGAAGTGAGCGAAGCGAACGATGGGATAGCCGCTTTCAGGCTCGACAGTTTATTTTTTTAATCTCTATTATTTTCTTTTTGCGAAAAGTTTATATTCCCTAAAATGTTCCTTCATTATTATACAAAGAGGTGTTCGAATGAGAAAAGCGGTTTTTGTGGCCTTAGGATTGTTAGCAGTCTCTTTGGTAGTGCTCAATTTAGATGGTAAAATAACTGGAAAAGCTGTATCTCCGTATACTTGTACAGATAGTGATGGAGGCAGAAATCCAACGGTGCAAGGAACAGTTAAAAATGCATTAGGTTCTTATACAGATACTTGTAAAGATGCAAGAACGGTTTATGAAAACTTTTGCAAAGGAAATGTTCAAAGAAAAGAGACTGTGCCCTGCCGGTTCGGCTGCAAAGATGGAGCCTGCGTCTCTTCCTAAGGTTTAGCTGTTACTGTTATTTCCCTGAGAAATTCAAGAATTTCTGGGGCACAGAAGGGTAAAAAACCCTTCTCGTGTTTCTATTTCTTTTCTTTCAAAATCTAAATATTTATTAAGCAGCTTGCTCTTCTACTGAAAAAAGTGTTTGAGGTGTTAGAATGAGAAAATTGATGTTATTAAGTTCTTTGATGGTTCTACTACTTATAGTTGCTTGCGCTCCTAAAGTAAGTGATGACCAATTGGAGAAAGATTTGAGTACGTTGTCCCCGGAAGAGCAAAGCGCACTGCTGAAACAATCACAGTCAGACAATGCTGCAGCAGGAAATGCGATCGCCAGCAGGTATGGTGCTTCTGACAGAACGCAATTAGTGAGAGTATTAAGTAAGATGAGAGCTAGAGCTACGCAACCTAAGCCTACACAACCAGTTGAATTAAAACAACCAGATTTAGTAGTTAAATCTGCAGAGGTAAGCTATACTAATACGACTACTAATAGCACTGGAACTTATGTCGTTATAAAGGCTACGATAGCCAATGTTGGTACAAATACAACTGGGTCTGGATTTTCGACTTCCGTTATTACGTTGCCTGCAGCATTAAACTATACAAGCTATGGCTGGTATGATGCAATTTTAGAAGCCGGTAAAGAGGAAACCAAGAATGTCTGGTATAAATGCTCTGAAAAAGATAAAGTAGATAGTGTCAATGTTATTGCAGACTATGGTAATAATATTAAAGAGTCTAACGAGCAGAACAATGATAAGCAGCTGCAAGTGACTTGCTAGATTTTTATTTTTTTCTATTTCTTTATTTTGGAGTGGTATCGTTATATATATATATGTATAGCACTTTGTTTCTTAAAGATTAAAAAATAGGGGTGAAATGATGAAACTTTTTACAAGATTATTTGTGTTGGTTTGTAGTATAGTTATGTTGTCTGCGCCTGCAACGGCTCAGATTTCTGCGGTAGAGGTGTTTTTGGCGGGGGGAAGTACTACTGATGGGGATAGTAATTGGGAAACAATAGCTGGAGTAGAAAATTCTAGTGGTAGTGGAGGGATGGCAAGATATGTTCCTGCGGATGTGTTTCCTTCTAGCGTGTTGTCTATACCCAGGGAATCTCCGGAAGGGTATGCATATCTAAATGAATTTTATGACAATCAATACTGGATGTACTGGGAAGTTATTCCTTATTCCTGGATTACCTTGAACAATCCAACTACTTTAAGCCTAGGTGATGACCAAATGTCTTCATCTATAGATTTAGGATTTAACACTCTTTTCTTTGGCTCTTTGCAAAATCATATTAGAGTTTGCTCTAATGGCTTTATTACATTTAGCGACACAACTACTTGTCCATATACTGCCCAAAATTTGCCTGATCCTACTGCCCCTAACAGTATTGTAGTTGGATGGTGGGAAGATTTGCTGCCTGCTTCTGCTGGAGGCACTGGAACGATTAAGTATCAATTCTTTCAAGATGTCTATGGGGAGAAGCAGTGGGCAGTCATTGAATTTAATGGCGTAGGTCATTATGGTAATCTAAATGACAAGGTAACCTTCCAGATAGTTCTTACGGAATATCCGTATGCAAGTTAAATTGTTTTTTTTTCTATTTCTTTTAACTTTGTAATTGCTTTCTCTAGGTCATTATTGTCTACTTCAAAGTCAAATCTAACATTCTTCAAAGTATGCGCATATAACACATCATAATATTCTTTCAACAGGATTCTGGTAGCGTCTTGATAGTTTCCATTTTCAATCAAAGTAATGATCTCCTGCTTGCGCTTATTGCTGATGATCTCCCGCAGCTGAGGAGTTATCTCTTTTATTTCTCTGATTTTTTCCAGTGAGGAAAAGTATTCCTCTACCCCTGCTGCTGCTCTCAGCTCGAAATCTCGTTTGACTACCACATTCATGCCGTGTTTCATGGCTTTGAACAGAAAGGAAGGGATCTCTACTTTGCCGATCCTTCGGCTTTCTCCTTCTACAAAAATATGTTGAAGATGATTTAATTCCCGTAAGCGCTGTAAGAGCAGATTTTCAAATCGTTTCTGAGCATTTGGTTTCAATCCTACTCCGCCGTATAAGCTGCCGCGATGCTGGGCCAATTCTTCTAGATTCAGAGCGTTAGGCAGCTGCTCTAGAAGCTTGGTTTTTCCGGTGCAAGTTAGGCCATAGAGGCAGATTATCTTGGGCTTTAATTTAAAATTATGGAGTTGGTCAGTGATATACTGCCGGAAACTTTTGTAGCCGCCTTCTACCTGCAGCACCTTGAAGCCGATTGATTCCAACAAGGAAGCAATAATTCCTGAACGCATCCCTCCTCGAGCGCAATACACGATGATGATTTTGTTCCTATGGTCTTTCACTGCGTTATAAATAGAAGGAATTTTGGCAGGAAATAATTCCATTCCCCGTTCGATAGCTTTTTCTCTAGAATACTGCTTGTAGATGATGCCGATTTCGTGCCGTTCTTGGTCGTCCAGCAAGGGAACATTGATTGCTCCTAGAATATGGTCTTCTGCGTACTCTTGGGGTGTTCTGGCGTCTAGAAGAAGGGCATTTTTGAAATCCAATGCTTCTACTACTGATACTTTTTTGACCATACTTTGAAAATCAGTCTTTTCTTTAAAAAATATCGTAGTTAAATTTATATATGATGATATGACTATTCTAGAATAATGGTAAACCGAACACCTTTGTTGCTAATAATACTGGGATTGCTGACGGTTTTATTTGTCACTTCTTGTGCTACTAAATATGTTTGTACGGACGGAAGTACGGTTTCTGATCCTGATCTATGTCCAAAAACCACGGAAGAGATTAAAGAGCCGGTTTCAAATCAAGGGCTTTCAATAGAAGAACTCTTGATGAAAAGCAGGAATGTGGAAAGCATGTCTTATGACTACAAGCGGGTTGACAAGCCGCTGGAGAAGCCGGTCGATGTTTGGATAAAGAAATTGATAATAAAACAAAGACTTAACGTTCAAACAGAAGTCCTCAATAAGAATACAATGGATGCAGTTATTTTTGATACGGGAGCTACAACGGCTCAGGCTATCTGTGAAAGCAAGAAGTACTGCATCAAGACTGGAGATGCAGGGCCGGTAGATTATGATCAGTATTATGTCAAGACCCCTTTAGACTGGATCGACGGAGTCGCTTCTGCAGAAAAGATATCGGAAGCGAAAATAGGGACACGCAATGTCTGGCAGCTGAGAACTCCCGAAGGCGTTAGCCTGTGGGTTGATACGTACTATGGTGTTCCTTTACGGGTAGATGTCGGAAATGAACGCCACGAATTCCAGAATGTTCTTTTCAATGGCGTTCAAGAGAAAGATGTCCAGTTTGCAGAAAGGGATTTAATCCAGTAAGTTACAACAAATCCATGACCGAATGGACCTGTTCCACTACCTGATCCTGTTTGCTGCAGTATGGGCATAAGGTTCCCAGCGATTTGAATTTATACTTGCAACGGCCGCAGAAGTATTCTCTTTTGACTTGCGGCTTTTCTACTTGTCCAAGGCCCAGATCCCGGTTAACGCTGTAGCAGAATCGGCAGCGGTAGCGCAGTTCTCGGGAAGGATTGCTTGATGCAAAAGTATCTAACTTGTTCACTGATCTCTTACAGTCAGCGCATTGCACTTGGCTATTGGAAAGCATCATATGGTAAGCAGAAATAATCTTCACTATAAAAATATGTGTTACCCCTGATTTAGAGTACGGATGACGTGGAAGAGATTCTATATATAATGACCAAACTCTTCACGAAAGTTTATATACCGGAATTTCTTCTGATAATATAATGAAAAAAGTGGGGCGCTGGATAAAGCTGCTGCTCTTAGTTACTATTTTAGCCTTATTGTTTTGGTGGATTGCCCAAAGCGAGGTGGTACGAGAATCATTAGCTGATCCTGAAGAATTACGCTGGTTTATTTTAAAGTTCGGTCTTCTTGCTCCTCTAGGTTTGATCATCCTGCAAATGTTTCAAACCATGATTTCCATCATCCCTTCCCAGCTCACCACGATTTTAGCCGGGTTTGTTTTTGGGCCGTTATGGGGATTGATCTACAGCTTGATTGGCGCATTTTTGGGTTCGCTTTTTATCTTTTTGATCGCTCGCCGGTACGGCCACAAAGTTGCTTCTTTCTTTTTTACTGAAGAAGAGAGGTCTCATTTCATCTTATTCTTTAAGCAGAAAAAATTGTTAGCCTTGTTCATGGCCAGGATAGCGCCGCTGTTTCCTAACGACTTAGTGAGTTTTTCTGCGGCGCTTACGGATATCTCTTTGTTTAATTTCAATTTAGTCTCTACGGCCGGTTTTATGATCCAGATGATTTTATTGACTTTTTTTGGCGCTGAACTGCGGGAAGGAAGTTTCACTCTTCCCTTGCAGATCATAACTTTAGTGATCAGCTTTCTCCTGGCTTTGTTTCTCTTTAAGGAAAAAATACACAAAATACTTATACATGACCTCAAGCTGTTAGAAAAAGGAGAAAAAAACAATAAAGAGGTCTTGCGGAAAGAGGTTCTGAAAGTTAAACATGAAGTCAATACTGCAAAAAATAAAGCCAAGTAGGGATGAGGAGAAACAGTTCGTTGCGGCGACAGCTTCCTTTCTCAAGACGCTTAATGCCGCTCTAACTACTTGTAGGGCCAAAGCTATCTTGGGCGGCAGCGGGGCAAAAGGAACCTGGCTTTCGGGAAATTATGATGTAGATATTTTTGTGGCCTTTGATTATGTAAAATACGCCGACCAGTCAGCAGAACTTTCTGGTTTTTTGGAAAAAGGATTGAAGAAAGCATTTCCTAAAGCGAACATCAGCAGACTGCATGGAAGCCGGGATTATTTTCAGCTGCGATATAAAGGCTTGATGTTTGAAGCGGTCCCTATCTTGAAGATTAGTAAGGTAGAGCAGGCGCGCAATATCACTGACATTTCACCGTTGCATTCAGCCTGGGTCAATAAGCATGCGGCAAAAGTAAAAGATGACATCCGCCTGCTGAAGCAATTCTGCAAGGCCAATGATCTGTACGGCGCGGAGTCGTATATCGGCGGCTTCAGCGGCTATGTGTTGGAGATCATAACTGCGCATTACGGCTCGTTTGAAAAAGTATTGAAGGCAGCGCAGAAATGGAAAGAGAAAGATGTAGTTGATCCTTCCAAATTTTATCCGAGCGGGGAAATGGCTTTATTTCACATCAACACTTCTAAGCTGCAATCTCCATTAGTGGTAGTTGATCCTGTCGATAAAAGCAGGAATGCGGCAGCAGCTCTATCGATGGAGAAGTTTTTGCTGTTGAAGCAGATAGCTAAGAAATATCTACAGAAGCCTGCGGAAAGATTTTTTGTGAAAGAAAAGATTACAGTTGATTCTTTGCGACAGAAGTACAAAGGTAAAGGAACCTTAGTGTTTGTCACCGTTGCGCCTGCTGAGGGAAAAGAAGATGCGGTGGGCGCTAAATTATTGAAAGTGTTTGAGTTTATGAAGGGAAAATTACAAGGCTTTGTATTGCTGCAAGACGGTTGGGTCTGGGACAAAGGACAGGAAGCGCTGTTTTATTTTGTGGCTAAGAAGAAAGAATTGCCGGCAGAAGAAGTGCGTCTTGGTCCACCGTTAAAGCTGAAAGAATTTGTAGCAGATTTCAAGAAGAAAAACAAGAATACCTTTGAAGAAAAAGGTCGAGTGATGGCAAAAGTAAAAGTTGAGAATCCTCAGCTGAAAGATTTTGTAAATGTGCTGTTGAAGGAAGAGTATGTGAAGGAGAGAGTTAATAAAGTGAAGAAGTTGGAGATAGCTTAATCCAATTCACAATCTTTTTGATTATCTGCTCTTCTTCTGTTTCTTCTTCCTTCGTCCATGGTACACTTTGGTAAATAATCTGGATTTAGCGACAACTCGAAGAAGTCTAGCTCCTATCCGCACCACTTTACCGCTTTTGGCTAACAATTTTGTACTTTTACTCGCTTCCACAGTCTCATGCAAAATTGCCTGCCCTAAGGTCAATCGTTCTGTGGCAAGCACGACTCTATATGCAGATTCGACTACCCTGAAAAACAAGACGAAGGGAAAAACTGCTACAATATCCAGCCAATAATTTTTGAAGAAGAATTTTACACTCTTTGCCTTCTTGGCTAAAAATATCAAGTCAATGATAAAAACAGTTATCACCATAGCATCTGCGATTTTAACTATCAATTCAACGGTATGGTTCTCGATATGGACGAATAATTCAAAAATGATGATGCCTAAGAGAACAATCAAGGCGGGAGGGATGAGCTTAGCATTATAGTGCTCTACTTTTTCCCAGAATTCTTCCATCAATTGAAGGATATTTTTATGATTTTTAAAGTGTTGGTATGGTTAGTGTTATCTCTTTAGAGTGAAACCAACTCCTAAATCATATTTTGCGCACCCCAAAACTATAAATATCTCTTCATATTTTCTGGACACATGGTGGACGATTTACGGATACAATGTGGCTCATGTAAGGGGTTTGCGCCAGCAAACCAGTTTAAACTGCATTACAAATTCAAGAAAGTGGTCTGTCCCAGCTGCTTCAGCGGAAGGACTGAGCAGGAAGAACGAAAAAAGGCAGCGGTAAAAGCGGAACAAGCACAAACGCAGCAGCCCCAAAAACCGGCCGGATGGGATAAGGAAGATGAGTATCTGGAACGGATGGCCAGGATAAAGCAGCAAGACCTGCAACCAAAAGTGGAAAAGATTCCCGGAACGACCTTAATCAAATTCAATTGCCAGAAATGCAATTATCTTTTTAAATATGATCCATACCGGAAGATGCCGAAAGCGTGTCCTTATTGCGACGGCGATATCCCTAATCTGAAAGCGTTTACGTTATGAAATGATGGCATTATATAAGCTTCCTTTTGCGATTTTTCCCATAAAAGATATTTATGCCCGTTCTCTGGATGATATCAAACAATGGTTAGGAGCATATGATCAGAATCCGTTAGAAGTAGTCACTAAATCTGAGGCAAAGATCGGAAGCATCACTGATATTGTTGAAGTAGAAAAAGGTGAACTAATTTTTGATTTTGGCGGCATTACTGCAGGAAATGAATATGCCTATGTTGATTTCCTTCCTGATTTTACGGCCAAGATCAGGCTGGAATCAGTGCCCCTCTTTCCTGTACATCAATCACAATTAAAATTAAAAAAGAATGGGAATCTCTATGCGGTACGAAATTACAACGGCAGTTTAAATCCGCTTTGTTATGTTCCTCTTGATGTCTTTGAAGCTTTAAAGAGATGCGATATATCTGCCCATGAGAAAAGAGCAGAAGAGCATATTGGAAAATTAAATGGCACACTTGCCGGAAGCAGCCATTTTAAAGTTTTTCCCAGAGTTCCCAAAAAAGGGAATTTTAATTAGCGGAGTAGCGATATTTTCTTAAAGAAGAGGCTGGTCCAAAGATCGATATGTTCACTCACCGACAAAAAGTAGATAGGATAGCGCAACAGCTGAAAGATCGTAAAAGTAATAAACCAGTTTCATTAAAGAAAAAAGCGGTCGCTCACCAAGTGCCCAAACCAGGGGATAAACGATATTCTGATGAGAAAATCGATATCAGCGATCTGGATAAAATCATTCTTATAGATCGGGAAAAAAAAATCTGTATAGCAGAACCTGGCGTCACCTTTGTTGACTTGGCAAAAGCGACCCTAAGGTATAATCTTGTACCGACGGTAGTGCCGGAATTAAAGACCATCACTATCGGCGGAGCGGTGGCCGGATGTTCGATAGAATCCATGTCCTACAAATATGGCGGATTTCATGACAGTTGTCTTGAATATGAAGTCATCACTGCACAAGGCGAGGTTTTGATCTGTACTCCTGATAATGAGCATAAACTGGTATTCCAGATGGTGCACGGAACCTTTGGAACCTTAGGCATCATCTCAAGACTAAAGTTCAAATTAATCCCGGCCAAGCCTTTTGTGAAAGTGGTGTATGAAAAATACTTTAATCTTGAAGATTACCAAGCGGCGATATGGAAACACTATCAGGATAAAGATGTTGATTTTATGGATAGCATCATCCACTCTCCTAGGTTATATGTACTCAGCTTGGCGAATTTTGTCGAGGAAGCGCCGTATACGCACCGCTATGATTGGATGCGAATCTATTATCTGAGCACGAAAACCAGAAAACGAGATTATCTCAAGACGGCTGATTACTTTTTTAGATACGACAAAGGCGTGACTAATGTCAATCCGAAATCATTCTTAGGCAGATTGTTTTTTGGTAAATTTGTGAATTCTTCCCTAGTGCTGAGAGCTGCTGAAAAGTTTCATAAAATCATCCCTTCAAGCCAAATCCCGGTCACTCTTGATATTTTCATACCTTTTTCTAAAGCCAGCGATTTCATGGATTGGTACATGCAAGAAGTGAACTTTTTTCCGTTGTGGTGCGTACCCTATCATCCTGTCAGAAAATATGAATGGTTATCGAACGATTTCTGGCGCAAAACTAAAGATCAGCTGTTCTTGGATTTGGCCATTTACGGCCTCAAGAAGAGCGGAGGCAAGAACTATTACAAAATTCTGGAAGATAAATTATTGGAGATAAGGGCGCTGAAGACGCTCATTTCTACCAACTATTACACTGAGCCTGATTTCTGGAAGATTTGGAACAAGAAAAATTATGATCTAGTTAAGCGCAAAACTGACCCGCAGAACATTTTCCGGGACCTTTACACCAAAACCTGCAAAACCAGCCAGGGATTGGGAAGCTAGACTGTTGACATATTTAATAACATTTAAATATCTGCAATTATGAAAGAGAGTGATGGCACTTCCACCTTCTTCCCTCTCTTCCACTCAGATAGCGTTGTTTTACCAGCAAGGATATCTTCACTTGGAAATTTTTTTCTCTTTGCATGAAGTTGCAGAAATGAGTACCGCAATCGCTCATCTGCAAGAAATGGCCCAAAGCTTAGAAGGAAAAGTGATGCATCAGGGAAGCCAGTTTGTGGTCGATAAAGGAATAATTCGGCGAGTGGTCTGGGCAGGAGCGGCTGAGCCGGTCTTGCTAAAGTATGGAAGAGATCCCCGTTTAACTTCGATTGCCGCAGAGATTTTAGGAAGTGATCATGCCGATCACCTCATCAATCAGGTTCATTTTAAATTGCCTCAGGACGGAGTTTTTTATCCCTGGCATCAAGACATCTATCATCGTAAGAAAGATACTATCTGGACTGATGTCAATGGCCGGGGAAGTTTTGTGCAGCTGCTTACGGCTATCGATGAAGCGGCTCTAGACAACGGCCCGCTTTATTGTATCCCTGGAAGTTGTCGAGAGGGAGATCTGGATCTGCCGTATAATGAAACCAAACAAACTATTTCTGACAAGTTTGATCCTGCCGAGGCTGTTCCGGTGCTCATGAGACCGGGTGATCTGGCGGTGTTCGGCCCCTATACCGTTCATGGAAGCTATGACAATACTTCTGGCAAATCAAGAAGAGCGTTCATCAATGGATATGCATCTTCGGGAGCGAATAGAAAGGTATATCCTGGAGAAGGCGCGGGAGAACTAGTGAAGTTAAGGTAATTATAGATAACTGCATGGGATACAGCACTTAATTACGCAGTTATCTAATAAGTAAACTGCGCTAATTGATGTTCTCTATCCTGCGCAGTTCACTATATAAGAAAGGTAAAAAATTAAAAACAAAAAAGAATTAAAATGTGTGTCATGTATACGTCAATTAGAATACGGTCACTAAATTAGTAACTTTTTCTTTTCTTGTAACATTCTCTGCAGAAAACTGGCTTTCCTTCAGTAGGCTTGAATGGCACTTCGCATTCTTGCTTACATTCAGAACAGGTTGCTTTATGCATTTCGCGTGGGCCAAAGTTGTTGTTCCTTTGGAATCCGCCACCGTTACGGTTAAATCTGTCCATTGTTTATTTCCTCCGATATAGCATATACATACTCTTATATGCGCTAAACCTAAAAAGAGGCTGTTTCTTTATAAAGCTTCTTGTAGATTTACGGCAACTTGGGAATGAGCTTATAATCGAAATATCCTTTTAGCGTTATCATAGAATACTTTTTGATGGTGCTCTTTGGGCACTGCTTTCTTGATCACGTCAATATATTCCTTCATGGGGCTTAAAGGCCAATCGCTGCCGTAGAGAAATTTGTCCGGCCGGCCAGTATAACTGAGAGCCCATTGGATATCCTGCTGGATGCGCTTGAAATCGTTCCCGTGAGTGTGTCCGATACAGAAAGCAGACAGGTCGGCATAGACATTTTTGTTCTTGTAAATAACTTCCGCCGCATCTCTGATCCAGGGATTGCCGAGATGAGCGATGATAAAAGTCGTTTTGGGAAATTTCACCGCCATCTCATCAATAGCCAAAGGGTGAGCGTATTTGACTAAGTACTGGCTGCCAAAAGTGTCTCCGCTGTGGATGATGACTGGTTTGTTATATTTTCCTGCTATCCTGTAAAATGGGAAGTAGCATGGGTCGCTGGGATAGACAGAATGATATCCAGGAAATATTTTAATGCCCATGATCGACCCCCGCCTCATGGCTTGCTCAACTAGCTTTTGATATTTTGCTGAGGTATAGTTGGGATTGATACTGCAAACTGCTCTCACTCGCGGTTCTTCTTGGCATTGTTTTATGAGTGAAGAATATTCTCCAGGCGTGGGCGCGTTCCAATCTGAGGTAATGGCAATGGCGGTTTGAACTGAATTTTGATCTAATTCTTTTTGTAATCCTTTAAGAGAGAAATTTATACCTTGTTGTTGCGTAAAATCTTTTGCTTTTTGAAAAGCAAAGTTAGTATGAATATGCGCATCGATAATTTTCATAGCAGGGGTAATGAAGAGCTGCTTATATTTTTTTCTGTAAAGACTTATTTCTAAAACTGCTCTTTCTCAGTTGAATCTTTCAGACCAGTTGTTTCAGCTTCTTCTCCTTTAATTACTTTTTGCACCTCATCAAAATAGCCAGTACCGACTTCCCGCTGGTGCTTTGTAGCAGTATAGCCGTGCTTTTCGCTGGCAAATTCTTCCTGCTGTAATCGGGAATAGGCAGCCATACCATGATTTCTATAACCTCGCGCTAATTCAAACATACTGTGATTCAAAGCATGGAATCCAGCCAAGGTTACGAACTGAAATTTGTATCCCATCGCTCCTAGTTCGCGTTGAAATTTCTCAATGGTATCCTCATTAAGTTTTTTCTTCCAGTTAAAGGAAGGGGAACAATTATAGGCCAACATCTTTCCGGGAAATTCTTGATGGATGCCTTCCGCAAATGCTTTTGCCTGTTCTAAATCAGGAGTTGATGTTTCCATCCACAGCAAATCTGCGTAGGAAGCATAGGCTAAGCCTCTGGAAACACATCGCTTCAGTTCGGTCCCTTCTTTAAAATAATAGAATCCCTCTTCGGTACGCTTGTTGCTCAGGTATGGTCTATCAAGCTCATCAATATCAGAGGTAAGTAATTTTGCGCTCTCAGCATCGGTTCTGGCCACTAAAATAGTGGGCACATCACAGACATCCGCGGCAAGTCTGGCGGCAATTAAGGTTCTGATAAATTGGCTTGCTGGTACAAGAACTTTACCGCCCATGTGGCCGCACTTTTTTTCGGAAGCAAGCTGATCTTCATAATGCACTCCTGCTGCGCCGGCTTCGATCATCGCTTTCATCAATTCAAAGGCATTTAACGGCCCGCCAAATCCAGCCTCGGCATCGGCAACGATCGGCGCTAGCCAGTATCTCTGGGCGCTGCCTTCGGCATGTTCGATCTGATCTGCCCTCAGCAAAGCCTGATTGATCCTTTTAACTAAAGAAGGAACGCTGTTGGCAGGATACAAACTTTGGTCAGGATACATCTCTCCAGCCAGATTAGCGTCAGCTGCGCATTGCCAGCCGCTGAGATAAATCGCTTCTAATCCCGCTTTGACTTGCTGCATGGCTTGATTGCCGGTCATCGCTCCGAGAGCATGGACATATTCTTTTTCGTGTAACAAATTCCATAATCGTTCCGCGCCTAGCCTGGCTATAGAATGTTCAATATGGAACGAGCCTCGCAATCGTTTGACATCATCTTCTGAATATGGTCTGATAATCCCTTCCCATCTCTTTTCCATCTATCTTCCCTCCTTGATTAAGTGTTCGTATGCGGGTATAGTTAAAAAATCTTCAAAGTACCCTTTTTGTTCTTGTTCTATCATGTTTAAGAATAAGTTGGTTGCTTCAGGAAATTTGCTGTTGGTGATATACTTTTCTTGGCCGAGCTCTTTCATTATTTCTGCAGTTACCTCCGTGTGCGCTTCTGTATACAATTTAGGTGTAACCATCCTTCCATCATCTAATTTTACCTGATGACGCAACCATTGCCAATCTTGCGCACGAGAAATTTCTGCAGTAGCGGCATCTTCCATCTTTCCTTCTAACGGAACACAGCCAATCCCTCGCAAGTAGGCTTCTACATATCTGATTCCGATATTGATATTTTTCTTGAATCCGTCGTAGGTGAAGCTTCCTTCGGGAACTTTGAGTAGATCTTCTTCCGTAACCTGAACTTCTTCCCGTAGCCGGTATAATTGATTATTTGCTCCATTCATCCCTTTTTCAAAAATGTCTCTGGCAATGGGCACTAAACCGGGATGCGCAACCCAAGTTCCATCATGTCCAGCAGCAACTTCACGTTCTTTATCGGTGCGGACTGCAGCCATGGCTTTCTCGTTTGCTTCTCGATCCTTGAGCGGAATCTGCGCGGCCATGCCGCCCATCGCATAGGCTCCACGCTTATGACAGGTTTGAATCAGCAAATCTACATAGGATTGCAAGAACGGCTGAGTCATAGAGACTTGATCGCGGTCAGGAACAATTTTGTCTTGGTGCTGATTTAATTTTTTGATGTAGCTGAAGATGTAATCCCAGCGTCCGCAATTAAGTCCGGAGATGTGATCTTTCAATTCATAGAGAATTTCTTCCATCTCAAAAGCTGCAGGAAGTGTTTCGATTAATACCGTGGCACGAATTGTTCCTTCACCGATATCAAGCATATCCTGCGCTTTCTGGAAAACATCATTCCATAACCTTGCTTCGAGATGGCTTTCCATTTTGGGCAAGTAGAATGTAGGAGTAGAACCTTTCTCTTGTTGTTTTCTAGCATTATGGTAGAAAAACAATCCAAAATCAAACAATGCTCCGGGAATCGGTTTTCCTTCAAACAAAACATGTTTTTCATCCAGATGCCAGCCGCGGGGGCGGACCAGTAAGGTTGCGGTCTGATCATGCAAAGTGTATTGTTTTCCTGTTTTAGGGTCGGTGTATTCGATTGCGCCTCTGGCCGCTTCAATCAGATTTTTTTGTCCCTGCATCAGATTTTCCCAGGTAGGAACATCGGAATCTTCAAAATCGGCCATGTAACAATCTGCGCCGGAGTTAAGAGCATTGATGACCATTTTCCTGTTTGAAGCCGGGCCGGTAATCTCCACCCAGCGTTTCTGTAAGTCTTGCGGATGTTTAGCGACTTTCCAGTTTTTATCATTGCGGATATGCTTGGTGCTTTCCAGAAAGTGCGGAGTCTCTTCAGCGTTATAATTTCTGCGCGCAGCTAACAACAGGTTTCGTTTATCGGTACATTCGCCAGCCAATTCTGCTACAAACCGTAATGCTTCTGGGGTAAGGACTTCTTTGACCAGGTCATTTTGAAAAGAATTCTTGATAGAATCTCTAAAAGTTATTTTATTCTCTAGATCCATAAAGAAGGGAATGAGCTGAAGGGATATATAAAGTTAGTGAAAAACAGGAATAATATTTGAAATATACTAAAAATCCATGATTTTCTGTTCGAAAATCAAGGATTTTGGTATATACCAAAGGAATTAGTTTTCGAACAAACTAATTCCTTTTAGTATAAAAAGCGCCCCCGCGGAGACTTTCAAGCCACGACACTATTCCCCTAGTGTAGTAGGCATTTGAACTCCGGTTTCAAGCTGTCTGCAAGAATTTTCCGCAAGCTCGCGTCCTATTTGCCTTTCCGGCCAATCCCCTCATTTCTAAGGGAACTGCGGGTATCCAGGCTAGACTACGAGGGCATGCTAAGTTAAAACTAGAAGTTCTTTAAAAAGTTATTTATAACTTTTTAGTATACATTTTTAAAGAATTTCTTACTTGGTGATATAATGTCCCTATTAACGATACCGGAATGCAAATATTGGATCGTTTCATTTAGCTTGGATGATGCACATATAGTTGAAGCCAATAATTCTGTGGATATTCTTAAAAATACAATAAGAACTCTGTGGGTTCAATATCAAGATTTAAGGCATAAGTACCTCCTCAATATTGATGAAGAAGCACAAAAAATAACCCAGGGTAAAAAATCGGACTTTGATCCAAGAATTTTGTTAAATCCTAATACTACAGTAGATGATCTTCTTGCTTTGCCGCAGCTGAAAGGCAGAGAAAATAAAAGAGAAGATTTTGCAGTAATGCTAAAAGTCGCTAAATTTGCGCCAGAATATATACTAGAAAAAGTAATAAGAGAATACGATGAAGCTCAAAGAATTCCTCAAGAAGAATTGTATATCAGGATTAAGGCAGAATTAGAACAAAAAAGGAATTATGTTCCTAAACAAATACGAAATTTAACCTTTGGAGAACTGGCATTTGTATTGCCTCAAGCAGGATATGGGGTGGGACAGAAAGGGTTTGTAACCTTAGACCAAGCATTGGATGAATTGTATTATGCATGGAAGGAACTGAGAGATAATTTTAATGCTGAGGTAGGCACTATGGATAAGGAAGGAGATTTATCTCGTTATATGAAGCTCGAGGATGAAGCTCAAGGCTTTTTTGAAGAAAATTAAATTGTATATGATCTCCTTTGGGCGCAGCTTATCTTTTAATCTCTGCCCCGCCAGCAGGAAGAAACTTGGTGATTTCATCTAAGTCGCCGCCTTTCAGTTTATGTTTGATTTTTTTGGCCAGCGCGCCTTTGGTTTCTTTTCCGGGGATGACTAACACAAAATTCTTGGTCTGTTTCTCTACGGCTGGCTGGGGACCGCCGATAATGGTCTCTTCAACTAAGCCGATAGCGTATTCTAATTTTGGATGCAAGTATTGGGTCTTTCCATAGATCATGAAACTACCTTTAGGTATATATTCACCAGGCCTGGCTTCTTTAGTGACTTGTTCCGGCTTGACGTAAAATACATCAGCAGAGGTATGTGATAATTTCCAGGCGCGGGAGTACACCGCCACCGCTTGAGAAGCTTCTTTGATGGTCTGCTCGCCGGCTTCCTGGCCGTTTTTGATCACGAAGAACGGTGATCCAGCCATATCAGTGTGCAGAACAAGATCATTTCTATCAGTATGTTTCTTGATCACTAATTCGTTGGAAGTGGCATCTTTACCGCCTAGGCAGAGGAATCCTTCCGAGGAGATAAACCAATGGAATTTTTCATACCATTCGCGCTTCTTTTCTGTTTTGATTGATTTTTGGGTTTGTTCTTTCAGGAATTGCGATTCTTGTTTTAGTAATAGATCTAACTTCTTGTTGGTCTCAGCTAACGCTGCTTTAGCTCCTTCCAGCTTCTTTTTGGCTTTCTTGGCCGCTTCAAAGTACTTTCCGGCGTTCTCTTCTACGGACTTAGTCAGATCGAATTCTATTTCCATGATTGAATATAAATACACAAAGATATAAAAATACTTCTGCAAAATGAAAAGGTATGCACGATATTGATTTTCCCAAACCAAAACTACACTTATTTGTTTGTGTGAATGATAGAACAGGAATTGCTCACAACGATAAGCCCAGCTGCGGCCCTCGGATTAAATCAGAGGACGTTAAGAAGGTGAAAGAATGGATTCGTGCAGAAGGTTTGACTTCTACTGTGTATTGCACCAAAGCGCAATGCTTAGGTTTCTGCAATCCGGAAGGAAGTGTGGCAGTAGTATATCCGAAAGGGCGGTTTGTGAAAGGGATTCAGAATGTTGAGGATCTGAAGAAGATTATTAAGGAGGAATTATAATGAAACGACTTCAGGTTATTATTTCTGGGAAAGTGCAAGGAGTTTTCTTTCGTCACTTTACTAAAAAAAGAGCTTCTGCTTTAGGTTTATCTGGAGAGGTACGGAATACTGCAGATAAAAAAGTAGAAGCGGTGTTCGAAGGCAGACGCGATACTTTGCAGAAGATGTTACAGTTTTGTAAGAAAGGGCCTCCTGGAGCGACGGTAGAAAAAGTGGAAGAAACATGGAGTAATGCTACCGGAGAGCATAACGGGTTTACAGTTAAACATTAGGCTATTTTTATAACCTTTAACACGGCTTCACACTTTCTATCACAAAAGCCTGATCGATGCATACTTGCTCTTCATCGTAAGGGATTATTTTAGGAGAGATTTTTACCTGCCGTATCTCTCCTGAAGCGGCAACATCATACGGAACTCTTCCTAAGTAGACAGCGGCTTTTCCCATCTTTGCGTCATTCAATTCAAAACTTTCCGCTTTCTGGGTCCCGATGATATTGACGACAATTCCGTTGACATTGATGTTAACCCCGTTTTCTACTGAGAAGGAAAATATTTTCTTGGCCGCATCATAGCAGACCTGTTCTTCGCCGCTGATCTGGGAGAAGCGCAATCCGATATTTATGGCGCATTCCGCTTCTTCTTCTACTTGCGCGCTTCCTAAATTCATGACCACTACGCCGACAGCTACGGCAAAGGAAACCAATAAGAAGCCGATCATTAAAGGAGTGATCCCTTTTTTAGTCTGTGGATGCATTTTAAGCCTTCCAATGAGTTTTTCCTTTGTGGAGGATTTCGGTGACCCGATGTAAGGGGACGAAGACTTCCTTTCCGTGGTCTAGGAAGACCAAGAATTCTTTTTCGATACGTTGTAATTTCTTAGCATGAAGGAGAAGTTCCTTATTTTTGATGTGGTCTTGGTATTTGAAATGAAACTCGTGCTTCAAGGGATGGCGGTGCACTTTCTTGGCTTCTGATTTTACTGGTTTTTCAACTTCCCATAAGGGATTTGCGTCTTTGAAAATGACGCCGGATAAACCTAGCATGGTGATCCCTAAAATCAGGCTCAGCCAGGGATTAGCGATGATGGGGTGAATGTTCCCTAACCCGTCCCAGACTCCGGCCCAGAAAAAAACTACTCCTATCATCCCAAATACGTACCAAAAATATTTTTTGATGTCTTCTGCTGCGACCATTATAATCTCCAATAACTCTTTCCTTTATACAATACTTCTGTTACTCGATGGATGGGGATAAATATCTCCTGCTTTTGTTGCGGCGATACCACGACTAAAGCGCCTTTCTCTATTTTTTTTACCCACGTAGCCGGGATGGCCACGTATTTTTTCTGTTCTTTATCATAATATTTGAATTGGAAATTTTTCTTGTCATGATGGATCTGCACGGAATGCAGGGTTTTGTTAACTGCTTTCTGGATCCCTCCCAGGGGATCAAATTCTTTGAAGATCGCGCCGGAAATGGTAAGCATGGCAAACCCCAGAAAGAGAAACACTAACGGCGTACAAGTTTCCAGGCTGAGATATGATCGGCAGCTTAATGAACCAAGAAAAGGAATTTCATAAAGCCCATCCCAGATTCCTTTCCAAGTGAAAATGATGGCGATAGCTATATATAACGATGAAAGAAAATGCTTGTCTTGTTCGCGGAGAACCATCTTGTGCCTCTTTTGTTATATGAAGGTAATATGTTATAAATATCTTTCTATCTTCGTTCTTCAACGTACAAGATATAATTTTTGGCCTTGAAATATTTCTTGCAGAATTGAGCGACTTTCTTCGCAGAGTAGGTCTTACAGCTGAAGATGTCAAGGAAAGCGCGATTTCCTTTTTCATCGAAGTGCGCAGTGATAGTGCTGGTTTCAATGAACTGCATCATGGAATAGCCACGTAATTTTCCGTGTCCGAAGCGCTTTATTTCAGTCGGACCGACACGATGCATCTTCAATTCTTTGGTCAAGGAACGTACGAAACGCCGGATGGCCGCGGGACTTTTGACCAGTTTTTGATCGCAATGGTGTAAATCCACGCTGGCAGACCTTCCCCACCACCAATTTTCTGAAGCCATAGAGTTAGGAAGAGAAAAGAGCTTTTAATAATTGCGTTAAGATGCGTAGTTACTCATAAGTGGTTATTTCAGAAAGTTTTATAAATCACAGCGAGGATTTAATCTCAAAAGAGGGGAGTTGAACTATGATAAACTTAGAAGAAATGGCCGAGAAGGTAAAGAAGGTTAGGATCACCTTCTTGCCCTGGTATATGGCTAGCGGGCTTTCCAAATCTCCTCAAAGATATGAATTGGAAGTGAAATTTGATGCTGCTGATGACCAGATTCTCGGTGATAACTTAGATGGCGGTTTTTTTGAAAACTATAAGAGTGATAAAAAATGATAGACTTAGAAGAAATGATTGAATTGGCAAAAGGGGTTAGGATAGGTAGAATAATTATGGATATGTATAAATTGCCTACACCACAACACTACCCTCTAACCATATTGCCAGAGCTTCAGGAAGAAGGATGGTTGTCTCTTGAAAAGCTGGAACAGTATAGCAAAGATACTTATAGGAATTTTTAGGGAAAAATGAGTGAAGCATGCAACCATTGATAAAATATTACAACCTGGAATCGAGATCATGGGATGAAGTGTCTGAGTTAGAAATTAATCTGAATAGGCATTTGCGGGATCAGCATAAGATTCTTCCTCTGGTAAGTGAAGGTGTTGCTAAACCTATTCTTAAGGCTTTGGCAGAAAAAGCAGGAGCTCGTGGTTTACAGGAAGGTAATCTTGGTGATCTAGAACTAAGATATGATTCTGCTTTTTCGTATGATCAGGGTTTTGATATTTTATTTAAACGTGCAACGGAAATTTCTCCACGAATAAAAAAATGGTTTACAAAAGATACACCTGAGCGCGTACGTGCGGATTTGGTAATTAAAGCAAATCCTTTCCTGTTTAGAAATATTGATCACTATTTGGCTCTGAGTAATATGGGAATGAGGAAAGTAATATCAATTAATGATGCAAATTTCAATTTTACCACTAAACCTATTCCTATCTCATCTAATCGAGCCGCTGAAGATTTTCTTTTTAATTTAACACTTTGTGGTGCAAAAAGAAATTCAAAAGAAATGGGATTTGAAATGATAGAGTTAAAATATAGCATAACCGGTAAAGATAAAAAGTTCAGTGGAAGGATATCTGGGTCTGTTGAACGAGTCTTATCATTAAGGGAATCATTGTCTGGATATTATGCTGTTCATTTTGAAGAAGAGTTTCTTTCTTTCAGGTAAACCAAATGGATCTCATCGAACTCAAGCGCGAACAAGCAAAATTGTCTTATCGAATCAATTTAGAAGATTCTTTCAGCGAAATAAAAACTATCGGCGGTGCAGAATGCCAAGTGATAGGTAAAAAACTTCTAGCAACCGTGGTAGTATGTGAATTTCCGTCCTTTAAAGTCAAAGAGCAGAAGAGCTATACTTTAGATAATCCTCTGCCCTTTCGGCAAGGATTCAGCGCCTATCGAGAAATGCCGGCGATCATGGAAGCCTTTAACCAATTAAATGAAGAGCCGGATATTTTGCTGGTGAAAGGAGAAGGAGTATTGCATCCGCGCAGGATAGGGATTGCCTCGCATCTAGGATTAGAATTGAACATTCCCACTATCGGGGTGCAGGAAAAATTGACGTTTGGCAATCTGCAAGAGGAAAAAGTTCTGGTCGAGAATCAAGTTCTTGGATTTGCGGTCAAGACCAAAGAATTTTCCAATCCGTTGATTGTTTCTCCGGGACATAAGATTGCGGTAGAGACAGTATTAGAACTGATTCCGAAAATGATTTTGCCCCCGCATAAACTGCCGGAGCCGTTGCATCTGGCGCATAAGTTAGGACGGAAAATGACGAGGAAAGAATGAGCGCAAGAATACATTTTATTGGATGTGTACATGGCGATCCGCAGGGTTCAGAAAGATTGTGGAAAGCATTGGAATATGAAAAGCCGGATATCATCACCGTTGAATTCAACCAAGATGCGCTTGAGTATGTAGAGACAGAAGGGATTCCGCTGGTATTGCAAAAGATCGATTCTTTGGGTTTTCATCCTGAGGTGGCCGATTTTTTGAAAGAAAAAATGGGAAAACCTAGTTTTGGAGCAACTGCGGCTAGGCTCTATGCTCTTCAACAGGGTATACCTATACATTATGTTGATCATCCATCGACGATTAGTTATACTAAAAGCACTATCGCAGCTATCTGTAATTCTTCAAAAGAAGATTTTCAATATCATCTTTCCTCTTTAGCCAGCAAAAGAATGATCCATAGCACCGATAAGAAGTATTTAATTTACCAATCTTTGTTTGATAAACCTTTTTCTGATTCTGAAGCGGAAGAAAAAAATCAAGTGGAGAGGGGAGCTCATCTATTTGATCATCGGGATACTTTCATGGCTCATCGTATACAAGATGTCGTCGAGGCCATTTTACCTGGCGCTAAGGATGTTCATGTCGGCGGGCTTGCCCATTGCCTTAGGGATGATCAGGAACTAAGAACGTTATTTTCCTGTCTACGTCATTATTCTCCCACTCGGGCAACCTTGAAATGGTATGAAGGTAAATGAAACCGAAACCACAAGAAAAAGAATTGGAACCAGCCATAAAACCGGGAATTCAACTTTAAATTTAGTCTCTTCGTAATACCTTAAATAATTTTTCTTCCGTTCTAAATAGATTTTTCTCTTTTGTAACTTGACTCAACTTTTCAACAAGCTCTATTTCCTTTGCCGTCATTTCAACTTTTCCAGCCATGATCTAATTTCACCTACTTTTCTTGGATTTAAAGAAATATGTTCATCAGAACCTTTTCCAGTCCTTTTTGATAAGGTTATGATCCATTCATTATTTGATAATTCTTTTATTATTCTCTCAACAACCTTTATTCCTTTATGTGTATTGCGGTAATGTTCTGGGATTCCTTTAGTCACAAAATCTAATGGAGTATGCTTTCCGCCCCAGACATTGGCGCGAATTAGTTTTTCGAGAATAAGTCTTTTTATGGAGTCGGATTCTTCCATAAATACTATCTGTTGGCAAGTCCTTAATATGCGTTTCCTTTACTTATTGTACATTGATGTATAATAACAAAAGATTTAAATAATTCCGCTAATTTAAAAGAACATGACCGAGGAATCAATCTTTTTGGACTACGTTGGAGATACTCCTCGTATGAGGATACTTCAATACTTGATAGAGGGGCGTGATTTTGATTATACTCTTACCGATTTGCTTCATGCCAGTGTAAGTTGGGGAACTTTAAATACTTTGGTTCCTAAACTGTTGGAGTTAGGAATGGTTATAAAAACAAGAAAAATAGGTAGGGCTACACTTTATAAAATAAACCAGGAAAATGTTGCAGTTAAACAGTTGATTGATTTGTATAATAGTTTGCTTCTGAAACATCTCAGCGAATTGGAAGAAAAAACCAAAAAAATTGAAATGACTTTGTAACGAGAGCAATATCTGTTCTTTCTTCCTTAGAAATCTTTATAAAGCCAAAATGAAACATCCTACCCGAAAAGAGGACTCTTTATAATGACCATCATCAATAGGATCGCCATCCACGGCTTCAAGAGCTTTGCCCATAAAACAGAAGTCCCTTTGGATGGGAGATATAACTGTATTCTCGGTCCGAATGGTTCCGGAAAGTCTAACGTAGGAGATGCGCTATGCTTCGTTTTAGGACGGCTATCCGCCAAATCCATGCGCGCCGAGAAAGCTTCCAATCTTATTTTTAATGGCGGCAAAGACAAGAAACCGGCTTCTTCAGCCTATGTAGAAATTGCTTTTGATAATAAGAACAAAACCTTTCCGGTTCATGATCAAGAAGTGGTCATCAATCGTTCTATCACTAAAGAGGGGGGGAGTGTATATAGAATCAACGGGCAAAAGAAAACCCGTACGGAAGTATTGGACCTCTTAGCGACGGCTAAAATCAATCCAGAAGGATATAACATCATTCTCCAGGGGGACATCACCCGATTCGTAGATATGCCCACCATGGAACGGCGTAAAATCATCGAAGAGATCAGTGATGTTTCTATCTACGAGGATAAAAAACACAAAGCGCTGTTAGAACTTCAGAAAGTAGAAGAAAAGCTCAACAATGCTGGCATCATCCTCACGGAACGTAAAACCTATCTTAAGGAATTGAAGAAAGACCGCGATCAGGCCTTGAAGTTTAAAGAGCTGAAAGACAGGATCGATTCCAATAAGGCAACCTATCTGCATGTGCAGATGAAAGAGCGCGAGTCCGTCAAGCAAGGGCATGATGCCGAGATCGCCAAGCAGCAGGAAAAGATCAAAGTTCTGGAAGAAAAAGTTACTGCCTTACGGAAGAAAGCAGAAGAACATAAAGCTCAGGTCGCCAACATCAATAAAGAGATCGAACAGAAAGGCGAGAAAGAGCAGCTCAAAGTCCATCGCCAGGTCGAAGATCTGAAAGTTTCCTTAGCTGAAGAAAAAACCAGAGTTTCTACTTTGAAAGATGAGATCAATAAGATCAAACAAAGGAAGGACCAGTTTGCGGTAGAGATGGATGAGCTGAACGAAAAAGCTTCCGCGCAGGATCAGCAGCAGCAGCAACTTCAACAAAATATCAACGCGAAGCAGAAAGAGCTGCAGGAGTTGGAAAAGAATATTGCTCAATTTAAGAAAAAGCACAATATTGAATCCTCTCAGGAATTGGAGAGGGAAATGGAGCAGAAGGATATCCTGATCGAACAGAAACAGGAAGAAGCGCAGCAAGTGCGTCAGAAGCAGCAGGAATCATTACGGGAGAAGGATCAGATTGAATTCCAGCTGGGCAGCCTTGATGAACGCATCGCCAAAGTGAAGGAAGTTGAAAAAGAAAACAAACAGCAGATGGAAGTCTTGCAGAAAAACAAGAATGATTTCAAAACTGCAACTTTAAAGTTAAACAAATGCCTGGAACAGGACAGCAGTTTTGCTTCCCAGCTGGGAAACGCCAGAAGGAAAGTGAGCGAAGTGCAGGAGAAGCAGGCCCAGCTGAACGCTAAAACCATGAGTTATCAAGCTAACTTGGCCACAGATTTAGCGGTGCGCAGCATTTTAGAGAATAAAAAGAAATTCAAAGGCGTGCATGGCACGGTAGTTGAATTAGGACAAGTCAACAAAAAATATGCCCACGCTCTGGAAGCATCTGCCGGAGCAAGGATGAATCATATCGTGGTAGAAGATGACAAAACCGCGGCTGACTGTATCGCGTATCTGAAAGACAATAAATTAGGTTCCGCTTCCTTTATTCCTCTCAATAAAATCCGCTACCACGATCTCTCGGCAGAAGATCAGAAGCAGCTCAAGAAACCGGGCGTGCATGATTTTGCGCTGAATTTGGTCACCTTCAAACCTCAATACCAGAAAGCCTTTGCCTATGTTTTTGGCAAGACCTTGGTGGTAGAGGATTTAGATGCGGCCAGAAAGATTGGTGTCGGAACTTTACGCATGGTCACTCTGGATGGAAGCTTGGCGGAAGAAAGCGGAGTGATGCGCGGCGGCTTTTCTGCAAGGAAAGCTTCCCTGGGCTTTAAAGAAAAAGATTCATTGGAAGAATTAGAAAAAGTAGAACAGGAATTAACAGAATGGCAGGGAGTCATCGCCAGCGTGGAGCAAAAGCGCGATCTTAACCTACAGGAAATAACTTCTCTCCGTACCAGCCGGGCAGAGTTAGAAGCAGAAGTGATCAAATTTGAAAAATCCTTGCATTTAGATACCCATGACTTGGAAGCGTCCGCGGAGTTGAAAAAAGAATTACAAGTTAAGTTGAAAGAAGTCGATACCTCTTTAGCTACGGTGCAGAAAAGTATCGGTATCTTAAATAAAGATTTAGCAGATTTAAAGTCGCGCAAGCAAGCTTTGCGGCTGGAAGTGAACCAGCTGCGCGATCCCCGACTTTTGGCGCAGTTAAGCGCCTTTGAAGATTCCCGGCAGAAATGCAGGGAAGATACCCTGCGTATGGAAAGCGACTTGAAGAACCTGCTGAGCAGGATGGAACAGTTATTAGCGCCGGAAAAGGAGAAGATCAAGGAGATTTCTAAACAGCATGATAAAGAAGAACAGAAGTTTACTGTGGAAATTAGCAAACTTACGGCCAGCATCCAAGGCCGGGAAAAAGAATTGGAAGTGAAAGAAAAAGAAAGCAAGGAGTTTTATTCTTCATATAAAGGATTGTTCGCAAGCCGGGAAAAGGTAAGTGCTGAGATAAGCAAGGCCGAGCATGAGATTGAAAGTTTGCGGGAAAAAAGCCGTGATTGCGAACGCGAGGTCAACTTGATCTCTTTAAAGAACGCAGAAGTGAAAGCAAAATTAGCAGGATTGCAGGAAGAATTTGCTAAATATAAAGGAGCGCAATTACTCGAACATAAATCTATTGAAGAATTAAAACAGGAGATCAGCAGGTTTGAAGTGATGCTCAGCCAGATGTCCGCGGTAAACATGAAAGCATTAGAAGTGTATGAACAGGTGGAAGTTGAGTTCAATAAACTGGTGGAGAAGAAAGAGGGGTTAGGCAAGGAAAAAACTGATGTTCTTACCTTGATGAATGAGATTGAAACTAAAAAGAAAGAGCACTTCATGAGAACCTTTGATAAGGCTAACGATAACTTCCAGAAAATATTCAGCAATCTCTTTACCAAGGGGAAAGCTTATCTGGAATTGGAGAATGCTGACAATCCTTTTGAAGCCGGACTTAACATTAAAGTTAGGTTGACCGGAAATAGATTTATGGATATTAAGTCTTTATCCGGCGGAGAGAAGACCTTGACTGCGTTATCATTCATCTTTGCCATCCAGGAATACCAACCTGCTTCATTCTATATCTTGGACGAGATCGATGCCGCTCTGGACAAACAGAACTCAGAAATATTGGCGAAGCTTATCAGAAGCTACGCTGATAGGGCCCAGTACATCGTCATTTCCCACAACGATTCTATCATCTCTGAAGCTGACACCCTCTTTGGGGTAAGCATGAAAGATGGGGTGAGTAAAGTAACCAGTCTGAAGATTTAGTTTCTTAAATTTTATAAAGTGATTCAGTTGCATTTTTCCTATGGATTGCCTAATCATTCTCGGCGGCGGGTTAGATGAACAGCAGCAGTTAAATCAGCAGAGCAGATTACGCTACGATAAAGGGCTGAAGATTCACCATCAGTTTGATCATATTGTCTGTTGCTCGGGATTTACATATAGAAAAAATCATCTGCCTTCTGCTATTTCAGAAGCAGAAGCCGGAAGAAGATATCTGTTACAGCAGGGCGTACCAGAAGAAAAAATAATTTCCGAAGCTTTATCTAAAGATACTTTGTCTAATGCTTTTCATTGCCGTAAGATTATTGACGGGATGGGTTTGAAAGAGATTACTATAATCACTTCTGCTTTTCATATGAAGAGGAGCATCTTTCTTTTTGATCTGGTTTTCCCCAAAGATACTTACAGGCTAAGCTATGTAAAGAGTAGGAATGGCCTTGATGCTGCTTCTCTTCGGAACAGAAAGATTCATGAAAAGATGGTGCTTGATTTTTTTAAGAAGCATCTTTTTACAACTTATGGGGTTGTTGCTGGTGATATGAATTCTATTGGACATTATCTGGAGAATTATCATCTCGCTACTTCCGGTAAAATGGATGTGTATCAGCAGCAATTGACAGAAGAGATACAAAAAAGGATGGATAAAAAAGGAAAATTGTTTTACTGAAACCCTTATTTTTCTTAAAGATGCTTCTTCGCTTCTTCGATCAAAGGCAGAATCGCTTCTAACTCACTTTTGAGCAATCTTCCCAATTTAGAAAAGGTGTATTCTCCATCGGAGCCCTTATTTTCTCTGCTTATTTGCAGTTTAGGAGTTCCATTATTGTATGCGAATACCGCTACGGTAATCCGGGAGCGTTCAAATTCTACTGTTTTTGAAAACAATTCTTTATCTAAACTTTTATCAAATCCTGCCATGGTAATACCTCCGTATGATTAAGAAATAAAAACAGTGGTTTTATTATAAAGGTATCGATGTAAGAATGAATTATTCTTTCCTGTGGGTGTACTCATCAATAATTTGATGGCATGGCTGGCCTCTGTAAATACCTTCTCTGATTCTTACTTGGTTGTAGACAAAATCTGTAATCTCATTATTGCCTGAAGCGTTTTGTAATAAGTCGTTACAGTAAGTGTAATTGTCTTGAAGCTCTTGTTTACGATAATCTGGTCTTAGCGAATACATTAATCCCACTATTCCAATTCCGAATCCTAGCATCATGGCGATACGTTTAATGTCTTCTTTTCTTTCTTTTTTGGCAATCTTTTCAGGATCAGTTTCTATTAGCCCACTCATTTTAACCTTACACATCCAGATTCACCACATCCTTGGCATGCTTCTCAATAAACTCTCGTCTAGGTTCAACTTCATCGCCCATCAAGATAGTAAAGGTCTGGTCAGCGATGATAGCATCTTCAACTGCTACTTGTTTGAGCTGGCGCACGGAAGGGTCCATGGTAGTATCCCATAACTGTTCCTTGTTCATTTCTCCCAGGCCTTTGTAGCGTTGTATTCCGACGCCTTCGCCCATCTCAGCAGCCAGCTTGTCTTTCTCTGCATCAGAATACAAATATTCTACGCGCTTGCCTTTCTGTAATCTGTACAAGGGAGGCATGGCGATGTAGACGTGTCCTTTTTCAACTAAAGGTGCCATATGGCGATAAAAGAAGGTCAACAATAAAGTCATGATATGCGATCCATCGACATCAGCATCAGTCATGATAATGACTTTGTCATAACGTAGTTTAGCTATATCAAATTCCTCTCCCACTCCTGTTCCGAGAGCGATGATCATGGCGATAATTTCCCTATTCTCCATGATTTTATGCAGTCTGGCTTTTTCGACGTTGAGGATTTTTCCTCGTAATGGCAAGATGGCTTGGAATTCTCGATTGCGTCCTTGCTTGGCGCTGTTATGCACAAAAACTCCAGAAGCAAGCGCAAAGTTATGGGTATGAGGAACTTCTATATCGTACACATCAATTTTCTCATCAAGTTTTATGATTTCTCTAATTTTATGGTTGAAATTTTCAACTGCTTCTGTAGCTTCTTCAGGGTCATTCCAAAAAAATCTCTGAGTAAACGTATTAAACTTCAATACATTTTTATTTCTGCTATCTTTTCTGAATTGACTGTATGCGTTGATATCAATTTCTCCGTATTCATCATATACTTTACGCAAAGCTTTCAACGTTTCCATAAAATAAGTTTGGTTGTATGCTTCTTTTCTTTTTACTCTGAATTCGGGAGTCCATTGTTGTTTGGTTTTTTCGCTTCTCCATTGTTGCAATTCTTCATCTTTCCATTGATTTTTAGCTGATTTTGATAATAAAGATTTTTTTTCAGGATTATCGTTAAAATATTTTTTAATTAATTTTGACTGCTCTTCACGATTCTCTTCCTTGCTCCAATACTCTTGCTGTGCTTTATTTAGGCGTTCATTATTCTCTTGGCGATATTCTTCGTTTTGGTGATAGAATTCTAAAAACTTATTTTTCATAAGCTCTTTATATTCTTGATTTTTCCATTGCTTCTTTGCTTGTTCGCTGAGAATTTTTCTAGTTTTGGGTATTTTCATTCTCTTGCTCATCATTTGCTTAAACTCTGTAGTCTGCTTTAATGCTCTGCATTTCTCTTTGACCTCATCGGTATGCAAGGTTTTGCTGATATGCTTTCTGTGCAACTGTAAATGTTCTTCATCTGTTAATCTCACAATGTTAGTTGGATTATTGTTTAATTTATTAAAATTAAGATGGTGTCTATGTGCTCCCGAGTTGGCAGTATAAATCTCGTTTTTAATATTCCATTCATCAGCCAACATATGTGTAAAAATCCATCGGTGTTGTTCGTTATCATAAACTAGTTCATATCCTTCAATAGTGATTCTCTTCCCTTTATGTGAAAGTTGTCTTCGTAATGGCATTAAAGAATCAGTAGCCATAAGATCTTCTGCTTTCTTATATTCTCCATCACGTAGCATAAATAGATGGTCTGGAGTGCAGATAATTTCTTCTTGATTGTCAAGGATAATCTTGATTACGCTGACATTTTTGTTGGTAATTCTTGGATGTTTAATCTCTTCTATTCCAACTGTCCCATCTTTTTCAATGCTGTAACAAAAATTTCTTTTTCCTTTTTTACTTTCTTCAACTAATCCTTTAAAAGTAATATTTCTGCCGTCAACCAGTGCAACTTTTGTATCCCCTGAAAAACAACCGCCGGCAGAATCTCCCTCAACAATGAATATTTCGCATTTCGCTGGATCACGGCTGCTGCAATCAGCTAATTTTCCTGGCAGTCCTGCGCCATCTAATGCTCCTTTTCTTCGAGTCAATTCGCGGGCATTGCGGGCAGCTTCTCTGGCTCTGGCCGCATCAATACATTTTCCGATAATCGTTTTTACGGAGGTTGGATTTTCTTCGAAATAAGTGGTAAGTTCATCATTGACCACGGAGCTGACTACGCCGAATACATCGCTGTTTCCCAATTTAGTTTTAGTCTGTCCTTCAAATAGTGGTTCGGGAACTTTGACAGATATGACGGTAGTAAGCCCTTCCTTCATGTCGTCGCCGGTAAGCTTCATCTCCTTGCCGTTGAATATTTTCTTGGCAAAATTGTTTAACACTCTGGTCAAGGCGGTTTTGAAACCGGAAAGGTGAGTGCCTCCTTCGATAGTGTTAATGTTGTTGACGAAAGAAAAGACATTTTCCTGGTAACTGGCGTTGTAGCGCAAGGCTATTTCCACCACGATGTTATCCTTGCTTCTTTCAAAATAAATTACTGAATGCAAAGGCTGTTTATTTTGGTCGACGTATTCGACGAACTGCTTAATCCCGCCTTCATATTTGAAATGATCATGCTTGTCCTGCTCACGCTCATCGACCAGTTCTATCTCTATACTCTTATTGAGGAAGGCCAACTCTCTAAGGCGTTTAGCTAAGATATCGTAATGGTATTCAGTCTCCGGAAAGATCTCAGAATCAGGCTTAAAATGGACAATAGTGCCGGTTTCTGTGGTTTCCCCGGTCACCTTAACCTCAGTAAGAGGATTCCCTTGCGAATATTGCTGGTAATGCACTTTTCCATGTCTTTTAACCTGGACTTCTAAAGTAATAGAAAGGGCGTTAACCACGCTTAATCCTACTCCATGTAATCCGCCAGATACTTTATAGGATTCCTTGTCGAACTTACCTCCGGCATGGAGTTTAGTGAGAGCTACCTGCAAGGCAGTCATATTGTATTTAGGATGAAGGTCAACAGGAATACCTCTCCCATTATCAGACACGGTGATAGAATTGTCTTTATGGACAATGACAATGATCTTGGTACAGTATCCCGCCAGTGCTTCGTCAATAGAGTTATCAACTATCTCCCAGACTAAATGGTGTAACCCCCGGAGACTGGTGTCCCCGATGTACATCCCGGGGCGTTTTCGGACCGCTTCCAGGCCTTCCAGTACCTGGATTTGAGCTGCCCCATATTCCTTTTTTGGAATTGTAGGACTTATTCCTGAGTTTGGTTTTTGGTCTGGTGTAGGTTCCATTTTGTAGTTTTGTGAAAATAGTTTTATCGACGACAAATTATAGAATTACAACGGATTTTTTGCTTTATAAAAGTATCGGTGATTTAGTGGATATTTAGAGAAGTTCGTCTTCTAAGGGAGTTCCTTTGATGAAAGAACGAAGAGATTCTACAGAATGAATGCTTCCCCCATCATAACCCATAAGTAAGCCGATAAAATGAGGTTTTCCATCTTCTATTACAACGGCGGCGATATCTTCTCCAGTCAAAACATTAGTGAGGTCGTATTTTGTCCCCGTTAACAGTCCAAAGTTTTTGTGTGTAATATGGCCTGTTGCGCTTGTTCCATGATTATTGTAAAGGAATGTTTCGCCGACAGAGGTAGAGGAAGCAATTTTTCCATTAAAGTGGGGTAAACAATTATAGCACCTTTCCACTTTAAGTAAAGTTAGGTCTAGCTTGTGATCATTTTTTTCAATTTTTGCGGTAAGGGTTCCCACCTTTATTTCTTGGGGCAGGGGAAGATGCAGGCTAAGACAAAATAGCTCCCTTGTTAACACATAAATTTCTTTGGTTTGTGTATCTAAGAAAGTGATTCCCTCTCTTGAGTCTAGAGTAAAACAACTAAGCTCACCATCATACCTCAATCCTCTTTCACTTACTTTTACCAAAGAACTGGAAATGTTTAGAAGTTCTGCAGAGGTGAGAGGACGAGTTGACTTAATATGGGGAGCAGCTGAACCAACACTACGGTGGACTAAACCCATTAATTTCTTTCCGGCATCATAAATCTCCTGATCATATTTTACCATAGCTCCACCAACTAGCGCAGTTAAACCTAGAGCGCCTAAGGTGTAGTGTAGATTTTTCTTTTCTTCTGGGGACATACATAGCTACTACAGTATATACTTTAAAAAATGTAGCGCTTATTTTTGCACGGAACTAATTGTTCTGCCGAAAATCTTAAATAGTACACGTACGTACACGTACGTTTATGGCAACAAAAACATTAACTATAACAGAAGATGCGTACGAACGGCTGTTAAAAATGAAGGAAAAAAATGAGAGTTTTAGCGAGGTAATTGTAAAACATTTTCCTAAGCGTTCTCTTTCTGAACTGATTGGAATTTTAACACACAAGGAAGCAGAAGAACTTCGAACCAACATCATGGAAAGAAGAAAGGCATCTAGGGAACGTGTTGATCGCATCGCTCAGAGGCTGCAATGATACTTGATACTTCATTCGTTGTGGATTTAATGGATCGTCAGCCTGATGCGGTGAATAAGTTTTGGGCAATTCAGGGGCAAGAGAATCTATTTGTTACTACTCCCACAATATTTGAACTTTGGAGTGGTATAGCCAGAAGTTCTAGACCAGAGCAAGAAAAAAGGAAGGTCTTAGAAGTTTTGGATTCCCAGCTTATTCTGGAACTGGATGAAAAAAGTGCTGAAGAAGGCGGAAAAATAGATGGCCTTTTAGTACGCGAAGGATTACGAATAGATCCTGAAGACTGCATGATCGCAGGAATCGCAAAACATCACCAAGAAAAAGTTCTTACCAGGAATGTGAAGCATTTTGGGAGAATTAAAGGGCTGTTAGTGGAATCTTATTAAACTTCATCCGCCCGCCAGTAGGGATTAACCTCTATGTCGCCATAACTCTCTCTTCGCAAGAAACCTTCCCAGGCAATCATCGCTCCTTGGTCGCCGGCTAAATCCATGGGCACTTGGTAGAACTTCGCCTTACGCTCCCTGCACATCAGTTCCAGCATTTCACAGAAGCGTTTATTTGCTCCTACGCCGCCGACTAACAATAATTCTTTTTTTCCTGAATGTGCCAGAGCACGTTCAGCTACTTCTGCGCACATGGCAAAAGCAGTCTCTTGCAAGGAGAAGCATAAATCTTCTTTGGAGATTGGTTTATCCAAATTTCTTCGCATTTTCCCCAATATCTCGGCGTGCTTTTTGTTAGTTGTATAAGGTAAATCAATATTTTTTCCTTCTTTTTTTAATGCTTCATTTTTGGAAATCTTTTTCTCCCACAGTTGTTGTGCTTTTGTTAATAGTCCAGAGAAAGATACATCCATTCCTTTGACGGTATATGGTAATTCGATATACTTGCCTTTTTTAGCCAGTTCTTCGATTTTTGGTCCGGCAGGGAATCCTAAGTCCAGAATTCTGCCAAATTTATCGAGCATATTTCCTAAGCCGATATCTAACGTTTCCCCTAGGACATGATATTTTTCTTCTCCTTTCTTTTTCTGTTCCTGGACAATGATCTGAGTGTTGACTCCCGAAACATAGAGATAGACTGGGTCTTTTAACTTATTCCAGAGCTTGCCGATGCTGAGATGACTGGCACAATGATTTACGCCCACGAGCCTCTTTTGATGTTTTTTTGCCCATTCGCTGACAATATTATATCCCTTCCAGAGAACAGGATCTAACCCTGGACCAGCAGAATAGGCGATCAGATCGATATCTTCCCATTCTACTTTAGCTGCCTTGAAAGCTTCTTTGAGAATCTTCTCAGCAACTTTCTGATGATGTTCAGCAATTTCATGGGGAATCATGCCCACATCCTTAGAAGTATAACTGTCTTTGACATTGGCTAGGATTTTGCCTTTATCGGTTACAATGCCGCATGAAAACGTATGGGCCGTGCTTTCTACGCCTAAGATATTCATTATGAATAAAACAATAGTATTATTTAAAAAATATATGCCAAAATACACATCTACATGGTATTTACAATTACACATCAAGAAGGAAAGGCTCGGGTTGGGAAACTAAAAACCGGGCATGGCACTATTGAGACTCCCTTCTTTATGCCCGCGGCAACCAAGGCTACAGGAAAACATATCACCACGGATGACTATCAAAAAGCAGGTGTGAAAGCATTAATTTCAAATGCGTTAATCCTGAGTTTCAAGCCAGGGATAGAGACCATTAAAAAAACCTCCTGCTTACACCACTTTATGAATTTTAAAGGGGTTATCTTTACCGACTGCGGCGGATTTCAAATGTCCAGCAGTATCTTTCAGAAAAAAACCAAGACTGGCTTGCATTTTCGCAATCCTTTTGATAATAGTCGAGCAGTCTTGACTCCACAGAAAATCATGAACATCGAACTGACTTTAGGTAGTGATGTAGCGATGATGTTAGATGATATGTCAGGCTTTGGAGTAAGCAAGGATGAAGCCCGACAAGCGATGGAGAATACTCATCGCTGGGGTCGCGAGTCTTTACACTGGCATCAGCAGTTAAAAGGCGATTCTCAACACCCTAAACAGTTATTATTCGGCATTGTACAAGGGAATTTTTATCCTGATTTGCGAGAAGAATCAGCCAAATTCATCAACTCTTTAGATTTTGACGGCATCGCTATCGGCGGCGTGGCTATCGGCGAACCTAAAGAAGATATGTATGCTGCGGTTGATGCGGCATTGCCTTTTATTACTAAAGATAAGCCACGCTATGTGATGGGAGTAGGAAGCCCTGAAGAATTACTGGAATTGATCGGCAGAGGCATCGACTGTTTTGATTCGGTCTATCCCACTCAAATTGCCCGTCATGGCACGATATTTACAACTCCCGGTAAGATCTATATCGACCAATTACAATATCAACATGATTTTACACCTATCGAAAAGAATTGCAAGTGTCATACTTGCCAGCATTATACCAAAGCCTATCTTCATCACCTCCGAAAAATTGAAGAGCCCAGCGCTAAACGCTTGCTGAGCATCCATAATCTCTATTTCGTGCTGCAATTAGTGGAGAAAGCAAAAGAGCATATTAAAGCTGGAACTTTTACAGAATTTAAAAAAGAATTTCTGCATACTTGGGAGAATTCCCGGAAGAAAAAGTAGTAATTTATTATAAAATAAAAATATTAAGAATATAATTTTACTTACTGCTGGCTGCCTGACGTTCTAGATCCCGCTTCTTGGCGATAGCGTTGCTTCTGCCGCTGGATTGCGCAGCGCTGATGATCTCGTCAGCCAGAGCGTCATCGATCTTGGTTTTCTTGTTGAAGGTCTTTACGTATGCTCCCTGAGTCATGTTGCGCAGAGCTAAATCAACTCTTCGCTGGGGAGCGACGTCTACTGCTTTTGGATATCTTGCACCACCGTATTCGATAGCGATGACTTCTTCGCGGGGAGCGGCATTTTCAACTGCTTTTACCAGGATTGCTAGAGGATTTTGCTTCAACTTTGCTTCGGCTTTGATTAAAGCACGTTCAACAGTATGCAAGGCTTTGATTTTCTTACCGGTATTATGTCCGGAACTCATAAAGTGCTTTTTACCTTTGTGGCCAGTCTGCATCAATTTGCTGGCTAGCCTTTCCACGATAAAGGTATTTGACTTATGGAATTTGTTTCCAGCATATCTTGCTCCAGTTTTTGGAGCCATCTTTGGATCAAGAGTGATGAAAGGGATCAGGCCTTTGTCTGCGACAGCTACACCTTCCGTGCTCCAGCGATTGAAGAATTTTATGGTGGTCATTTTGTTTACCTTCTCGCTTTCTCTAATTTGCCTCGTAGTAAGGCATCTAAGCTTTGATCGTTAACTTTGATGACCTGCCATCTGATACAAGGCAAGTCTCCTTTGGAACGGCCCATCTTTCCGCCGATCTGTTCGATAATGACTTCATCGTGTTCGTTGATGAGCTTCTGAGCGCCATCGCCGGGCATAAAAGCGGTGATCTGTTTTCCATTCTTAACTAACTGAACCCGAGCACACTTTCGCATCCCGGAACACGGCTGTTTTGCTTCAACTTGCAGTTTTTCGAGAACAATGGCTTTTGCTTGGGAAGATCCTTCTAGCGGATCTACTTTTTTTCGTAATTTTGTACGTGAAAGTAGCTTAAATTGCTTCCTTCTTTTCTGTAGCTTCTTGGCTGCGGCCAATCCGTTTGATTTGTTTCCCATGGTTTAAATGACTTTTATTTCGTGATTGAAGAATCGTTTCACGGCTCTATTTATAAGCTTTAGGTTTCTCCCCTGCCTTCCGATTAATAAACTTTTTGCTTTTTTATTGGTCTCTTTGATGACCACTGCGCCGTTTTCTTCGATGATGGATTGGACGCGCAACGGATAGATGATATTTTTGACGAATTCAATCACATTATCGCTGTATTCGATGACCCGGATCTTGCGCTGCAATTCTTGCTGCATTTTTTTGATGTTCGCGCCGCCTTTTCCGATGGCTTTTCCTAATTCTCCTGGAGCGACCACAAAAAAGATAGTTCCTTCTTCGTCAGTAAAACAATCCTTGACCTTGGCTTTGGTCATTCTCTCCATCAGAGAGGATAAACCCATGATCTCTTGGTTGAGGATTACTCGTGTCAATTTTTACTCGGTAGTGGCCAGAACGGCGATAAAGAAGTTTTTTTTGCAAAACAATCCTAACTCTTCGTTGTTCAGCGATAATTCTATTACCGGAACTTTAGTTAAATTGGCAAAATTAGCAATATCTTCTTTAAGGGTCTTAGGGCAGTTGCTGGCCATAAACACTTTCGCCAGCGTTTTCTCTCGCAGATGCTTCAATACCCGTTCTTTCCCGACGATGACTTTACCGTCCTGAAGCTTCGCTTTCAGGTCTTTCATGTCCTTTTCAAGGTTTTCTGTAGCCATGGTGCGTTTTATTTTGGTTTGATTTATAAATGTTTATTTATTTAAAGTTAATTCTAAAGATCTTATTCTTTCGTCAAGTAATTCTCCCATAGCTGTTCTTATCTCTAATGGAAGTTCTTTTGTATTAGGAATAACTGTTCTATACTTATTCAGATTACGATGTACTCCTTGTATGAGTCCTTTAAGAGTTTCTGCAGTATTAGCTGCTCCTTCTTGTTCGGCAATTCGATAAACCATGATGCAGCATTGTGCAAGAGTAAGTTCTCTTCTAGCAAGTTGATAAGAGGCATTATTCAACAGTTGAAGATAATCTATTTCTTGGCTCATGTTTTCTTTCTCCTCACTTCATCTTCGTAATCAACCCAGGCAATCCGGTCCCAACAGGAACGGGCTGGTTGATCATGACGTTTTCTACGACGGAGGTTAAGTGATCCACTTCTCCTTCCAAGGCAGCGTTAATCAAATGTTTGATCGGTGTTTCGAAAGATGCTCTAGCCAAGACGCTGGCTTTTTCTTTGACCACTCCGTATCGTGTTACCCCTTTAACTTCGCCGGTGGCACACATGATATCTGCGACTAACATAATATGGCGCACATCGATATTCAGTCCTTGCGCTTCAATCACTTTGAACACTTCTCTGATGATCGCTTCCCGAGCGGCTTCAACTCCTAATACTTCGAATATTTCATAAATATCATTAGTGGAAGTTCTGGTACCATCGACTTCAGGAAGGGCTAAAATGTCTTTAAGATTAGTGCCAGAAGTAAGAACGATGTACTCTTCACCGCGTTTGACCGGAAGCACTTGCTTTACTCCTTTCATCCCGGCAATCTTAAGCTCTTTTATTTTTTCTTTCAGATTGTACAGATCTTTCAGTTCTTGAGTTTTTCCGCTTTTGCTAAATGTAATCTCATCATCGCTGCTTTCGGCGTTGAAGCCTTTTACTTTAGCCTTAATGACCTTAACTAGATCTTTAGTGGATAAATCATAATCTGCCAGCAGGGACCTGTTCACGGTCACTTTAAGCACTTGATCAAAAATATTAAGAGAGTATTCTGAGGCTAGTTCGCCAAAAGTGGTCTCTTTTATTTTTGCGGCAAATTTCTTCAAGCGGTCGATGTCGCTGTGGTATGGCTCTTTCAAGAAGATTTCCATCATCGGAGTTTTAATATCTTTTCGAGCATCAAAGATTTCAATGATACGGGGAAGACCAGTGGTAACGTTCATCTCGGAAACCCCTGCGAAGTGGAAGGTGTTCAAGGTCATCTGCGTACCCGGTTCGCCGATGCTTTGAGCGCTTACTAATCCGACGCATTCTCCCGGATTTACTTTTGCGGTTCCATGTGCGGCGACTAGAGTATCCATAACTTTAGTGAGATCAGCTTTTGAGATAGATGCCGGAAGTTGTTCTTTCACTTCTTGTAATACGGACAGGGAAAGCTGGCCTGCATATTCTTCAACAGCCTTTTCGTGATCGTTTTTCATCTTAGTTCTCTCCACCGGTAACTTGTTGGATGATTTCTTTAACGTCAATGACGCCATTCTTGGTCTTGGAAACATCTAAGCCGTCTTCTCCGTAGGAGAACTGCACAATTTTTCCGCTGGCGTCACGGACAGAGCCGTCGTAGGCTACTTTGAGGTCCTGCATGGCATTGGATAATCTTCTATAAAGGTATCCTGATTTAGGTGTTCTCAGCGCAGTATCCATCAACGCGTCTCTTCCGGTCATCGCTCCAAAGAAAAATTCACTGGGCATCAAACCGCTTTTGAAATTATTTCTGATAAAACCGCGGGCTTTTGGACTGAGGTCTTTAGTCTTGAAGTAGGAAAGGGTTCTTCCTTTGTACCCGGATTCAATTCGTTTTCCACGCAAGGCCTGCTGACCTACGATAGCGGTCATCTGAGCGATGTTCAAGGGGTTTCCTCGAGACCCGCATTTTGCCATGGTCAGAGCGGAACTATCTTTAGCTTGACGGATGGCGATGTCTCCGCTTTTGTTCCTGGCCCGGTTAAGAGCTTCCAAGATGCGCAATTCTAAAGTTTCTGCGACCGTTCTTCCAGGCAGCGCTTGCAATTTTCCTGCGTAAAACTCGTCGATAAGTTTCATGGATTCTTCTTCTGCTTTCTTAATCGCGTTGTTGATCTCTGTTTTGGTCTCCTCAAGCAGTTCAAGATCACCGACTCCGATGGAGAATCCTCGTCTGGTAAGTACGGCAATCCCTAATTTAGATATTTTACCCAGCAAATCGGCAGTAAAAGCCGGCCCATATTTTTCATAAATATTTCGCAGCATCAATCCGCTTTCTTGCCCTAAGTTAGCCTTGTCCATGACTCCGCTTTTCAAATTTCCATTCACGATCTTGACCTGATTTCCGGATTTGTCTTCTCCCAGGAAATTGAAATCCCGCGGGAGCAATACTGAAAATACTTCTTTCCCGTCGATTTTTTCTTTATCCGGCAAGGGAGAAAGATCTTCTACGCCGCAGTTGTACAAGAGATCAACCGCTTCATTTCGGGTAAGCACCAATTCTTTGGTCAATAAGTAGTTCCCAGTGATCGCGTCGTGGATGCATCCAACTACGCTTAATCCATAACGCGGGCTGATGATCTGGGTTTCTACCAGCATCAAAATTCTTGCTTCTGCCCGAGCTTCCTCATTTTGAGGGATATGGAAGTTCATCTCGTCTCCGTCAAAGTCAGCATTGTAAGGGTTACAGACCGCCGGGTTGAGGCGGAAGGTGTTTCCCGGAAGCACTTTTATCAAATGGCACATCATACTCATCCGGTGTAGGGAAGGCTGCCTGTTGAAAAGGGCGACATCTCCATCTACGAGATGTCTTTCAACAATAAATCCTTCTTCCAGCTCTTCCAGGATTTCTTCTTTAGTTTCATCGGTGATAGTTTTACGCCGCCCGTTTGGCTTAATCACATAGTTAGCGCCAGGATATTTCTTTGGGCCGCTTTCTACCAGTTTCTTCAAGTGTTCTTTGTTCCAATCAGAAACGCGTTCAGGAATGGTCAGCTGCATGGCAATGCTTAACGGGACCCCTACTTCGTTGAGACCGATTAATGGATCAGGGCTGATGACGGTACGGGCGGAGAAATCAGTTCTTTTCCCGGCCAGGTTATGCCTGATGCGCCCTTCCTTGCTTTTGATTCTTTCAGAGAGCGTCTTTAATGGCTGTCCTCCGCGGTGTCGTGCCGGAGGCAATTGCGCTACTTCGTTATCAAAGAAGGTGGTGACGTGATACTGCAATAAGTCCCAGAGATCTTCGATGATAACTTCCGGCGCTCCGGCATTGATGTTTTCAAACAGGCGCTGATTAATTCTGACGATGTCGCCTAGTTTGTGAGTCAAGTCGTCTTCGCTGCGTTCACCAGATTCCAAGGTGATACTTGGCCTCATGGTCACTGGAGGGATCTGTAATACCGTAAGGATCATCCATTCCGGGCGGAAATTTTTGTGATCAAAGCCGAAGATCAGGACGTCTTCTTCAGAGATTTTTTCTAATCTTGCGCGGATCTCAATAGGACTTAAGCGAGTTTCTGCTTCGTAAAAATTGTAGGGCTTTTCGATCTTGATCTTATCCTGTTTAGCATTACAGTGAGGGCACTTATCCTTGGTCTTGTATTTGCTTACAATATCTTTTACTTTTCTGCGCCGGGATTCTAAATCTTCAATCTCGCTCTCTTTGTTTAACAAGGCTACGTACTTCTTCACTTTTTCTTCAGGAATAAGGATCCGGCCGCAGGACTTACAAGTGGATCTTAGCAGATCAAGAATCTGGCGTACGAATTTTATGTGAACGACCGGGCGAGCCAATTCAATGTATCCAAAGTGCCCAAGGCTTTCTTTTAGTTTCAATCCATCAGTCTTACAGATAAGGCCAGGGTCAATAACCCCCAGGCGTAGATCCATGAGGCCGCCGTCAACAGGATATCCTTCTTTGTCGTATAATTCAGGAGTAACTATCTTTGCTGCAGCTGCATCTACCATCATTTTCGGAGAGATGACTGCAAAAGAGATGCTGTCGATTTTTTTGTGGACTTCTGGATTCATTTTTTTTGCCTTCTTGTTTTTATTTTGTTTTTGTCGGATCAGTATTTGCTTTTCAAGTGCAGCTTAGGGTAAATACCCAAAGTCCTGATCTCGTCAAGCAAGAGCTTGAACGCGTAACTCACTTCTACATAGGACATTTCCGAGTTTTCTCCGTAGAGAGGAGATACCGCTCTTCCTTTTCGCGCATCGTAGTATCCCATCAATCCTGATTTTTCACAGACCGGGACAACTACTTTGTCGGAGTCGAATCTTTCTTTCAGCAGCAAACTGGCCCCGTGAGCGATGAACGTATCCTTCTCCATCTCTCCTAACCGTAGGCCTCCTTCTTTAGCCTTACCTTCAGTAGGTTGTCTGGTCAATAATTGGATCGGGCCTCTTGCCCGGGCCTGCATCTTGTTCGCAACCATATGGCGCAAGCGCAAGTAGTACATGTTCCCGACGAAAATTCTGGCCAGCATTCTCTTTCCAGTCCTTCCATCGTAGAACACTTCAGTTCCGTCTTCTTTGAAGCCTAATCCTAATAACTGTTTTCGCAGGTCTTCCTCTTTCTCTGCTTCAAATAACGTGCCATCAACATATCTTCCTGCCAATGCTCCTACTTTTCCGCCTAATAGTTCTATGAGGTGAGATACAGTCATTCTTGAAGAAACCCCGTGCGGTGTGAAAATTAAGTCAGGAGTGATTCCACTTTCTGAGAAAGGTAAATCTTGGGGGGGCACTAAAATACCGACCACTCCTTTCTGCCCGTGCCGGCTGGTGAACTTATCTCCTATTTCAGGAACGCGTTCATCACGTAAACGAACTTGAACTAATTTATTTCCTTCTTCGTTTTCAGTAAGTACAACAAAATCAGCAACGCCTTTTTCTCCATGCTTTAAGTTAATAGAACTTTCTCGCCTGGTTGCAGCAGCTAAATTATATTCGTCCATGCTGCTCAAGAATCGCGGCGGACTGGTTTTACCGATTACGACGTCGCCTTCATTTACTTTAGCTTCAGGATAAAGAATTCCATCGCTTTCTAAGAAACGGTAATCGTGTTCACTGCGGTATCCTTTTACATCTTTATCTGGAATAGAGATTTCGTCGATTAGTCCTCCAGAGTAGCGCAGCTCTTGTGTATCTACCGGTCGGAAATAAGTGCTTCGTGATAATCCTCGTTCAACAGAAGCTTTCCCTAAGATAACTCCGTCTTCCATGTTGTATCCGTCGTAACTCATAACTGCGACAATCATGTTTTGCCCTGAAGGGTGCTGGCCATATTCAGTGATGTCATGAATCTTGGTTTTAACGATAGGAAATTGTGGGTAATGAAGCAGGTTGGAGTCCATGTCCATACGCAGGTGGAAGTTGGCGGCGTAAAATCCTAAAGCCTGTTTCTGGTTCTTGCTTCCGATGATCAGGCGCGAGGATTGGTTGTAATTTCCGAATGGGACCAGTGAAGTGGTAATTCCGCTGATGGATCCAGGAGAAATTTCCAGGTGGGTGTGTGCAGGGGTAAGCTCTTCTTCAGCATAGGTAACCAGCGCATTCTCTTCTTCTGCAGCATCAAGGTATTCTATGACTCCTTGCCTGATCAAATCGGGCCAGGTAATTTCTCCTTCTTCTAACTGCTTGAGATGTTTCTCAGAAAGTAAGGATTTTCCTTCCTTGACGATAATCAAAGGCCGATATGCCCTTCCTTCATCAGAGTACAAGTGAATCTCCTGGGTAGCCGCATCGTGATACACGCTGACTTCCTCAGAGATTAATCCTTTGCGCCGGAGGTCTTTCACTTCGCCTACAAAGTGAGCAGGGTTATCCGCGGTCCCGACAAATTTTGAGTTAAGATATACGTCTGCCATTTTTATCTTGCTTCCTGCAGGCCGATGACTTTTATTTTTTCTAACAAATCATGTTCATCCCTGCTTTGGGTGATGGAACAGAGCATCGCCAAGTTCTTTCTCAGGCCGATGTTAGTGCCTTCCGGGGTCTCGATGGGGCATAATCTCCCTAAGTGGGTACAATGCAAGGCCCGGGCATCGAAGTTTTCCTGAGAAGTGGAAAGAGGACTTACCACTCTCTGGAGATGTGAAATCATATCTAAGTAATTAGTCCTGCTCATTCTCTGGGAAATTCCTTGCCGGCCGCCAACCCATTCTCCGGTAGCCATGGAAGAATAGAGCCTCGAGGTTAATAATTTTCCACGGATAATCACTCTGATAGAAGGCAACTTTCCCCTCTTGATGATTCTCTGGAAATTGTAAAGGATATCTCCGACCAGTATTTTGAAATTAACTCTGAATAAATCGATGAGCAGATCTCCGCTCAGGCGCAGGCGCTTGTTCATATAGTGGTCTTTGTCATCAGCAGGGCGAGAACCATTACTGACATCAATGAATTTCTTGAGCATCTTGCAAAGGTTCAAGGCTTTAGCGCGCATGGCTGGAGGTTCCATTCCCACGTTAGGCAGCAAGTATTTGTTCAGCAGTTCCTTGGTTCTCTCCATACGGATCTCTTTAGGCTGGGCTACGCCGATCCGTTTGGCGATATAATCAATGGCATCTTCCTGCGTTTTGATCTCCACGAACTCGAACAAGTTTAAAATCACTTCTTCGTAATTCTTCTCGGTAGAGATGGCTTTCATGATCTCTTCATCTTTCACTACGCCTAGCGCCTTAAGAATGACTACGATGGGCATGGTTTTGACTCTGGTAAATGATAAGTAGTAGATTCCGTCTTTCTTTCGTTCGAAGGTGTGCGGTATTTTGTACGATCCTCTGCTGGCGAAATATCTTCCTGAAAATTCCGCATGGTCTTCTTCTACTATGAAGTTGTTTCCGGCAAGATCTTCGACGGTAACGATAACTTTTTCCGTTCCGTTGATGATAAAATATCCTCCGGGATCAGTTGCATCTTCGCCATGTTTAATCAATTCTTCCCTGCTTAAGCCATGAAGGTGGCAGTATTTACTGCGGAGCATGATGGGGATCTTACCCACTTCGGTGACAAAGTTTTCTCTTTGCACGTCGTTGACGTAGGTGCTGATCTCTGAATAAATAGGGGCGGAATAAGAAATCTTTCGCAGGCGCGCTTCAATCGGGTAAATGGGCCTTTTGCTTCCATCTGCTTCAGTTATCTCCGGTTTACCGACGGTAATGCGGCCGAAGCGGATCTTAAATTTCTCAATGTTATGGGGAATGATGGCCGGTTCCGCTTCTTTATTCTCTTCAATGACTTCCTGTAATCCTCTTTCAATGAGATTGTTAAATGACTGGATGTTGCTTTCTACGAATTTCTTCTCTTCAAAATATTTTTTAATAAGAATTGATCTGTCCATTTTACCCTTCCACGACCTCGCGATAATATGCGCTTTTGCCGGCAGTCTTGCTTTCCCGTTCTATCTTAACAAGGTCTCCGGCTTTTACTCCTAACTGTTTAATCGCTGGATCCTGGAGCATAATCTTAGGAAGATCCTGAGGGGTGATGTCGTATCTTTTGAGAAGGCTTTCTTTTTCTGCATCAGCTACTTTGCTGTGCTTGTAGACCAGTTGATGAGTTGTGACGTTAAAGCTCATTTTTTATGTTTTGCCCCCATTGATTTTTGATAGTAAGCGGGCCGGAGGGGACTTCCAAATCCCAGGGATTTGTAGTCTCCCTGAGGGATATTTGAACCCCCGACCTCCTGATCTCTTCACTTTTACTTTGTGTAAAAGTCAAGCGCTCCACCAAGCTAAGCTACCGGCCCATACGCCCTGGCCGGGATTTTCGTTGATTGTGACTCATCTCCAACCATTTTTGAACCCGGGTCGAAGCCTTGCTGCGCAGAATTCAGCTTGAATTCTGGTTTGCCCGACAGGGCTTCATGCTAGGCCGAACTACACCACCAGGGCAGCAGCGACACAGCATTACATCTACAGATCAATCGTTTTAGAGAGTGAAATGTAGAGAATCTGCTGCCATTTTTTAGCTAAAACTATGGGTTGTTTATAAAGCTTTCTATTTCGAGGTTAAATTTGTATATTTTAGTAGTTACAGAAAATTAAAAAAGTCCCCCCTCCCGGATTTTCTTTCAACAATAAATTGCTGATCTTTGAACCGGGGATCCCTCGGTGGCTATTGGCTGACTCTTTTTCATCTCAGTCTTGACGACAATTCCAAAGAGCATCTACAGCCGAGTGTTCTAGCCGTTGTTCCTCATTTTAGTAAGATGAGTCTAAACTAAGGGGGGATTTCTCCTTTGAGTTGTGGTTTGTTTATTAAGTTTTTGTTTAGATCAGCTTAACCTGAAAACAAAACTCTTATAAACCAAAAAGATTTACTTGAACATCAGTACTAGAACATAATGTTCATAGTATAAATAGAGGATTTTGAAAAATTCATTCAAAATCCTTCTTTGAAGGCAATCTTTTTGTACAAGCCTTCAATAAATAGAGGTGATAGTATGGCAAAGAAGATGATGAGTGGAGGAGGCCGGGGCATGTTAGGCAGCTGGTCCTTCTTAGTAGGTTTGCTTCTGGCAGTACTTTTAGGAGTAGGACTTACCGGTCCATATGCAACACAGATGTATTGGGTAGTGTTCCTATTAGGTATTGTCGTGGGATTATTGAACATAACTTCCCAGGAAGCGTCCGCATTTTTGACTGCAGGTACAGTGCTGGTTTTGGTTTCATACCTCGGCGCAGATGTTTTAGGATCGGCAGCACAGGCTGGCTTAGGATTAGATAAGTTGGTTAGTATTCTACAATCAATCTTAACCCTTTTCGTCCCAGCAACTATCGTAGTTGCCGTGCGAGCAGTGTTCGGCTTGGCAAAAAATTAAGTTTTTTGTTTTCTTTTTTTTCTTTTTTAGATAATTAGTGTGAATTATTATAATAAACTTTATTAATCATTTACATTTTGAACTTCTCTGACGCGGTAGTAGTATAGTGGTTAGTATACGGCCTTGCCAAGCATTTTTTTGCGAAGAGGCTGTGACCGGGGTTCGACTCCCCGCTACCGCATTTCTTTTTCTTTTTGCTAAATATTATATTTTCCGGGATAGATAAGCATTTAAGATAAACTAGCCAGAAATCCCACTGCTTTAGCTGTGGGATGAATGGCGTTAGCTTTTTCTATTTGAAAACATTCTACTTTGCATGGCAAAGTG
>JAUYPX010000039.1 GCA_030697505.1 Nanobdellota archaeon | reverse complement strand
ATAAAACTGTTTGTATAGTAAAATGGACATGACTAAAGAAAGTGCCACCAGGACATGCACGACCGTGCAGAAAGGGCAGATCGTGCCCAGCACATATTCTATGTACACAAAGTAAAAGACAAATACCATTCCGAGGATATTCCATCCCAGCAGTTTTGGTATTGCCTTTTTCTCTGTTCTTGACTTCCAAGAGAATGTTCCTAGGATTAAGAACCATACTACCCCATACACGGCTACCGGTATTCCTACGATTGTAGAATATATGCCGGAATTGACAACCGTGCAGGAAACAGAGGCGGTTATATCACATACTCCTCCTTTTAAAGATGGATTATAATGGCTATAAGTGAGAGATAATGATGTTACTAACCCTACTATGCTTAGGATGAGGAGAATGATTATAAAATACTTTTTTTGCATATACGCTCAGAGACAAGATATTTAATAAACTTTATCCAAAAGAATATAAATTAAGAAGATATTGCTTCTTGACTGGAAGAGGTGTTACTATGAATTACAAAACCTTAGGATGGATACAAATTACTGGCGGTGTTCTGGCATTACTTTTTTCCGGAAGAGTTGGTTATACCGGGATGATGGGAATGATGGGTTATTACGATGGATACAACATGATGAATGTAGGGGGCGGGCTGGGTGTGACTATCTTAGCAGTTCTGTTTATCATCACTGGAACCCATTATGTTACTAAAGAACATAAAAAGAGGTAAGAAAAAATGGCGGCAGTTAAAATATATACCACTTCGACCTGCCCTTGGTGCAAAAAAACCAAGGAATGGATGAAGGAGAAAAAAATTAAGTACAAAGAGTATGACGTTGCAAAAGATGAAAAAGCCCGCAAAAGAATGGTAGAGAAGTCCGGCCAGATGGGTGTTCCGGTGCTGGAAGTAGGCGATCAGATCATTGTCGGTTATGATCCTAAAGCTATCGAGAAAGCCTTGAAGAAAAGATAAATCCTCAAAAGTACATCGAGGTTCATTCTTCTTCTGCGGGAAGATAATCTAAAGAAATGTAGGGGATCGAGTGATGCTTATACGAAATTTTTGGCTCTACCGGAACCATAATTAAGCTAGGAAGAGCGATTCTTTCATTCTCTGTTGATGCTGGTTCTAGAGGAGAGTAATTACTATTTGGATCATAAGATGCTCCTCCTCCCGCGATGCTTAATTTCATTTTATTTCTTTGCGTAGTATCTAACTACGGTTGCGTATTCATTTCTATACTGCTGCCGGAATTCTGGTTCTTCATCTAGATCAAGGACACGGTAGCCGACGACTTCATCCATTGAGAGTCCTTGCCGGCTTAAGTGTCTTGAACCTAAGTAATAAATCAAAGAAGGACTAACATCTGAAACCATTAACGAAGAACCTAATTGTTGGTAGCCTTTTGCTTGCTCCTCAGTAAGTTCTACGAAATCAAATAGATTTCTGTGATTTGCAACTCCCAATCCTTCCCCTACTAGAGCATGATCTACTTTTGGAAATGTATTTCCCCGTACTTTTATCTTTCTATTTACCACTTTATCTTCAAAGTGAGCATTATATTTAAATTTTAAGCATTTCCTGGTTAGAAAAAGTCATAATTCGTCTGAAAAATCTGGATGAAGTTCACGCAAAACTTCTGCATACGGTGCTGAAATTTGTTCTTTCTCAATAATTTGATATTCAAGACCATTATTCTCAAAAGCCATAAGATATGGTGCTTTAGAATAAAAATTGATTACTCCATGCTTCGGATCATTCATTACTGCTACAAGGCCTTGGGGCTTTCCACCATTTTCTTCTGCTAATCTCAGTTCAATATCAAACGCTTTTTCTCTTTCTTTTTGCGAAGCAAATTTTAGATACGGCATGATAATATAAAAGCGAAATAGTATTTAAGCTTTCGTAATATCATATCCCTCCTTAGTATCCCCAACTACATACCCCATTTCTTTTATTTTTTCCCGTAATTCGTCTGCTTTCTTCCAGTCTTTATTGTTTCTGGCCATAAGACGCATTCTGGCTAGTAATTCAACTTCTTTAGGGGTTCTTTCTTCTTTAAAATCAATTATTCCTAAAACAGAATTAATCTTTTTCATAAATTTAAGAATTTCTTTAGCATTTTTTTTATCTATGCCTTCGGGAGAAATTTTTTTATTTATTTCTCCAATAAATTCATGAATAGTAGCTAATGCCTCAGAAGTATTCAAATCATCATTTATTTTTTTAGTAAATTCATTTTTAGATTTTTCAATTAATTTTTTTATGCTCGAATCTTGTTTTCTTTTATTATTGACTTTTCCAAAAATTTGAATTTTTTTAATGAATATATCAATTCTTTTTCTTCCTGCTTTCGCCCCTTCCAATGCTTCATAACTGAACATCAATGGTTTGCGATAATGCGTCCCTAAGCAGAAATAGCGATAATCAAGCGGATCAATTCCTTTTTCTATCAAAGTTGAAAGAGTAATAAAGTTCTCGCCGGATTTAGCCATTTTTTCTCCACTTAATACTAAGAACTCATTGTGTAGCCAGTATTTTACCCATGGTTTTTTGCTATTGGCTGCTTCGGATTGCGCTATTTCATTAGTATGATGGACAGGAATATGATCTATCCCGCCGCAATGAATGTCAAATTGTTTTCCCAGATATTTAGTAGCCATGGCGGAACATTCGATGTGCCAGCCCGGATAGCCGCTAGAACCCCAAGGGGACGGCCATTTCATTTCCTGCTCCTGAAATTTAGATTTGGTAAACCATAAGACAAAATCATGTGGATTCTTCTTGTGAGGATCTCTTTCTACTCGCGCTTGAGAATCAGCATCGAGATCAAGCTGGGATAACTTGCCATAATCGTTTATTTTAGAAGTGTCAAAATAGACATTGCCGCCTTTGAAATAGGTGTAGCCCTTTCTCTCTAAGGTTTTAATCATCTCAATCTGTTCTTTGATGTGATCGGTGGCTTTGCAGAGCTTGGCAGGAGGAAGCAGATTCATCTTCTTGACATCATCTTGAAATGCTTTAGTATAAAAATCAGCGATATGCCAGACTGTTTTATTCTCTCTTCTGGCTCCTTTGAGCATCTTGTCTTCGCCTGCATCTGCATCAGAAGTCAAATGCCCGACATCAGTGATATTCATGATGTGTTTGACTTTGAAGCCATTGAACAATAAAGTGCGTTTGAGGATATCTTCGAATAAGAAGGAACGTAAGTTACCGATATGCATGTACTGATAAACCGTCGGTCCGCATGCGTACATGCCTACACTTTTATCTTTAAGAGGAACGAATTTCTCTTTGGTTCTGGTTAAAGTATTGAATAGAGTTATGGACATAAAGCTGGTTAAGGAGAAAGGGTTTATAAAAGTTTATTTTGCTCTCAACCGTTTTCTTTTCTGTAGCTCTGGAAGGAGGGCGGCAATTTGCCTCCACCCTTGGATGAAGTCTTCGACTTTTCTTTTGCTACCAGAACCAGGTTTAACCATTTTCCTGACCTTGGGAAAATGGTCTTGAATCTCATTGCGTGAATGTTTACAAGATTCTTTTGCTTTTTCGATTACAGGTACAACATTTCTCCAATCATCATATCTAATATTTTTCTTCAATAGAATCCTTTATTTCTTTTGCTTTTTTGGAGGTAACAACTTTTTGACCTAGTCTTTTTTCAAGTCTATCTTTGGCAACTTTTGCAGTTTTGCCGCCTTCTTCTGCGATTTCTTTACTTTGCTCAAAAGATTCGGGGTTTTCTTTCTCTGAGATTTCTTTTGTTGTTGCTTCTGCAAGCATGTTTAAGATTAATTCAATATTGGTCATATTGTCTCTTAAACTTTCTTTTTTCAGACCCTTTAACTGTTTATATTCCTTTACTGTCTTTCCAGACCATGCTTTCGTTATTTCGTTTGTCAAGATAGCATCATCTTCTTGTTTTGTAATTCCAACCCTGTTCCATTCGTCAGTTAATTGTTTTCTGACTTCGATTGTCTTCAATCGTTGATTTATCCAGTCAAGAGAATATCCCTTCTGTAAATACAAATGCATGGCCCGATCAATTGCAAGTTCGGGATCTTCGGTTTCATCAATTCTTTCACGGCCAACTCTTGCAAGCCACATCTTGAAGGGTTCTGCCCTTTTTGACGGAATTGACTGAATTAAGCGAAGCAATTGTTCAGTATCGGCTACATCAGTATTATAATACTTACCATCCGATGAGAGCATTTTCAGTTGACTACAATTTGTAGCCAACTCACTTCCTTCAGCTTTTAATCTAGTTTTCAGTACGCTCCAGTATTTTCGCGGATTTGGACTTTCAGTCAGTACTCCTACAACATCTACTATAGAGAAATACCACTTTTCTGTTTTAGAATCCCATTCCACACGAATTTTTTTATCATGGAATAACTTTATAGCATGTTTCATTTTAATAAGCGCTCTTCTTTGTTATTTTATTCTTTAAATATCTTCCCTGTCCTTAATCTGATGACTATTTGTTTTTCCATATAAGCTTAGCAGAGAAGGAGGTTTATATAGTTTAGCCGGATTTGTCCGCTGTGTCCAGTGGCCATGATTTTTACAGCAATAGAACTTAAAAAATGAGAATTTCTGGAGAGGGTGGTTTACGAGAGTTTGTCCAGTGGGTTGGATGGTGCGGGAGTGGATAGTAAAAATCATTATTTATGATTTAACCTTATGATTTCCTCTATTTTATCTATACATTTCGCCACATTTTTTTTAATGTCTGATTCCCAAAATCTTAGAATAATCCAACTATCTTTTGCGAGTAGTTCATTCTGTTCTTTATCTCTTAGAACCTTATCTATCTGAGCCTTAGTTAACTTTTTATCTTTGTATCGCTGAGGATGTGCATGCCAGTAATCTCCATCAACAAAAATAGCAACTTTCATTTTATCTATTACTGCATCTGGTTGACACATATTAAGGACTGTTTTATGTTTTTCAAATTTGATACCGCGTAGTTCCATCTCATCAAATACTAATTTCTCCGGTAGAGTGTGTTTAAAAGGAAACTGCTGTTTTAATCTCCTTTGTTTTGCAAAATCTCTTTTTTCTTCGGTATTCCAGATTCTTTTACTCACTTCTGACATTCTTTTCAAGGCTTCAGGGTGATCTTGATAATACCCTTTCATCCTTTTAACCATCGCTTCTTTATTTTCTAATTTTGAATAATATTCCTTCATTCTTTCGGAATGAGATTTAGCAAACTCTGGGTGGGCAAGATGATACTCTTTAGATTGTTTCTTCTTCAATTCTCTCCATTCTGGATTTTTTTCAATGAATTTTTTAATTTTCTCAGACTGCTTTTTTCTTGAGTCTTCAGAAAGAAATTTTTGTTTTGTGATTAAACTCAGTTCTTCTCTTTTTAATTTAGCTCTTTCTTTGCCATACAATTGTTCAAATGTTTTTCCTTTCTTTACAGAGATTTGTCCTAAGTGAGATCTAATTAATTGTTCCTTTAATTTTTTTGCTCTTTCTATCCCATAAATCTCTTCGTATTGCCTTCCTTTCTTAGTTGACTTTTGACCTAAATGAGATAATCTTAACTTTTCACGTGTTTCTTCAGAAGCTCTCTTTCCTTTGAATTTTATGCTCATTTCTGGTCTTTTCTTACCTTTCCAATAACCAGGATTACCAATGTTTAATTCGCCTAGTCTTTTAATCGGAATCTTATTTTCTCTAAGAATCCTCAAAAGAGGAGCTAAAGAACAATTAAACATCTTAGCAATTTTTGGAAGTGAAATGTTCTCACTTGTATAAAGAAAAATCACTTTTGCATCGTCCAAATTCCTCTTTAAGGGGTGTTTATATCCTTCCTTCTGAACCAAATTTGCCCTTGCTTTTTTCAAATTTCTAACAACATTATTTTTTCTTAGAACCTTTTGTATAGTAGTCAAGGCATAACCTGTTTTTTTAGAAATATCTCTGCCGGATAACCTTTGTTTAACATAAAGTTCTATAATTTCTGATTCTTCAATCATCTGTTGTAATTTAAGTTAGAAATTATTTAATCTTTTCCCCTACTCATACCTCAACGTCAAGTCACTTCGTTCTATTCCCAAGGAATGCTCCGAATGCCAATGAGGTTGGTGACTTTACTCACTCATACCTCAATGCATCCACAGGTTTCATCTTCGATGCCTGATATGCAGGTAAGATGCCAGAAACCATCCCTACAATAAAAGCAAATAATAACCCTAACACCAATACCGGCATTTCTACCTGCACGATCAAGGGAAATCCTGCTTCTTTGGCGATAGGGCCAATGCCTAAGGCCATCCCCGTCCCTAAGGCAGAACCAAGAACTCCGCCGACCAATCCGATCAATCCTGCTTCGATTAAGAATATCCATAATATATCAGGATTTCGCGCACCGATCGATTTCATAATACCAATTTCTTTCGTCCTCTCTAATACCGAAGTATACATCGAATTCATGATGCCGATCGCACCAACTAAAAGCGAGATCGCAGCAATACCGACCAATACGATCTGCATCACCCCTAATACCTGATTGATCTGCTCCAGAATTTGTGTGGCAGTCACCACTTCGAAACTGGTATCTCCACGCTTACGTTCCAGCGCTTTTTCAATCTTTTCCTGCATGTCTGGAATATCTGTACCGGACTTTACTTGGGCGATGATCATATCTACTTTCTCTGGCTCTGCAAAAACTTCTCTGGCCGCATCTAAAGGGATATTTATCTGGTTGTCGTCCTGAGCATTGCCTATCTCTTCCAGGACGCCGACCACCTTGAAATTGAGTTTATTGATCTCAATCTTGTTTCCTACACCTATCTCTTTCGAAAACATTTTTTCTGCTACCCGTGAACCAATCACCGCAACATACTTTTCATCTTCTTGGATAAATCTTCCTTCGGTAGTTTTCAATCCGCCGTCAGCATAGAATTTCTCATACTGTTCAGCCGGCAAACCGCCTATCAAAGTAAATCCGGTTTCTTCTTTGTACTTCACTTCCGCGCTGCGAAATAGTCCGGGAGCGACATACTCAATGCCCGAAATCTTCTCAATAGTTTCTACATCTTCAATAGTAAGACCATTGGATTGAGTTCCCGGCCCTTGGAATCCTTTTCCGGAAACAAAAATCCTATTAGCGCCAAAAGTTTCAAACTGCTGCTCTAGGGTGCTTTCTAAACTGCGGGAAATAGTTATCAGCGAAATGATCGCCGCTACCCCGATAACTATGCCTACTACGGTCAGCCAGGAACGCAGTTTCCTATGGCGGATACTGTTTACCGCAAGTAAAAAGTAATCAAAGCGCATTTTTTCTTTTCTTCCTTCTGCGGTAAAGTAAGAATGCTGCCAGCAGTAAAAATATGGCCGCAATAACAACCATGAAAGTAGCATTACTCTTTACTAAACCCAGTTGCTGCGCTTCTTCTTCGGTGTAGACAGGGATCTTGATCAGTTTTGATTCCTTAAACAGATCGTTAGCAGCATCGCGATATTCCAGATCTACGGCCAGAATGGGATCTTTTGCTTTAGGGATGATGGTAAATTCCTCAGTTTCAAAGTCGCCGATATCCACTTCACCTATGTACAGAGTATGAGGAGAAGTTATTTGGTAGAGGGGACTTTCTTTCAATGCGACTTTTAGATTTTTAATTTGCGCCAATCCGTCGTTGACGAATTTCAAAGTCACTTTGCCATGGTCATTTACTTTCACCAATTCAGATTTTTCTAACAGCAGATCTAGATGGGCATTGGCAGTTATTTCAATACTGATGAGGGAAGTTTTGCTTGCTCCGGCGTAACTTACCGCTACCGGAATTTTGTAAGTAGAAGGTTGAGCATCCGGTAAAGCTCTGACTCTAAAGGTAACTTTCTCCTGGCTTCCATCATCGATCTCTTCAATTATCTTTTCGTTAGAGGAACCAACCGGTACAAAAGGAACATCACTTAGATCCATAGTGACAATGACATTCTCAATGTCTTCATCACCGATATTTTCAAGAGTGATATCAATATTAGTTTCACTTCCTGGTAAAACCTTCTGCGGGTTCAAGGTAAATGAACTTACTGCGACCTGCGCATTCACCAGCGGGATTACCATTATTGCCAAGAGCAAGATAGATATTACAATTTTAACTGCTTTCATTTTTTCCTCCTACAGATGATTTTGAATTTCCTATAATTTTTCCATCTTTGAGCTTGATCACTTTATTGGCTAATTTAGTCAAATCAGGATTGTGGGTGACTAAGATGATGGTCTTGCCTTGCTCATTCAATCCTTTGAGCACCTTCATGATCTCCTCACCGGTCTTGGTATCTAAGTTTCCGGTCGGCTCGTCGGCTAGGATTATTTCCGGATCATTGACTAAGGCTCTGGCGATGGCCACGCGCTGCCGCTGCCCGCCGGACAATTGATTGGGAAGATGACCCATGCGATTAGCTAATCCTACCTGTTCCAACAACTTTTGTGCTTTACTCATCCTGACGCTTCTGGAAACATTTTGGAACATCATAGGTAAAGCGACGTTTTCCAGCGCATTAAGGCTGGGAATTAAGTTAAAGGTCTGAAAAATAAATCCAATCTGCTTTCCACGCACTTGGGCTAAGTCGCTTTCTGACAAATGTTGAATATTATGCTTTCCCAGGAAAATATTTCCTTTGCTAGCGGTATCCAAACAGCCGACTAAATTCATGGCGGTGCTTTTTCCAGAGCCGCTGGGACCGATAAGCGCAACAAAGTCGCCTTGATTTATGCTCAGGGAGATGCCGTTGATGGCGGGAACTTCTCCACCTTCCAAACGATAGACCTTGTGCACGTTTTCGAGTTTGATTAAAGAGGACATTCTATATTAAGTTTAGAAAGACCATTTATAAAACTTTGTGCAATAACTATTCAAAAGTAGTTACTATTTCCGTATTCTGTAAACATTCTCCTAAGAGAAGAGGTAAATCTAACATTTCCAACTCCTTACCAATCTCTTCCGGATCGGATCTCGTAGAAGGCTTCTTTGGGCCAAGCAGATTACAGATCTCCGGGCCTTTGGATAATTCATACGTTCCTATCCTATTAGCAACATTGATGATTTCCTGCTTATCATAGGTAAGAAGAGGACGCAAAATCTCCAGAGAAATATGTTTCGTTATACTGGTCAAATTACTCAAAGTTTGACTTGAAACTTGCGCGAGATTCTCTCCGGTGATCAGAAACGATGCTTTTTCTGTTTTAGCAATCATTTCTGCAGCTCTAAACATGACAATTTTTGATAAAATGAAGTACTGTTTGTGATTGCATTTCTCTACCAATGCTTTCAGAACTGGCGTAAAGGGAGCGAGATACAATTTTTTGACTTTCAGATGCTTTGCCAGAGCTTTGACTTTTTCTATTTCTGATTCATCGACTAAAGGAAGCTGATGGAAATGCACCGGAATAATATCTAACTGCGACTGGAACAGATGGATAGCTACCGGACTGTCGATTCCTCCAGATAATAAGGCGATTGCTTTGTACATAGCAATTAGATTCAAAAGCTCTTTAAAAGATTATGCGCAAACTTTATATTACTGAGAAAAATAAAATTTTACATGAAATGGCGGCTTGTTTTATTGTTGTTAATGTTATTTGTCTCTTCATCCTTTGCGGAAAATGATCTCTATTCCATGGAGTCGTTGGAATTACGATTGAACGTAGAGGGTTCTTTGGAGTTAGTGCCGACCAAAAGCGGGGCCGATATAAAAGAAGTTACTGCCGACCTGTTTCTCTATCCCCAAGAAAGTCAACGACAAAAGATTATCCTATGGGACAGCGAAGGAATAGTAAAAGATGAGATGGTCTCTTTTTTCTGGAATGATGGGCAGATTGAGAAGAAAAAGTTCGGATACGCTGCATTGATAGCGACGCAGAACCAGCGCTTGGCAGTAAAAGAAAAAATCTCTTTTCCTTTGCGGCCGCAGGATGTGCAGGGATTAGAACAATATCTAGAGCCGACTGAAACTATCGATTCCGATCATCCGGCAGTGATCGCTAAAGCGGCTGAATTGGCAGAAGGAGAAGACGATCTGTTCAAAGTAGCATTCAATCTGGCCAGCTGGGTGGAAGAACATATTGAGTATGATCTCAACACGGTCACCAGCGCCGCTTCTCAGAAAGGAAGCTGGGTTCTCCAGAATAAGCAAGGTGTCTGCGATGAGATGACTTCCTTATTTGTAGCTATGGCTAGATCCTTAGGGATCCCTGCACGGTTCGTTTCCGGAATTTCGTATACTAACAGCCAAGAAGTCGTCAATGCGGTCGGTTCAAATTGGGCCGGGCATGGGTGGGCGGAAGTGTACTTCCCCGAGATAGGCTGGGTAAGCTTTGATGTCACTTTCAATCAATACGGTTATGTTGATGTGACCCACCTGCGCTTGAGAGACAGTTTCGATCCCACCGAACCGGCAGTAAAATATGAATGGGTTTCCGATGGAGTGAAATTGGAGAAAGGAAAATTAGGCCTTGAGGTTACGGTTGAGAAAGAAGGTGCTGCTGTTCCTGAGCAGATCCAGCTGGAACAGGAAATCCTGGCCCATGAAGTCGGTTTTGGAAGTTACAATTTAGTGAAAGGCGTGGTCAGGAATAATGCTCATTATTATGCTGCTACCGCCCTTAATTTGGCTGCCCCCAAGGAAGTAGAAGTGATCGGCAGGAACAGAAGAAATATCCTTCTCCCTCCTCGGGAAGTGCGGGAAACTTTTTGGATGGTCAAAATACCGGAAAATCTTCAGGAGAATTATGTCTATACTTTCCCGGTCAGAATCTATTCTGAGAAAAATGCTTCTGTTGATGACACTTTTACCGCCCAAGTGGGAAAAAACACCTATTCTAAAGCAGAGATCGAGGAGCTGAGCATCCAAGATGAAGAGAAAAGTTACTCGCAAAAGATCACTTTCGATTGCCAGTATAAAAAAGAGATCATGCTGGGAGAAGAAGCGCCGGTCACCTGTTCCATCAAGAACACCGGAAATACAAACTTTAAAAGTCTTACTTTCTGCGTCGGAGATGCCTGCGAGACCGCGGATCTGCCCATCAATCAAAAGAAAAACATAGAAGTCACGGTAAAGGGCGAAAATGCCGGCTGGCAGAAAGTGATCGTACGTGCGGAAAATAAGGAAGTGGAGAAAAAAATGCCCCTGGAATATGCGGTATTGGATACTCCACAGCTGACTATTTCTGCGAAATATCCCCCAGTGATCCAGTTTGGCGATTCTCCAACCATCGAAATATCGCTCCAAAAAGATTCCTTTGCAGAGCCACGAAATCTTGCCTTGGCTATTTCTGGCGCAGGAGCGAAGAGTGTTTGGGATATTCCCGGCTTAGGACCGGAAGAAAAGATAAGTTATCTTGTCGATGGGCAAAGCTTGAGTAGGAATACTGAGTTCATTATTACTGCCAACTGGGAGGATCGGCAGGGAAAGGCCTATTCTACCGAGCAAAAAATAATAGTGAAAGCAGAAGGGAATTCTTTCGCTGACAAGGTAAAAATGCTTTCAAACTGGCTGATTAACTTATTCGTCAAAGAAAACTGACCACCGCTGGCCAATATGCACAGAGAAACAGCGATTTCTCTGGCACACCGGAAACTTTGTTTCCGAGTGGACCAGCGGCACATGAAAACTAACAACGATTAGTTTTCAGTGCTGAAATTTGATAGTTTTCAAATTTCATGCATACTCGCTCAAGAAAAGAAACAACGATTTCTTTTCTGAGCTGAAATAAAGTAGTTTCTTTATTTCATGCTTCGCTCTGGTCAGTTTTCCGACCCTGCTTTTTCCAGCCTAGGTGAAATCACTGATTCACCACCAGTGAAATATACTGGTGGAAAAAGCAGATTTTAGAAGTTGAAGACCTGACATTTTTTGCATAAAGACGAATAAAGCAGGCAGTAAATTTAAATATAAAATTGCCTTCTAAGAACAAATAATGGCAAAAGCGAACGCGAATGAAACTCAAAATGACAAGATGGTCTATTCTCAGACCGTCAATGCGGTTGATTTAGAAGAAGAGAACCGAATCCTTGCTGAGACGGTAGAAAAACTGGAAGAAGAGAACAAGACTATTTCTAGCACCTTGATCAAAGTGGAGCAGGAAAGCTCCATCTTGCGTGAATTATTCAATAATACCAATAATGAATTAAACAATCTGAAGAAGCCTTCCCTGCTGGTCGCTGAGGTGGTGAGCGTACACGGCGACAAAGCTGCCATCAAGCTTCCTAATGGAAACAAATTCTACTGCTACATTGCCCAGCATGTCAAGGATATCAGAAGCGGAGATGCTGCTTTAGTTGACCAAAAATCCCTCAATATCGTAGAGAAATTTGAGGCGAATGAAAATTTTGAAGTTGAGAAATACGTCATTGTAGAAAAACCAAAAGAAGATTGGAATTCCATAGGCGGATTAAAAGAAGTGGTGCGTGAAATAAAAGAAGTGATAGAACTTCCACTCACCAAGCCAGAATTATTTGAAAATGTAGGGATCAAACCGCCTAAAGGAGTGCTTCTGTACGGCCCCCCGGGAACGGGTAAGACCTTGTTGGCAAAAGCAGTGGCCAGCAGCACTAATGCAACTTTCATCGAAGTAGTCGGTTCAGAATTAGTGCAGAAATTCATCGGTGAGGGAGCAAAATTAGTCAAAGATATTTTTACCTTGGCCAGACGGAAAGCGCCTTCCATCGTATTTATCGATGAGATTGATGCCTTAGCCTCAAAAAGGATGGAGACCGGAACTTCAGGAGAGAGAGAAGTAAGCAGGACCTTCATGCAATTTTTAGCCGAAATAGATGGTTTCAAACATTTGGATAATGTTAAGATCATTGGCGCTACCAACAGGGCTGATATTCTCGATACCGCCATCATTAGGCCAGGAAGATTGGACCGCTTGATTGAAGTGGGCCTGCCAGACGAGGAAGGAAGATTAGAGATCCTCAAAGTCCATACTGCAAACATGAATTTGCGCAGGGTTAACAGGAAGGAAGTCGCCGCAAAGACAGAAAATTTCAGCGGAGCTGAACTTCAGGCAGTATGTACGGAAGCAGGTTACTGCGCTATCCGAGAAAACCGGGGATATGTCACCCATAACGATTTCCTTGCAGCAATTGAAAAAATCCAGATTGAAGAAGATGATGACGCGGCTGGGTTGATCGGGTAAGACCTGTGAACGCTCATCAGTTACATCCGTATCCCATAGAGGGAATGGTGTTCACATAATCATCGCGTTGTTCACTCTTGAAGATTTTTACTTCTTTTGTGGTTAAATAGTTATTTTTTATAAACTTTTACTTCCATAATTATTATAAAGCAAACCTATGGTTTTTATATCATGAACATTCTGTTTGTATCTGAGTATTACCCTCCTAAAGTTATGGGTGGAGGAGAAATTAATCTGGAACTTCTAGCTACAGCATTGGCTGAGAGTGGAGTGGAAGTTTCTGTACTGACTTCACAGCATTTTGGACTACCAGAAACAGAACAAAAAGAAGGAGTAACCATCTACCGCAAACTAAGAACGGGAGACAACCCTTCAGGATTAGTGGAGAATTTAAAACGCTCTTTGATTTTTCCAAAATCGGTAGTTGAAGAAGTCAATAAGATCGTGAAGAAGAAGCAAATCGAAGCTATTCATTTTATCGGGACCAGTATCATTGCTGCGTCTCAGTTAAAGGGTTTTGGAATTCCTTTATTTGCGACGATCGAAAGCTATCCTACTCTCTGCCCAAAAGGAGATCGTATCTTCCACGGCAAAAGCGAGTGCAAAGTAAAGTGTTCTTTTACAGAATTTCTTTCCTGCCAGCGCGATTCTGCAGAGATCGGCAAGATGAAAAATGAGTGGTATCTGAAATACAACGCTCCTGGCCTATCTTATATTTACTATTATTATAGCCAACTCAATGAAGCGCTGAAGTATTGCAATCTTATCGCTATCAGTGAGTATGTACAGAACTTGTTGAAACAGCAGGGACATGAAAGCACGGCCATACCTAATGCTCTTGATATTACCAAGTTCAAGATAGATACTATCAAAAATGAAATCGCAAAAAAAGAAAAAACAAAAGTATTGTTTCTTGGCTCTTTGATACGTTCGAAAGGAGCGCAGGTGTTACTGGAAGCGTTCCAGGGCTTAGATGTCGAGTGTAAAATCTATGGCGAAGGAGCATTGAAAGAGGAATTGCAGCAGATGATCCAAAATAAGAATTTATCTGCAACAATTCATCCGCCAGTTCCTTACGACAAAATCCCTTCTTTGTATGCTCAGGCAGATATCGTTGTTTTCCCTTCCATCTGGCCGGAACCGTTTGGCAGGATCGCTATCGAAGCCATGGCCGCAGGAAAGCCGGTGATCGGTTCAGCCATTGGCGGGATTAAAGAGACCATGGCCGAGGGAACGGGTATTTTAGTTGATCCAGGAAATGTGCAGCAGTTGCGGGAAGCTATAACTCTATTAATGCACAACCCAGCATTGCGAAAAGAAATGGGCAAGAAAGGAAGAAAAGTTGTTAAGGGATTGTATGCGGAGGAAAAAGTAGTACAAAGATTGATCGATGTGTATCGTGATAAAACTATAGCACTTTCAGATCCAAGCATACTCTAAAAGTTCCCGGCGAGAATTGCCCGCATTTGACTTTGCGCAGGACTTTGACTTCCTTACCGAGTTTCTTGCAGATCTGCTTGACCTTTTTAGCATAAGGGTTGATTTCAGCTTCATCAAGAAAAGAATACAAGTGAATAATAGCGCCTTTCTTTGCTTTGAGCAAAGCCAGATCCAAGAATTGCTCTCCAGTTTTAGGCAAAGGCATGACGATGCGATCAAATTTCTTTTTCAGCGGTGGAATTTTATGTTTTACATCTCCGTGCATAATTGTTACTCTATCTTGGAGATTGTTGAGCAGCACATTTTCTACAGCATAGGCGTGAGCCTCGGGATTTAATTCAATGCCATAGACATGCCGCGCTTCTGAATTCTTGGCGATGACTAATGGATACGGCGCAGCGCCAGAAAACATGACTAAGACCTCCTCTCCCGGCTTGATTGATTGAGCGATTCTCAAACGCTCACTTCCGCTTCTGGCGGAGAAATAGGTCCTCTCCAAGTGCAGCTTTAATTCTATGCCATTTTCATGATGTATGGTTTCTTTAGTTTTCTTTCCAGCTAGGATAGTTACTTTTCTGGTGCGATATTGCCCGGTATGGATATCGCTTTTCTTGACTACTGTAGTAATATGCTTGTTTACCTTGAGATAGGCTTCAGCAATCACTTTCCCTTTCTTTTTTAATTCTTCAGGGATTTCTAAAATGAGAATCTCTCCTACCAGTTCCTGCGTCCGGGGAAGTAGTTCCATTTCTTTGGCAGTCAGCTCTTTTTTGAGCAGCTCATCAACAGTAACTGCTTTCTGCCGTTCAGGGAAAGAGAATTTAGTGTTGACAACTTTAGCATGAGGAACAGCTACTTTTTTAGTCATGGCAAAAAATATATGGTCCAGCTCTTTCACCGGCAGGTGATCTTGGTGAAGGAATCCTTTTTTGAGAAGAAACTGTTTTACTTTTTCTGCGTATCTGAGTTCGGTGTAGGCTGCGAGCATGGAAGAGAGAAGAGATTGAAACTTTATAAAAGTGTCGAGAAACTCATTTTGAAAAATAAAGATTTTCATTCACAAAAGGAATCAAAGCCATGGTCAGGCCATGAATATATAACTCCTTTCGATCCATTTTTCCATGAGTCAGGATTCCCACTGTGCCCATTTTTTGTTTGGTGTTCTCTTGTCCGGTATGGTGATCCATAACTTTCCCGAGCTCTTCTCCGGCAAGAAGTTTTTGCACTATATGATTAGGCAAAATAAAATGCGGAGACTTTCCTACTGATTCTCTTCCATTAATATCAATCACGTGGATCAAACCAAAAGAGAACCAAATTGAATTTGTTTCTTCTATTCCACCCTCGATCCCGACAAAATAGGTCGCGTTCGGATATTTTTCCTGAGCAAGTCGCTTTAAAGTCAAAGCTCTATTTCTTGCTCCATGATAAGTTTGATGATTTACGGGTTGGCTTGGCACCCCGGAGTCAACCTCAATCCCTAATACTTTCACTTGATCAAAATATTTGGTAAAGGCTTCTTTAGTTGCCTCTATCTTTACTGGATTTTTTGACCCCACTAAGACTAACATTTTATATCACTTACACCATTTATTTCTTAAAAGAAGTTCTTCAATCCCTTCTGGGCCATCTCTTTCTGCATTCCTTTCAGTTTTTCTATTTTTGTCCTAACACGCTCTTCACCAAAACCGTGCTCTTCAACTAATAAGTGAAAGAGTTTCTGTTCATCTACCTTTTTCCATTCCAATCCATATTTATCAGTTACCGGAATGTTTTTTATAGTATCGAACACTTCCTGCCAGGCCAGATCAGGATATGATTTCTGCCATTCTACTTTTTTAAAGAGAGCCTTAAAATCAGTGCCATATTCTTTCAGTAATTTCAATCCAGTCTTTGGGCCGATGCCTTTTACTCCGCCGGGATTGTAATCTGTTCCGACTAGAACAGCCAGCACAATTAATTGATCTAGATCTAATTTCAAATGATCCAGCACGTCCGGCAGGGAAATCAACTCCGGACTCACTTTTTGATAAGCTAACGTTCCAGCTTTCTTGCGCCGGCCTTCGATGGACAAATTGCGCACCAATAATGGGCAGTTGAAAATCAAATTATCATAATCCTGACTCACTGAAGCATAGGCATCGCCTCTTTTTACCATATACGCGGTCTGCGCTTCTCCTTCCGAAGGGGCTTGCACGATCGGTAAGCCGAGAGCAGTGATGACCGCTTTAGCATCTTCACGCATGTCTTTGGTTAGGATGGCGGTCCTGGCGGCAAACTTGCGCATGGATTCCAGATCTTTATCTTCGGTGGCTTCTTTTAGTTTTAAGGATGCTTCTTGTTTTACGGCGGCTCTCTTCTCCCAGGTCTTCTGCTTTATTTCCGGCGGTTTTCCATCGAAGACAAACACCAATTTCAAGCCTTGCTCCATCAAAGCGGTAGTTCTGCTGAACAAGCCGATCAGATGCGAAGTGACCCGGCCTTTGCTATCAGTAAGAACAGTTCCGTCGGGGGAGCGGATGGTAGTAAGAAATTGGTAAAGCATGTTCATAGCGTCCACTGCTAATACTTTACCTTTCAGATCAGAGATAGAAATTTCCTTCTTTACTACTAACTCCTTAAACTGCAGTCCCATTTCTTCCCTCGGATGATGATGGTTTTACGAGCAGCTTATGGTTAGAGCCGTGTCGGTTAGCCCACTGAAAGGCAGCATGCACGGCTAAAGCTAAAGAAGTCCCTACCGCCGGCATCAGGACTACCACCGCAAGCGGCGCTTCCGTCATGGACAGATTCTTATTTTTTTCATTGAGATAGGTTTGGAAGGCGGCATCAACACGCTCTCTCTCCTGTTTGAAGAATCCTTCGAACAAGATGACCAGATCACGTTCTTTCCCAAAAGAGAGGATAAGGCGCTTCTCCTGTATCTTGCAGATACATTTTTTGTATCCTTCATATACTCTGTTAAGGACAGGATTCTGAACAGTTTCAGTACGAAGCAAGGATCGGCATGCTTTTATCTGAGTCCTTCTAAGCTTGAAGAAATCGCCCAGGAGCTTTTGCATATGTTTGACCCGCTTCAGTAGAACCTTAAAGTTGTGGTTTTTATGTGCATTTTTTTCTACCACAGACAGGCATCCGATTATTTTACGGAAATCTTTTCTGATGCTGTGAAGCGGAGCTCTTGAAGCCACGGTTTTCTTTAGAAACCGCTCTAAATCTTCCCGCCGGTTATGCTTAAAGTAATCATAGAAATGTTCTGCACGTTGGTAATCAAAAGTCCCCAACTCGACAAAATTATCTTTTATTCTCTTTTCAGCAGCTTTCATTTCATTAGCTGCATTTTGGTAGTCGATCATTGTCCATCCCCTCTTTCTAATTTCGCAACCAAGGCATTTTGAAATGCCTCAGCGGCCAGCATCTCCTGCGCTTTCTTGGTAAGTTCATGAGTGTAAAGGAATAGTAAAGGGAGTTTTTTTATCTGCGCTTCCATATAGGCTGCAGATACATCGCCTTCATCGCATCTTGCTTTTTTCTTGGCTTTGCAGAAATAGGTCACTGTCCCCACCGCAGAAGGGACTTTGATCAAGAGATTGACTTCCGTATTCTTGCGGACTATCTCTTTTTCTTGGATGATGATCCCCTTGCCAGCCAGGAAGGATTCAGTGGAAGGAAAGAAATTATCCTGAATTTTATCTTGAACTCCCTCTTGGAGTTTGGGTTTCTTGGAGATCATTTTAGTCCGCGGAGATTTGGATTTAGCTTGCGACAACACTTTCTCAATTTTTTGCTGGAGTTCTTCTGCTGGTCCCTGCTGCTGATCTGTTTCTTCCAAAAGTTCTTCCTGCTCTAAGCTTACAGCAGGCATATTCTGTAATTCTGAGGCATTTTCCAGCTTGGTTTGCGATTCCCAAGCTTGTTCTGATATCGCCGGGGAAAGAGACTGCTGTCCTTCAGGATCATGGGGAGTTTGAAATGGGGCGGTTTGTTCCCTGACAAAGAGCAGTTGTTTAATACTGGCAGAGGCCTCTTCATCTGAGAGAAGATGCCATTTCCAGAAGAGCTCTTTTTTTTCGCCAACCGTCACATGCAAGGGGATGGCAAAATCTTTCAATGAACGAAGGGCAACCCGGGAAAGTAAATCGAGAGAATTTTCCCGCATAATTTTCTGTTGTCTTAATATTTCCAATACTTGGTAATCTTTTGGATTAAGATTGCCGGCGGCAAAATGATACAATTGTTCCTCTTGTCCATGAAGATAATACAGCGGCGAACCTCCGCCGATTTTCAAGTTAGAAATCTTGACTTTGCCCTGCGCCGCCAGATCAGAAAGATGGGCGGAAGCCAGCAGAATTTCGGTGTTGATATTTTTAGCTACTTTAGAAGGGATAGTAGGTCCAACTACTTTCAAAAAATAGAGAATCTTCTCCTGGTCGCGCATAGGAACTGGGAAGAAAGGCCTTTTATATAGTTTTCTTTACTGCAGATGTGAAGAATATCATATCTGCAGTTGAAAGGATTTCCTTTCTTACGATAAATATTAACGATAGGATTATGGCCTGGTCCAGCTGACCTGGTAATAGGTTACATCATTCTCATCATCGACAATAGCTAATAATAATCGCTTCTTGGTGCTGTGAGCGACTCTGTTCTTGGCGCTGAATTCGTGCCAGGTGAAAACACTGGCTTCATGAACGGGAAAGACAATCCATTTGGCGTGATCTTCTCCCGGTTTTACGCCACGATCGTAGACGCGGAAATCTGCGCCAAACTTAAGCGCAGTTTTGATTATGTAGCCCCGGTTTCTCATATCTCTAAAAACAACATATCTGATCCAGAAGTTAGGCTCTACTTTACGGGCTTTCTTGACATATAGTTCAAAGGGCAGGACTTTACCGGATTCGCTTTTTATTAAAAGACGCTCCCGTTCCAGCAAATACAATGCTTCTAACAGTGATAATTCAACTTTCCCTCCTTCATTGAGGGTTCCAAAACGAGACTGGTTGTAGAATTCACGCGCATCATCAGAAGATTCAGTAATGACCCGTTCTCCGGCAAGAATGCCTAATACGGAATTTTTCGGTTTTTTAGGTTCTACTTTCTGCTCTTCTGAAGTTTCAGCTGCTGCTGCTTCAGAGGCTTTTTTCTTAGCCATGAAGTAGAAATAGTCAGGTTTGTTTTTAAAGGTTTCTTATACATTAAGAATATTTCTTTTACGCCACCACATTAGCGGCAAGACGGATATGCATTGCATATCCTACAAGACAGCCCGGAGGGCGCGTCCCCAGTCTTGTCTTGCGCTAAAGGTGGCGTGCACGAAGCGAGGGTCGTCCCTTACGGGGTGCTGAGTAGGTTTTTGGCACAAAAACCGTCGCACCGCCACCGATAGCGCTAAGTAAACTTTTGTAATATCACTGTGTCGATTCCGCCCAGCTCCACCAACTATCTCTCCCGAGAATAACGTGATCCAGCAATGGAATGCCCATCAACTTTCCGGTCTTCTCCAAAACCTTGGTTATTTGCAGATCTTCTGCTGATGGTTCAGGATCGCCAGAGGGATGATTATGCAGGACCAGAACCGAATGAGCTAAGTGTTTGATTGCACCATGGAACACTTCCCGGGGATGTATCAGAGAGGAATTAAGAATTCCTACCGTAATGGTTTCATCAGCGATGATGTTATTCTTGGCGTCAAGATAGACAGCGATAAAATTTTCTTTTTGCAGGGATTGAGTTTTGGGGAGGTAAATTTCTGCCACTTCTTTAGCGCAGGCAATTTTCTTTTTTTCTTGACTGATATTCAGCCGCTTGTATAATTCAAATAAAGCCACAATCTGTGATGATCGTACCGGGCCTATGCCATACTGCTGCTGAAGCTCTTGGAGAGAAGAAGTGCCAAGATTCTGCAAGCCGTATTGTGAAATAAGTCTATTGGAAATTTCCAGAATGTTTTCTTTCTTAGTGCCAGATTTGAGTATCAGCGCCAATAGTTCAGCTGAGGAGAGGGTATGCGCTCCTTGCTGCTGCAATCGTTCTCGGGGACGATTTTCCGGCGCTAAGTCGGTTATTTTCATAGGAAGTTTTATTAAGTTCTCAAGTGTTAAATCGCCCAGGGTGGGAAAGTCGAGATCCGCTCTCGTTCGTTTCCTCACGAGTTTCGGAAACTATTCGAACCCACAAAGTCGGTCAGGACAAAAGAGTTTTCTGGACTCCTTGCCCGGAGTTTCAGACTCATGAAATTAAGAAACTACTTAATTTCAGAGCAGAAAATCAATCGTTGCAAAAAATGTGAAAACTATCACATTTTTGCACAGAAATCAAATCTTTGTTTGATTTCTTGTGTTGATTTTCACGCTCTCGCTATACCAGGTTAAGCGACCTGGGCTTATTTCTTTTTGTTTTGAACTGGTTTATATATTCTAGCCGGGGTTGTCCAGTGCGGGAGTGGATAGTGAAATATTGAGAATACAGCTTTAATCATTAAAATTTTGAACCATTGGAAGTTAGAGAACTTGTCCAGTGGGTGTCCAGTGGTGAACAAAATTTAGTAAAAAAATATAAATATGCCATAGATTAAATCAATTCACTTCCCAGAAAACCCTTTCTCCATCTCTCTCATCCTTTCCTTCGGATTCTCTGCCTTAGTAATGAAACTCCCAGAGATAATATAATCTGCTCCGGCTTTGGCTGCATCTTTGACAGTAAGATAGTTCATGCCCCCATCGACAATGACTTTAACCTTTGGATTCATTTTCTTAATCTCCGCAATCTTCTTCAAAGGATATTGCAAGTATTTTTTGCCGTAAAATCCGGGATGGACCGTCAAGATCAAGACATAATCGATATCTTTCAGATAGTTCTTTATTTTTCCCACTCTGGTCTCTGGTTTTAAAGCGAAGGCAACTTTCTTATTGAGTAATTTTATTTTCCGGATATAATTAGAAATATTAACTGTCTCAGCTTGCACTACACAAAACTCAACTTTCTTTCCATGCTTCCTGATCCAAGCTATTGGATTTTCCACCATCAGATGAGCGATATACTTGAATTTTGTCGATAACTTGAATGGAAACCATAATGATCTGCTGGGAACAAATTTTCCATCAGCAACATCTAAATGTAAATATTTAGCAACGCCATGCAAATTACTGAGCATTTGATCTAATTCTTTCTGGCTTTTGACCATCACTGACGGGAAAACTTTCTGGCTCATCGTTCTAATCTCTTGATTTTCTGGAGCCTGCGCGCATGGCGAGGTTCTTTCGAAAAAGGAGTGGTCAAAAATACTTCGATCATTCTCTTCGATTTATGCAGATGAGTGAACCAGCCGGACAAGCACATAATATCCGCATTATTGTGTTCCTTGGATAATCTTGCTTCCCGCAGGGAATACGGAATAACCGCTCTTGCGCCTTTGATCTTGTTGGCAGCGATGCACATGCCCTGCGCAGAACCGCATACCAGGATACCCAAACTTTTATCAGCGACAACTTTCCTCGCCAGTGCCGCGGCAAAATCCGGATAATCATCTTTAGGATCAAGCTTGCGATTTCCGACATCAACATAAGGCACACGCTTATGATCCAGCCATTTTTTTATCTTTTCTTTAAGCGCAAATCCGGCGTGATCTGCTCCGATGTAGATTGGTTTCATAGTTACCTCCCTTCCTTATCCCTTGTTCACTGATCTAAATATTTTTATTCTCTGTTCGGCTATTTGCTGAATCAAATCGCGAGCGGGAGCTAAGATATGCCTTGGATCAAAATCTTTCGGCGCAGTCTGCAGCGCTTTTCGCACGCCAGCATCAAAAGCAATCCTAACATCTGTATCAGTATTTATTTTGGTAATCCCTTCCTTAATCGCCATCTTGATTTGCGCATCAGGAACGCCTTTCACTCCCGACAGATTTGCGCCATACTTTTCGGCCATGGCCACTAAACCCTGAGGTACACCGGAAGCGCCGTGCAGCACTAAAGGAACTTTTACTTTCTTTTTTATTTGCTGAAGAATATCTTGCCGCAAGGACGCTTTTCCGGCAAACTTGTATGCGCCATGAGATGTGCCGATGGCCACGGCCAGAAAATCGCAGCCAGTTTTCTGCACAAACTCTTTGGCTTTTTCTGGATCAGTGTAAATGATGTTTCGAGAAGAAACTAAATCCTCCGCTCCGCCGATCGTTCCTAATTCTGCTTCCACGGAAATTCCTTTTTTATGGGCAAGGGCCACTACTTGTTTAGTCAAGCGGATATTTTTCTCGAATTTTTCGTGTGAAGCATCGATCATCACCGAAGAATAGCCTATCTGTATTGCTTTTTTGATAGTTTGCATATCTTTTCCATGATCGAGATGTAAAGCGATGGGAACATTTGCTTGCTCGGAAGCAGTTTTTGCTATGGCATAGAGATAATCCATGCCCGCATACTTCAATGCTCCTTCGGAAGTGGCTAGGATGACCGGCGCTTTCAATTTTATTGCTGCGGCCACTACACCCTGCACTATCTCCATATTGTTGATGTTAAAGTGAGCAACGGCGTATTTACCTTGCTGCGCTTTCAGCAATAATTTTTTAGTATCGGCAAACATTTCAGAGCCTCTTGATAGTGATTTGAATCTTGTACTTTTTCATCATCGCTTTTGCTTCCTTTTCCGTCAGTTGACCGTTCTTAGCGCCTACATATTGGATAACTGAGGAAGCATTCACTTGTCCTAGACGCAAGGCATCTTCGAAGGAGTATTTCTTTATCAAGCCGGCAAGGAATCCGGACGTAAACGCATCACCAGCGCCGGTAGTATGCACTATCTTCACCTTGGGAGTTTTGGTTAAAGAATAGATAGTATGATTCTGCAAGGCGTACAAGCCGCGCTTTCCATCGGTAACTATCACTATTTTCGGACCGCATTGTTGCAATTCCTTAAGAAGGTGTTGGAAGTTATTTGAGGAAGTTTTCAACAAGGCCTGCGCTTCTTCTTTATTGAGCACCAGTGCTGAAGTGTTTTGTAAGATTTTTGAAAGATTTTTTGTTCCCTGCTGCGCTAAGTAGAGTGAAGGATTGAATAATAACTTGATGCCTTTTTTGCTGGCAAGTTCTACTATGGCATATGCTGCTGAGAGAGATTTTCCGGTTAGTGTAGCTAAATAAATCCAAGAAGGATTGACCTGAGAAGAATAAAAGTCTTTAGCGGATAGATCAGTTGAAGCTCCTTTGTGCACCAGAATGATCCTATCTTTTTCTTTAGTGGATGAGATTATAGTAGCTAAATCGGTCTGCTGTTTGCTTTTACTATGGCAGATATTTTCTATTCCCAGCGCTTTCAATTCCGCCAAGATAAGACCTGCGTCATGATCATTTCCCAATTTGGTGAGCGTTTTCACTTTCAATCCTAACTTGGCTACGGCAGCAGCAGAGTTCGTCGCTCCTCCTCCGGAGCGCTTCTCAACTGACTTGACCAAAACTTTATCGCCCAGCTTGAGGGAGGAAAAAGGCTGTTCAACGGTGAGGAACGTATCTACCGTTGCTGAGCCTACACAAAGAACATCGTATTTCATCTATTCACCTATGTCGAGGAAGAATTTTGCGCTTTAAAAACATTCTCATAAAATTTATAAAGAAAACAGCAACTTATAGATCCATGGCAACCAACGATATGTCTAAGGATGAAAAAGTAGGCTTCCACAAGGGTTCTTTAGCTACGTTAAGCAAGGAACGGGAAGAATTGATGCGGATTCTGCAGATCGTAGAACAATTGATGCAGATGCATATCAAAGAATTGAAGGATGTAGGCGTCGATTTGGCTGCACAGGCTAAGGATGAGCCTAAGAAGCTGAAAGGCAAGAAAGCGATTGAAGATGTGCTGAATTAAAGATGGTTGCGTATGATGAGACTCTTGACTTAGTAGACGAAAACGACCAAGTCATCGGAAAAGAAAAACGTTCTGTAGTTTATGCTCAAGGGTCGTCAAATTTTAGAGTAATTAACGCTTTTATTAAAAATTCTAAAGGGGAGCTATGGATTCCCAGGCGTACGGCGCACAAGAAAATATTTCCTCTTTGTTTGGATGTGAGTGTCGGCGGTCATGTGGAAAGCGGCGAAACCTATGAAAAATCATTTAAACGAGAAACAAAAGAAGAAACTAATTTGGACCTGGGGGTCATCCCTTACCGTAAACTCGGACACTTAACCCCGCATAAAGACAAAGTTTCTGCTTTCATGGAAGTATACGAAATCAAGAGTGATGCAGTTCCAAACTACAATAAAGATGATTTTGTAGAATCTTTCTGGATAAGACCAAAAACTTTGCTCAAACGCATCTTGCAAGGTGAGAAAGCAAAATCAGATTTACCCAAATTAGTGAAGATTTTTTATGGAAACTAAAAAAGAGAATATAATCTTATATGAAAACTATTTTCTTAAAGCAAATTTCATTAAGAAAATGAAATTAATTATGAAACAAAAGAGTATCAAAGTCAAGAATTTTGGTAAAAGATATCATTTATAATTGACTACACAATCACTTCTCCTCTATGTATCCTCGGCAAGTAATTCAGAATGATTCCTTCTTTATATTTGGAACAGCCGACAATATCACCATCATATTCTATCAGCACAAATCTTGCTTCCGGACCTAAATCTTTTCTCAAGTCTATGCCATGGAAATAGGCTTTTATTTCTCGGCTATCCAGTTCTATGACATTTTTTAGTTTATCCTGAGCTTCTTTGGCTAACAACTGCGCGCCTTCCTTACTTAGACGAACAGAATTGCCTTTGATTTCCGCAACATACAAGCCGAATTTATCTACCCGTAATTTCTGCAGGTCTATCTTGGCCATATCTTTGTTGATCAGGGAAAGCCGGCCATCCTTACCTTGTAGATAGGCATAATCGCCGGTAAAGAACGCCCCATAAGTTTCTTCAAAGAGCTGGCGGATTTTCTTGATATCTCGGGTGTTGAGGATAGTAAGTGTTTGCATCTATCCCACCCCCCATACCGGGTTTTCTTTCCGCTTAATCTCAGCAATTTCCTTCAGCACTTCCAGCTCTTTCTTGGAAAGGTTTTTCTTCAATTCTTTTAATTTTTTGAAATGTTCTTCAGAAATATCGGTATAGAGATAATCTCCTTCTTTAACTTGTCTTCCAATGGTCACTCCATCCATGGCCATGGCTACCTGTTTGCCTTGTTCGGCAACGGTTAATGATTCCTGCTCTTCGCCTAAGCTTTTGACGGTAGAAACGCGCATCCCATCCGCGCGCATGATCGGATCAGCAGTTCGGATTCTGCCCACTTCTATCTCTACCCCGACAATGGCAGGATTGCTCTGTCGAAAAATGTACCCTTTCATCACAAAAAACTTGCAGGGGCGGACAATATTGGCTAACTCACGCAGCTCGATCTCTTTCTTTAAAGTTTCGACATACTTTTCATAATCTTCAATGATCTTGTAGATCACTTCGTTCAAGATAGTAGTTAATCCTTTGATCTTTGCATATTCAAGAATTTCCGGAGCTGCTCTGACGTTAAAGCCGATCAAAACACCGGTAAACTCATCTTTGTCTTTTAATGATTCCAGCTTGGACAGATCTTTTTTAGTGATATCTCCTAAAGAAGCGGAAGCGATGGGAATATTTTTCTCTTCCAACAGATGGCGCAAGGCTTCCAAGCCGCCGATAGTGTCAGCTTTGATCATCACTCCTTGTTCTGCCTCTACCAGAGAAACGACTTCTTCTACCTGCTGCTGCACTTCCTGCTTCAATTTTTCAACTTCTTCCGCTTTTCCAGAGCAGCTGCGTAAAGGCATGCCGGCGATGACGGTTTCCAAACCGGGGGCGGAAATTTTCACTCCGGTCGCGGCAATGACTTCTTTGACATTCTGGAACTTGCTTTTCTTCTCCCGCATCTCCGTTAATTCTGCTGGTTCCAAGAGCGCGCGGATCTTGGTGACGATTGGCTGTTCGAGATTGCCAATTATTAAGATATCATTCACCCGCAGTTTTCCGCTGTAGATGATACAATCAAGAGTCATGCCTAAACCTTTCTCTTCTTTCACTTCCAGGATGGTTCCTTCGCAGTAGCCTTTCTCTTCTGTCTCCAATTGCTTTTCCAGATACTTCTGCGCCAAGCCGGTAAGCACCATCAATAGTTCGGGAATTCCCTGTCCAGTATGGGCAGAGACAGGAACGATCGCGATCTGCTTGGTGAAATCGCTGACGCGGTCAAAGCGTTCTGCCTGCAGGCCATGTTCAGCAACTTGAGCAACCAACTCGTACATTTTCTTTTCAAAGTTTCCCTGAAGATTGTAGTCAAAAGAATTAATGTTATCCAGCAAGAATTTTTTGGAGTCGTACTTCCAGCCGTGCAGAAGGTCTATTTTGTTGGCGGCGATGATGAAGGGCACTTTATTTGCTTTCAGGATTTCAATAGATTCAGTAGTCTGCGGCTTAAATCCTTCATTGATATCTACCACGAGGATAGCGATATCGGCCAAAGACCCGCCGCGTTTTCTGAGCGAGGTGAATGCTGCATGCCCGGGAGAGTCGATAAACAATAAGCCCGGAATAGTCAATCCCGATTTGATAGCATTCAGCAACGGCCCGCAGATAGTTTGGATAGTTTTGATAGGCACAATACTGCAGCCGATAGCCTGAGTGATGCCTCCTGCTTCTCTCGCAACGACAGCAGTGCCTCTGATGCGGTCTAAGATGCTGGACTTGCCGTGATCGACATGTCCGAGTACAGTTACGATCGGCCTGCGGGTTGCCATGAGCAGTAAAGCTGAATGATTCTTTTTAAATTTATGCTGGTAGGTTAATCAAAATTCATAATAATCTTTTTAAAGTAACTATGGCCCTTAAAAAAAATGGTAAGATACCGGCTTCTCTATACTGATAGACAACACAAAGTGCTGGCTATCCAATTTGCACATCATAGAAGTGATTATGTTCCTGGAGATTTTTATGTCCGAGCACTTAAAGGGACTACGGATATAATGAATCACAACAAAAAACATGGCTTGCAGGATTATACCCCTGCTTATACACTTGATCGAGCGATAATCTTTATCCAAAAGATTGCTAAAGTTGGCCAAGTCCATGATTGTCTTGGGTTAAGGTTAGAAGATGAACAGAGCTATGTTAATTTTAATCAGCCAATTATGTTCAGGAACATGGCTTCTTCCATCATCAATAGCCCTGCAAAGACTATCGATGCTTCAGCGATCAGAAAACAAACCTGGTATGAAGATACCGAACATATCTTATCGACAATCTGGGGAGAAGAAAAAGCGAAACGCAAGATAGGGGAATGGAGATTGCCGCAGGAACTTGCTGAGCAAGACACTCTAGAATACAAGATAAAAAAATAGGTCAAAAGATTTAAGTTATTTCTTTTTATCTTACCAATAAAGTGATTGAACAGGAAATTCAACAAATAAAAGGACAACTAAAGGGAGTAACTTTAGTTGTTGCAACTAAGGGAAGGACGGTAGAAGAGATAAACAAAACGATTTCTGCCGGAATAACAATTATCGGAGAGAATTACGTCAAAGAAGCAGCGGAAAAACATCATCATTTAGCGGGTAAAGTTGCATTTCATCTCCTAGGGCACTTACAGAGAAATAAAGTATCAACGGCGGTGAAAATATTTGACCTGATTCAAACCGCAGATAGTCTTCCCCTTGCACAAAAAATTAATGAAGAATGTAAAAAAATAAATAAAAATATGCCTGTTCTTATAGAGGTGAATATTGCAAAAGAGAAAAACAAAACCGGCTGCGCTCCGGAAGAAGTAGAAAAACTAGCCGCCAATATTTCAAGACTCACTAACCTTCGATTGAAAGGACTGATGACTATGGGGCCAGCTCTTGCTGATGCAGAAGAACTTCGCCCTTATTTTAAAGAGATGAAGATCATTTTTGATAAGCTCCAAAAAGAATATAACCTATCTATGCTTTCCATGGGGATGTCTGAGAGCTATAGGATTGCTCTAGAAGAAGGGGCAACTAGGGTGAGGATAGGAAAGAAAATATTCGCATAAAATGAAAAACTTGATCACCGAACATTCCTGTAAAATAGATATAGAACTTCCACCCAAAGATGTTCATGCCCAGATGGAAGTATTTTATAATCCGGTGATGAAATCAAATCGCAATATTGCCATCCTGCTGCTGAATTCTGTTGAGAATGAAAAGATGAATATCGCTTCTCCTCTTGCTGGATCTGGAATCCGCGAGCTGCGGTTCTTGAAAGAACTTGAAGCTGGGAAAATAAAAAATATTTTTGTGAACGACATAAAAGAGAATTTTCCTAAAGTGATGGCGGAGAATCTGAAACTAAATGCTGTGAAAAATGATCTACGCGATAAACTTATCATTCATAATGATGATGCCAATCTGTTTTTGCTGAATCAAGTGAAGAATTGTATTGGCGATGAATTCTGCGGCTATTTTGATTATATTGATATTGATCCCTTCGGCAGCCCTAATCCATTTCTGGCATCTGCAGTGGCGCGAATCACTCGTGAAGGAATTATTGCGATAACTGCGACCGATACTGCTGCACTTACTGGCACATATCCAAAAGTTACGAAGCGGAAATACTGGGCTAAAGCGGTGCGCAATTATATGATGCATGAGATTGGGTTACGGATTCTTATTCGGAAAGTGCAATTGCAAGGAGTACAGTTCGACAAAGCCTTGATTCCTATACTAGCATATCATAAGGATCATTATTTTCGGATCTATTTCAAATGCGTGAAAGGGAAAGAAAAATGTGACAAAATCTTGAAAGAGCACCAGTATTTGCTGTTTAATCCCAAAACTTTGGAGTTTACAGTTTCTGAGTTCAATCAAGCAGAAGGATTCGAGTATTTCGGCCCTTTATGGAAAGGAAATTTATCTGACAAAAAACTCATTGCAAAAATGAAAAAAGAAAATCCTTTTCCCGAAGAAGAGAGATTTTTAGATCTGCTGTATCAAGAATCAAAGAATGATAGAGTTGGATTTTATGATCTGCACGTCATCGCCAAGAAGTATGGCTTGGAAACGACAAAATTAGAACCAATCTTGAAGAAAGTGAAAGGTGTACGGACTCAGTTTTCTTGGACGGGGATTAAGACTGAAAAGAGTGTTAAGGAAGTAGTAAAGGTGATGAAAAAATAAATTATTCTCACTTCACTTCTTTCAATTTATAGCTCACTAAAAATGGATAAGCCAAGGCAATAGATCCAAAGAGCGCAAAGACCAAGAAATATTGTTGTAGACTAAACAAAACAACTGTCACTAAAAGAGTCGCTACTCTGCCTACATTCAGGAAGAATTCACGAATCTTCCAAAAATTCATGTCCGCTATGCGCACATCAAGAGAAACTGCTAAGCGCAGCGGTGAGGAGATAGTATAAATTACCGTAAATATCCCCACCGTGATAAACCAAGTGATATTTTCTTTGGAGAGGGGAAGGATAAATATCGACAATGACATCAGGCCGAAGAGAACGAAAATGAAGGCTTTCCTTTTTTGATTCTTGTCAGAGTACCGTGAGAGGAGCATGCCGATGATAAATCCAAGCAAGCCAAGGTAGCTTAAGAAATATCCTACTTCAAGATTTGTTTTTAGAAAGAGTAAAGCATAGACTGCAACCACGATGCCGCTGAAATGCTGCAAAGCCCCTTCAAACATGCTGATGGTTTTCAAACCTTTGAAATGCCGCACTCCTTCTAGGAATGGAACCGTGGTTATTTTCTCCTCAGGAATTTTTTTATAAACAAAAATGATGGGTAATAAATAAAGTAAAGCAGCAAGTCCAAAAAGCCAAACATATCCCATAGAATCAGCCACCGCAGCCCCAAACAATGGCAAAACCATGGCAATCACTCCTGGCGCGACCATGTAAAGTGAAGAATCTACAGCATTGGTATCTTTACTGGATTTAAGAAAGAACAGATAATTGAGTGGAAGCCAGAATAAAATTAAGTTAAGGCCTAGTAAAATTGCGTATATATAAAATGAAATAGCAGAAGGTAGTAAAGCAAGAGAAGCTAAAGCAGAACTAAATATCAGAAAGCCGGCAATAAAATAGGTACGCATAGAGAAGTTCCTAAAAAATGGAATCAGGATCATCCCGACAGAAGCATAGATCGCATACATCAAAATAATCCAAGCGAGAGAAAATCCTTGTTCCTTGAAATAAAAGGGAATAAAAGATGAAGAAAAGTTGGCGCAGATGGAAAAAAGAAGCAGTAAAAAGAATCCGGACTTAACCCTGGAGAAATATAATTCTGGCGCAACTACAATATTTCTGATAGCATTAAAGTATTTTCTCATGGAGACTATACATTAAAAGGGGACTTTTTATGGTTTTCTATAGAAGGCTTTGTATTCTAAAATTAGTTTCGCAAAGCCTTCTAAGAAGGATTTTGAATAGTTTATCGAAAAACTACGTTTTTCGGAAACTCCAAAGGCATCAGCCTTTGATAGCTTTTCAAAATCCTCTATGGAAGGTTTTATATTTTAAGCTTTGTTCAATTCGGCTATGAAGGAGGTTCTACAGAAAAAGAGATTAACGCCGGAACAATATCATGTTCTGCGGGAAAAAGGGACAGAAGCGCCCTTCAGCGGTAAACTTCTTCACAACAAAGAAAAAGGCGTGTATATGTGCGCTGATTGCGGCGCTGAACTATTTTCTTCTGACACCAAGTTTGATTCTGGCTGCGGCTGGCCTAGTTTTTTTGAAGCCAACAAAAAGAATATTGAGACCAAGGATGATTACAGCCAGGGCATACATCGGATCGAAGTGAGGTGCAAGAAATGCGACGGCCATCTAGGGCATCTATTTGATGATGGTCCAAAGCCGACCGGGAAGAGATATTGCATCAATTCTGTATCGTTGGATTTTGAGAAAGGTTTAAAAGATAGGAAGAAGGAGAAGAAAAAATGACTGAGAAAAAATTAGAAAGATTGGTGATTCAGCCATCAGATAATCTTCCCTATTCCCCGGGAGATTTTGGAGAAGTGGTTAATGAAGAGAGCAAAATTCTTTATTTACCTTCAGGCACTTATGCTGCTCTGGAGCAGACGCTAGGAGGGAAGAGTAATATAAAAGATACAGTGAAATTAGCAGGTTATTTAGTAAATTTTCCTTCAACGTTTAAAAGAGTTCAATACACACTAGGATGGACTGATGATGAATTTAGCAAAGCATGGGGGAAACTCATTAATTCACTAGGAGAATATATGCCTACAATTGAGCTACCTCAAATAAAAATAAATGAAGGCGCTGCTCCTGGTCATGAAAGAGAACTAGGGAAGACTCCAAAAGAGATAGAAGAATTACGAGAAGGACGGAAAAAAAATTAATTATTTATATAGTCTTACTTCTTCACCCGTTCATATCTTCCCATCAACTGCGCTTCTGCAATAATATGTCCTTCCATAGCTTTCTCCACTTCTGCTTTGCTAGAACCTTGGGAAAGTTTTAGTTCTGCATCTAAGGCATAGAGCTTGAAGAAATAACGATGTTCTCGATCTGGAGGGCATGGGCCGCTATAAGTATTATTGCCTCTGGTGTTTCTGCCTAGATAACCCGGAGGATTTTTTCCTTCAGATAGTGCTTTTGTTCCAGGAGGAATATTAAAAACAACCCAGTGGTCCCAGACGCTGACGTTGAAACTTTTCTTCGCTATTTCCGGAATGTCCGGGTCGTCCATGATTAATACTAAACTTTTTGCTCTTGCAGGAACATTGGAGATTGATAATGGCGGACTACTATTTTCTCCATCGCAGGTATATTTGGAAGGAATTTTTCCTCCTTCGGTAAAAGCTGAGCTGGTTAGTTTCATGGTTGAAGCCCCCATAGTTATTTTTTGAGCTGGTGAATGTACGGTACAGCCTATCAAAAAAATGGTTAAAATTGCAGCACCTAATTTTCTCAGCATACATGAAAAAAACTATGTAAGTATAAATAAGTTGTGTAGTGAATAAAATTATTTTTCAAAATCCTTCCAGATCTGGCTGACTTCCGGGCCTTTTGAATCTTTATATTTACCTTGATACAGTTTAATTTCCCCCAACGGTTTCCAGAACAGCATCTGCCCTATTTTCATTTCTGGGTAAACTCTTAAAGGATGGATGGCATGCAGCTCTAAAGTCCATTGTTTCTTGAAGCCTAGATCGCCTAATCCTGAATTCAGATAGATGTACAAGCCTAATCTTCCTATAGAGCTGCGCGCCTGCATAATGGGAACAAAAAAATCTGAGCCCATCTCTTCAATGGTATGTCCTAAATAGAGTTGATTGGGCTGGAGCACATATCCTTCATCCGGAATAACTATTTCTTCAAAAGCCATGGGCTGAGCTGGATCAAGAATTTTCTGTTTGTATACTTTCAAAGTATTTCCTAATCTGAAATTATAGCTGTTGGGATTGAGATTTTTTTCGTCGAACGGATCAATATGTATCTTGTTGCGTAAAACTTGTTCTTTAATCTCCGAACCTGTCAATATCATTGTATTTTTCTGGCCGCATTTTGTATAAGGGATTGCAATTCATCATATGAGCAGGATTGGTAAAGCAAATGTGGCGTCGATTCCATCAACTCACAAAAATTCTCCCTTACCTGGCCTAGTTCTTCATATTTAATCTGCTGAGGGAAATTTCTTTGCTGATATCGCTGCTGTAACACTTCAAGCGGCGGACAGGCAAAAATAATAATCATGTTCTGATGGCAAAGCTGGTCGAGAATATTCTTTTCCATTTCAGAGAACGGATTTCCGCCCCTCCACAGTTTTCCGTAGGCAATTTCAGAATAATGGCCGCGGTTGAAAATAATTTTTTCCTGAAGAGCATATTCACGCAAATATCTCTTAAATTGATTTCCTTCCAGATGGTGCAGCGCTTTGGCATCCCAATGTAATTCATTCTTTAGCCTTTCCACTAAAGTCGTTTTTCCGGAACAGTCCGGGCCTTCAACCAGAATTTGTGTTTTTACCATCAAAATACATATATACTTGTAGTTAAAATAGTAATTACGTACCAAAAATATGTAGCAGTGTTGTATTTATGGTGATACAAAAAGAAATCAAGGACAGTATTATCCGCATTATCCAACAAAAGCCAAGAACTATTCAGGAGATAGCAGAAACTATCGGCAAAAACTGGCGGACTGCGGATAGGTATGTAGAACTCATTGCCCAGGAAACTGGATTAATTGCGGTCAGAATCTTTCGGGAAGGAAGCAGGGGTGCATTGAAAGTAGTGTATTGGAATGCCTTGGAAAGAGCCAAAGGCAGCGCCTATCAGGAACGGTTATTACTGAAAATTATCCAGGGAAAACGCAAAGAAGATTTTTCTCCTTTAGACATTTACCAATTTGTTGATCCTGAGAATAGGAAAGCATTCATTGAGAAGACTGAATTTTCCCAGCAGCAGCAGATTCGTTTTGACTATTTACTCCCACAGGCACAGCAGCAGATATTATTCTTTTCCGGTAATCTCTCCTGGGTTGAGTTAGGTCCGAACATCCACAAAGTATTAGAGGATTTAGCAAAGAGAAAAATCAGAATAAAAGTCCTGACTAGAGTGGATATCACATCGCAGAAAAATACTGAAGAAATGCTCTCGCTGAATCAACGTGTAGGTTGGGATGCAGTGGAAATCAGGCATTGCGAACAGCCGCTGCGGGCGATCGTAGTTGACGACAGTTTTGTTTCCATCAAAGAAGTGATGAGCCCGTTATATTGCCGGGAGCTGAAAGAAAAAACGTTCCTGTTCTATCTGATCCAAGAACAAGAATGGATCTCCTGGCTGCAGAAAGTATTCTGGAATCTATGGGGGCAGAGCATTGATGCAGGAGAACGATTAAAAGCACTCGATTCGGTAAATAAGTTGCAGAAGATCTAATCTCCTATATCTTTCTTGACTTTTTAGGTATAACCTTGTAATGATACTCATTGATACGAAAATCATATCGGGGTAACCCATCTGCCCCTACTTCGCAATACACTTCTAGATGTGCACCCATGCCATCTTTACCTTCAGAATTAAATTTTAAATAATTACCGGAAGATTCTATTTCAGTATAGTTCCTTTCTGAACAAACAATATCAATCGCATAGGAGCGAACTCTTTTCTTCCCAACTTTATCCAGAGCAGAAGCATATTTTTGAAAAAATTCAATTTTACGTTCTAAATCGGCAAGTTCTTTAGAATTACTAGCATCCAATGCGCTTATTTTCCACTTCTTTATTACTGCCACCTTTGCTCCAAACATCTATCCGAGAGCAAGATCCATCTTGGCTACTTCGGCGCTTTGCACGCCTTTGATGGCAGCCATCTTTTCCGCAATAGCGTCGAAATCAGCGCCTTCCACCTCATACATCGCTAAAATGAGAACTGCTTTCAAGCCGAAGGCGATCGGTTCTATTTTGCTTTGCATCTGCCCGATAGCGCCTGCTCTCTCAGCAATTTCCAATGCTTTGGTCTTGATCGCTTCCAGATCTACATCAGGAGATTCAGGCATTAATTTGAAAGTGATGATCGCTTTGGCCATATTTTTACCTTGATTTTCGACTTGGTCGAATGACGTAGGATGATTTTCTGTATACTTGCTCTCTCGAATCCGCTTCTTGATACAATTTTGCTAACCGAGCCTCAAGCATGCCCACAAATTTTTCTTTTTCTCCGCCGGTTAATCCCATTCCGGACAAATACTTAATTGTGGTTAATTCAACCGCTTCTCTCATCAACTTTCCTAAAGAATATTCCTTAGGATTGCTGGCATTTTCCAGACGGTCTGCTAAACTTTGAAGATCTTCTTCCATGAGCGCACATACACTGCATTAGTTAGGTCCGGTAAACTCGCACTTCGGGCAGGTATATTTCAATCCATTTACCCTGGCGAAAGAACTGCGGACGATTTCATAGTCTCCGCATTTTGGACAGAGAAAGGTAACTGATCCTTCGTCGTTGTCAATTCGTTTCTTGGTAGATATACATACTTTTGCTTGCATTAAAAATCACTCCATGATTTTTGATGTACCAAAAAAGCCTTTTTGCTTTTTTAAGTACATGAAATGCTACAGACGGCTGGTTATTTATAAAGCTTTTTGTGTTGCAAATATAATTACTTCTCTTCCACACTCACTACATTCTTCTCAACTTTAAAGGCAACCGGTAAAAACTTCTCGAGCACATACATGTTAGTCTCGGCATGTTTGCTTACTTCTCCAGCTTTAATTTTAGAGCCAGGCAATAATCCCATGAATTGGATCAATTGATCGGCCAGATGATGATCTACAGCAGAATGTATATCAACCTGTTTCTTCAATTCTTCTGCTGCCTCTTTGCCGATCTCTTCTGAACTTTTTCCCTTCTCGACCAAGGCATCGCCGGCAAGAAGAACAGGATTATCATAATCCACTTTTCCGCCGTTGCTGAAAACTCCCCAGACTAAGGCTTCTCCACCGATGCTTTCTGCTTTAGCATATTCTACTCGTATGTTGACCGGAACATTATACTGTTTCAGGCCGCCAACTACCGCATTTTTGATTCTCTCTCCCACTTCTTTTTCTTGTAATTCTGCGGAGACATTGACGATGCCGCGGATCTGTTCTAATTTGCCTTGTTCAAGTAAAATTATCTTAGGAACTTTGAAAGGCAGCTCTTCCGAGAGCGCAGAAAATGATGCGTACTTGTGGATATTAAAGCGAGGGCTGATTTCTAAACGAATTAATCCTTGTCCTTTGGGATAATAGCCGCGCTTGAGAATTTTCATCTCAATCTTTTCCACGAAGCGATGAAGATAGGGAAGCAGAATATTTTGCAAGTAATCGACGGAAGCCTGCCATTTGCCGCAGGTGCCGCCGGTAATATTGAAGGTGACTTTTCCCGGCGCAAATAAGCTGGGAAGGATCAATGCTTGGAGCAGCAGAGTAATACTTCCGGCGGTACCGATATCTATATCATAAATCCCTTTCTTGATTTTTCCCGGCTTGAAATGCAGTTCAGTAGAACCCATCTCGACGTTATTAGTTTCCGCATGACAGAATTCTTTCAAGGCTTTGATGGCAGTAAGATGCTGGGCCTTCAGCCCGGAATCACTTCTGCCTGCTCGGATGTTAGTTACTTTGAATTCCTGTCCGGTCAAGGCTGATAAGGCTAAAGCAGTTCTTACTAAGGCGCCGCCGCCTTCGCCATAGTTGCCGTCTAAGATGATCATGTAGGAAAGAATTACGCAGTGGTTTTTATTAATTGCCATTCAAAAACAAAAATATTAATAAAAGAGCTTGGTTTTGAGCTTCTTGTGGGGCTGTAGTTTAATCCGGCAGAGGTATAAACTACCGCCGACAATGGGAGCCTCCAGTAATGGAGAGTTGAGCCGAAAGGCAGTGACAAGACTTTCCTTGAAGCCAGCTTTTGATCTGGGAAGTAACAAGTAAATTGTTACTCAGGAATTCAAATCCCAGCAGCCCCACCTTTTATTCTTTTATATCTTTCCATATGCTTTGGATTCTTTGGTGTTACCTCAGTAAAGAAAAGTTCAATTTCTGCTTGCCTGGAAAAATAGAATCTCCAAAGAAATCCACCAGTGTAACTATTATACTGTCTTTGGATTTTAGTCGGATTAAAGCCTAACCTCTTAACAGCATTGTGAACAGATTTTGTTGTTATTTCAGATCCAAACTTAAATTCTATCTGAGCATAAGTATCATATTTTTTGTATACGCAACCATCTGTGTCAAATAAGCCCTGAACTGTCCTTATTAATAATTTTCGCTCTTTTAGTACCCAAGAAGGTATAGTTACTTCATTTTCAACTTTATTTCCTTCGATTAATCCTGCTTTAAGCAACTTATGTGCAACTTTTGCGGAATAATTTGTTAGATGCAACCCACATTTTATTTCTTTAATATTGAATGGCTCCTCAAAATAAGCTTCAAACAAAGATTTAACATACGTAAGCCATGCTTTTTCTCTTTTATCAGAAGCCACAATGATTTTATAACTATTTACACAATCTGGTTGTAACCAAAGAGCACCATCTCCTAACATTATCCCTACAATCTCGGCTAAATTTTCGTTGAATTCCATTTTTCATTCACCTTCAAGTTTTACATACTTACAAACTTGAAGTTTCAAAAAAGAGCAACTCTTGCAAAACTCCTTAAATTTCTTCTCTGCTGAAAGCTGAAAGAATTTTATGGGAAGTTTTGTATCATCTCTTTTTCATTAAATTGTTGTTAAGAACTTGTTTATATATTCTAGCCAAGGTTGTCCAGTGCGGGAGTGGCTCAGGATTATCTATTTCTCCAAGTAATGTTCCTATCATGTTTTGTAAAATGCTGGGGAACTCTCCTCTTAAACCAAACTTTCAAAGAAATTAAGCCAATAATTCCCAATACTATAGCTCCAAAGACAAACCATAATCTAAATTCAGAAACATTATTTCCAAATAAAGTATCACTAAGAGAAATCCTTACTAAAACAATAGCTGCAATAATACTAGTAACCGAAGAAAAAACAGGATGCCTCCTGACAAAACTCCTTATGCTATAAAATCTTGAGGCAATTGAAGGTTTATGAGTGTGATGAAGTCGTCTATGCCTTCTGGATCTATGGTGCCTTTCTCCTCTACTCATACTTTATAGTAATCAAAAATACTATATAAATTTACCTAACCACAAAACCATTATAAACCTTTATTACTTAATTTCTATCGATGTTCAAAAAAAAAGGGGAACCAGAAAAAGGTTTCTTGGCCAGACATAAAATTCTTATTGCCATCGCTACCTTAGTAGGCACAATTGTCGGTGCAGGTATCTTGGCAATTCCGTATGTGGTGGCGCAAAGCGGTTTCCTGTTTGGATTCATCATTACCGTCGGTTTAGGCCTGGCATTTTTGGTGTTGAATCTAATGACCGGCGAAATTGTGCTCCGAACTAAGAAACAATATCAGCTGACCGGATATACAGGAAAATATCTCGGCTCATGGGGAAAACGGCTGATGATGTTTTCCATGCTCTTTTCCATCTATGGCGCCTTGACTGCATATTTAATTGGCGAAGGAGAGACCCTGAAGGCAATCTTCCGCTGGGGAAATCCACTGTGGTATAGCCTCATTTTCTTCATCATTGCTTTCTTAATAATTTACAAAGGAGTTAAAGCAGCAGGAAATGTAGAACTCTTTCTCATTGTAATGCTCTTGATCATCATCATAGGTATAGGGATCTTTTCCTATCAGGATATTAATTTCAGCAATCTTACCAGCTATAATTGGCTGAAATTCTTCGCTCCCTATGGGGTAGTGCTGTTTGCCTTGGCAGGCATAGCGGCAGTCCCGGAGATGCAGGAAGTGCTGGAAAATGAAAAGGAGAAAATGAAAAAAGCCATCATCATCGGCTCAGTCATACCTATCATATTATACGTCCTCTTTACCTTGGTAGTGGTGGGCATCATCGGTTTAGAGAACTTTGAAGTGCTGCAGCCTAATCAGAAGATAGCGACGGTCGCCTTAAGCATCTATTCTTCACCTATTTTAGGCGTTCTGGCCAATATCATCGCCGTATTATCGATGTTCACTTCCTTTTTAACCCTGAGCATCGCCCTGATAGAGACGTATGAGTACGATTATGCCTTTCCCCATTCCACGGCAGTACTGCTGACTTTTTCCATACCGCTTTTAATCACCTTGTTTTCCTTATCCACTTTTATCGCTATAATAGCCCTTACCGGGGCGGTGGCCGGCGGGTTACAGGCAGTCTTGCTTATCTTTACCTTCTGGAAAGCCCGCCTGGGCGGAGACAGAGTTCCTGAATACGCTTTAGGGGAATATCGGATCATCGGTTCTTTTCTTATCCTGCTTTTCAGTCTGGGAGTGGCTTTGGAATTGGCTACTCTTATCTGATTTCTTACATTTTACAATCTTAGGGACGTCTACGAGTTAGTGGTGATGTGTTAATTGTTGTAACCATTCGGTAGAAACATTTATATAATACCACTGTCCTGTGACAAAAGTATCAAAGGAGGTTATCACATTTATGGCAGACGAAGAAAGAACTAAACCATCACGGATCCCTATTGCACAATATCAAGAATTAGAAGCTAAACATAAAAAACTAGAAAGCTCTATCTGGAAAAATCGTGTCGGTTCTGGAACAATCGGTGCCGGTGTAGGAGCAGTCATCACCTACCTATTGATGCACAGCTGTAATGGAAATTATAATAGCAAACAAAACCTTCCTGATTGTAAGTCACCAGTCAATTTTCAATTTCAGATCTGCGGTAATGATAAAAAAACTGATGCCGGAGCTGGCGGTTATGATTCTGGAAAAAAAAATTCTACGTATGATAACCAGCGATGCTCTGAAGGGAAAACTTGTCTTGATTCTGACTTAGAACGGAAATTGAACAAGTGCTTAGATGAAAATGCTGAGTTACGGAAGCGGCCAAAACATTGTCCAGCGTATACGCCTAATCAATGCGCACCAGTAAAAAAGTGCCCAGAAATTCCCTACATAAGGAGAGGAGACTAAAAAATGACAATTGAAAATATAGTAAGAAAAATAGTTGTCCCATTAACTTTTATTGCAAACACTGCTTATGCACAAGAAGCAAAAGTAGCAACACCAGAACAAATCGTGGAAGTAAAAAAAATAAACAATTTAGCAGTTACCAGCAGAGATAATGATACTGATTGGCTGCATCAGGAACAATTAATTGATAGCGGAAAAGTAACTGTGCTTATTCAACCAGTAGAAGAAAAACCAGGTTATTGTATCGTTGGATTAGACGGCTTTCCTCAAAAATACAATCTGCCAGCAGATGAAAGGACTAAAGACGGAAAACTTGAGAAAGCAGAATCTATTCTCAATCTGGCAGAAAAAGATCCTAGCAAAAAGTTCTATTTCCCCTGCGATCTGAAAGCAGCACCGGAAACGCCAAATCCAATACCTGACCCTGATGCTCCTCTAGCATCTACCAAGAAAAAATCTTCTGATGGAAAATTAAATGTCGGCGTAGGATACTTGTATGTAGGAACCGCTAAAGATGAAACAACTGGATTTAATGGAAACATGCATGGCGGAAGTATCAATTTAACGTATCAACCTAAAAAAAAGCTGCCTTATTTAGGCATCGCCTTGTCCGGATACGGAAACGGAAGTTCTACTTCTCAAGATATCGCAGTTCCTGCTGCTGACGGCCCTTTAGCGGGAAAATTAGTGATGAAGGGCTCTGATGAATATTCATTGCAGACCTTAGGCCTGGGGCTTGGACTTATTGTAGGCGGCGAAGTTGCTACAAATGAAAATAATACTTTTGGATTCGGCCTCGAAGGCCATGCCGGAGTGATGCATGACTGGGTAACCCGCAAATTCGGTGAAAGCTCTGCACAGTATGTTAATGGCAATCTGGTGGAAGGAACAAATATTTCTAACCACTCTGACAAGACCGATACACAATTCTTGATGTACAATCAGGTAGGTGCTCGATTCAGATTTGGTGATTTTTGTCTTACGCCTACAGTTGGTTTGAGAACAAATTTCAGCGCCGCCTATCCCATCGGCGGCCTAAATCTTGGTTATTGTCCTCGACAGGAGTAAACATGAAACAAGGATTCAAATTACTTAGTGTACTATTATTGACTGTGCTTCTCGCTGTGAGCGCTACTGCGCAGATCAACTGGATGAAGCAGGATGGCGGACATAATTATTTAGCATGGCAGGATGGCTCAAAATCATATTATGTTAATTATGGCCAAGATGCTTCTTTTGCAACCGGTTACTTTGGTTCTACTGCAAGTAAAACTGTAAAATTAACTGTCACTCTTAACAGCGTAAGTACCGGAAAGATTGCCAGCACTATTTTCTCTGGAAATGTAGATGTATCAAAAACTCTAGCGTACAAAACATTCGCTATCACTTCAAAAGATTATCAAAACAAAGCTGGACAATATATAGTGGTCATCAAAGTGAAAGATGCTAACACTGAATATGTAGATACCAGTTTATTTTTGCAGGTATTCCCAGAAATAAGTATTTTTATTCCACCTATAACTGCAGTTATTCCTATCAATCCTGTCGGTAAGGATACTCCTCCTGAGATTAATACTATTAATTATGATAATGATATCTTGGAAACTGATACCTTGCATTTCACTATCTCTACTAACGATAAAGAAAAGGATAAATTGAAATTTGCGATTGAAGAATGTACTGCTTCCATCGGCGGTTTCTGTTTCAAGTGGGGATCCGTACAAGAAGCAAGTTTAAGCTTCAATGAGAATAGCGGCGCATTCAGTTGGATTCCAGGTTACGAATATGTACAGCATGTACAGCATCCCAGCCTAACTAAAAGAGCATTATTTAGATTCAAAGCTATTGAAGTTAACGATAATACCAAAACTTCCAATTGGGCATTTGTAAATGTCAATGTGCATGATGTAAATAGAATTCCTGTGTTTGATTTTATAGAGCCTAAACACATCAAGCAAGGGGAAGATACTGCCTTTACTGTCAATGCTATTGATGCGGATAAAGATGCGCTTAAATACAGTATATTTAGTACTAATCTACCAGCGCAATCGTATGCCTTTGACAAAGATACACAAAAATTCACCTTCACCCACGGTTTTACCTCTGATGGAGTGTATACCACTGTATTTCAGGTAGATGATGATTTTGGCGGACAAGATTTTGCGACTGCGTATATTGTAATCACCCCTGCGCCTGAAAATAACAAGACCCAGTGTGATGATGGTAAGGATAATGATGTAGACCACAAAACAGACTTTCCTGATGATCCAGGATGTAAAGATAAAAATGATAATGATGAATCAGATGATAAACCAGCAGAGACCCAATGTAATGATAATGAGGATAATGATAAGGATGGAGCAGTAGATGCGCATGATCCTGGTTGTCATACTGACGGAAATCCTGAAAACATGCACTCCTATGATCCAAACGATAATGATGAATCAAATGATAACCCTGTCAAAAAGCCGCAATGTGATGATGAAAAGGATAATGATGCAGATCACAAAACAGACTTTCCTGATGATCCTGGTTGTAAAGATAAAGATGATGATGATGAGTCTGATGATAAGCCAGCAGAGACCCAATGTAATGATAATAAAGACAACGATAGGGATGGGTTAATCGATTATGGAAACGATCCGAGAGTTAACGATCCCGGTTGCAAAGATAAAAATGATAACGATGAAACTGATGAACCTGTCACTCAGTGTAATGATGGCAAGGATAATGACAATGACAAATTGACCGATATGAACGACCCGGGCTGTCACACTGATGGTGATGCTGGCGATGTTGATACGTACAACCCTAGGGATAACGATGAAAGCAACCTTATGCCGCCACAAAAAGAGCCTAAGGAGCCTATCGACATAGACCTGCTTTCCGCGCATGTAGTTGATGAGATAGAAGCCGGAAAGACCTTATTTGTGGATGTACGCGTACATAATGATGGTAAGAAGGAAGTTAAAAACCTGCAGGTCCAGGCCAAAATCTATGATCTAGGCGTCTGGGGAAGCACCGGTAAATTTACCCTTAAGGCCGGTAAGAGCGCGAATAGGAACATTTACGTGGCTTTACCTGAAGATGCGGCCCCTGGCTGGTACCTGATCAAGATAACCGCCACTAACGGCCAATCCCATACTTCAACCTATAGGTTAGTGTATATTGATAGTAACACTTTTTAGTAGTGCCTAGGTGTTCCTACTCAATGATACTAAAATCCGAAACATTTAAATAACAGGCCTATTTTGAAGTAGTAAAAGCCTCAGAGTACGCTTGATAAGACTATGAGTGCTTCATAACAAAAATAACGCTCAAACCTTGAAAAAGGATTTGGAGGAGAATAAAAAATGAAAAAATTACTAAGTTTAATGGCATTGTTTGTCATTAGCTTGCTGACTGTTTCCATGGTTAGTGCAAGTACCCCTAGCACTCTAGGCGGCCTAAGCACTGATAATGGAACTGTTAAAGTTGAAGTTAATGGCGAAGAAGTAGATCCTAACGCTCTTCTAACTGTAGAAGAGGGGGAAAAATTAGATATTGAAGTTGAATTGTCTATCAAAAGTGACAATACTGTAGACGACAAGGGAAATGTCTTACAAAAGAACGATTTAAGTGCAAAAGGCATTGAAGTTGTAGCTCGCTTAAGCGGCTATGAATATTCCGATTACGAGAATTTGGAAGATTCAACAGCTTTGTTTGATGTAAAAGAAGGTACTAAGAAGACCGTACATCTAGAATTGACTGTTCCAAACAAACTTGAAAACGGAAAAAATACCTTGAGAGTATTCGTACTTGATCGAAACTCAAAAGAAATTTCACAAACATTCGAATTAAACGTCGAATCAGCAAGACACTCAATTAAGATTTCAGACGTGTCATTTTCACCTAGCTTGACTGTAAAAGCAGGACGATCTTTGCTTGCTACTGTGCTAGTCGAGAATGTCGGTGAAAACGCTGAAGAAGACGTCAAAGTTACTGTAGCTGTTCCTGAACTAGGACTGACCGCATCAGAGTATGTTGACGAAGTAAAAGCAGACGACCACGAAGCTGTGGACGAAATGTTCTTACAAGTCCCTGCTGATGCTAAGCCTGGGGAATACACCGTTAAAGTAACCGCACAATATGACGATTTGAGAGAAACCGTCTCTGAGACCTACACCTTGAAAGTTATGGAAAGCGAATTCGTTAAGCCACAACTTAAATCAGGTAAGACCGTCTTGGCAGCTGGTCCAGAAATGCAATCCGTCGCTGCTGGCAAAACCGCAACCTATGCTGTGGCTTTGACCAACGACGGCAGTGCTGCTAAAGCATATGCTGTTGAAGTAGCTACCGGAGACTGGGCTACCGCTTCTGTCAGTGAAAAGCTAGTTGTGCTTGAACCTGGCCAAAGCAAAGTTGTCTATGTTGACTTGACCGCTGCTGAGGATGCAACTGCAGGCGAGCATTTAGCTTCCCTTACTGTTAAATCAGGCAGTGATGTCTTGGAAACCGTAGTCTTAAAAGCTGCTGTTACTGCTCCAGCTAACGCTGGCAGCGAAACTAGCTTGCGAAACGGATTAGAAATCGCTCTGGTAGTATTAGTAGTTTTACTAGTATTGCTAGGATTAGTAATCGGTTTCAGCAGACTACGCCGAGACGACGAAGGAGAAGAAAAGTACTACTAAGGTAGTACCCTCCTCCAAATCTTTTTTCTTTTTTTTATTTAATTTTGTTTTATTCTTATGTTCGATAATCTTTTTATAGTCATCATTTCGTCAATTTCTTCATGAATATCGCGATCATTGGCGCTGGACCGGTCGGCTGTTATGCTGGATATTTGCTGGCGAAAAATGGGCATGAGGTGTCTATCTACGAGAACCATGCCCAGATAGGGCTGCCGATCCAATGTACCGGCTTATTGACTTCTGATTTTGATCAGTTTAATCTGCCTACGGAATCCTTCTTAGTCAATACTTTCCAGAAAGTAGAGGTGTATTCGCCCCAGCATAAGCTGGAAGTAAAACAGAAAGAGTATTTAGTCTGCCGGAATAAGTTTGATAACTTTTTTGGCGATTTAGCTAAGAAGAAGGGGGCAAAGATATATTTGAACCATTCTTTTGTACGCAAGGAAGGGAAAGAGCTGGTAGTGAAAGACTCCGCGAAGAATACGGAAAAACGTATTTCACCAGATATTGTCATTGCTGCAGATGGCCCTTTATCTCCCACTGCTAAAGCGTATGGGATGTATCATCCGGAAAGGGAGAATTATTTTGGAGTACAAGCCTTAGTGGAAGGGAAGTTTGATCCCACTGCTTTTAAGACTTATTTCGGCGTTTCGGTCTGTCCTGAATTATTTGCCTGGGTTGTTCCAGAGTCCGATACTTTAGCCAGAGTGGGCTTAGGCATGCGCAAAAACTCGAGAGCTTACTTTGACAAGTTCATGAAAGAGCAGGGCTTTACCGTCAAAGAGATGCAAGCTGGGACTATTCCGGTATATCATCCAGCGCAGAAGCTGCAGAAGGATAATTGCTATCTGCTGGGCGATGCAGCTGGCTTTGTCAAAGCAACTACCTTAGGTGGTTTAGTCCCCGGGTTAAAGCAGGCAGAGATTCTGGCCGACTGTATTAATAACAATAAGAATTACGAGAAGGAAATAAAGCCAATCGCTAAGAGATTGAAATTACATTTAATGGTGCGGCGGATCTTGGACAAGTTCTCAGATGAAGATTGGGACAGATTAGTGTCTTATATCAATAAGCCTACCGTGCAGAAAGTGTTTGAGAAATATACTAGAGATAATCCTATACCTCTGGTGACCATGGCCTTGTTGAAAGAGCCGAGATTCTTGCGGTTTGTGAAGTATTTGGTGTAGAGATTTATTAAGAATACTTTATACAAACTTTTCTAATACATTCACATACTTCTTATTCAATCCACCCAACCTAAACAACACCACTTCCTTTACTCCAACTTCCTGGGCAATCTGCAGATCTTTCTCTAACTGCTCTGCAGACAGAATCGGCTCATTTCCGCCTACGCCCAGAGCAATAGTTCCAAATCCTACAATATATCTGTCACCAAATTCCTTAATTCCTTGCTGCATCTCTAATTTCAATTTCTCATCACTGTAATAATGCACGGAACGGTATAACATCTTCATCACTTTGCTTTTTTTGTTGGCGTAATGCAACCCTAATCGCTGTAAGCTCTTTTCTGGCGCAGAATATTCACACAGATATGTTTCTCCAGGATGATTGCAGACAAAAGAATGGATTAATTTCTTGTCTTTCCGGAAATGAAATAATTCTGTCAGATAAAGCCAGGGATTTCTGGTAGTGGGCAGCTCTAAATCGAGCATCACTGGGATTTTCTTGTTTTCCAGTTCCTCAAAGAGCTGCTGTAATGCTCCCTGCTTGGAAAATGGTGAAATCCAATACCCTTCTTTCTTTTTGAGAATAGGCCAGTAGACCGCTTCCAAAAGATTCTTATTATGCCTTACCACAGAAGTGACAGCTCTGAATTGCTGGAGACTATTGGCAGCCACATAGAGTTTGGTCGGCCAGGAAACGAGTTTCAATTTGGCGAGAGTATCTTCCGTAGGAAATTCTTCAAAAAAGCTGATGAACATGGAATGATTATTATTCTAGGATTAATATGTTTTTCGACTCATTTATCTACTAAAGCACACGAAAACATTTAAAGCCCCGCTGAAAATCTTTCATTCATGCCTACTTTAATCGCTTGCCTCTCTACCGGAAAAGGTACTTGGAGCGAAGTAAGTAAAATTATCCAAAGCCAGGAATGGAATAAAGTATTTCTGATCACCAATCAATTTGGAAAAGACAATTACACTCCGGGAAAGACTACTGAATTAGTGTTAGTAGATAGTTTTCCGGATACTCCTACCACTATCATCACCGAACAGATCAAGAAACAATTGAAAGACAAGATTGCTGATTTTGAAGTGGCCTTGAATTTTGCTTCCGGCTCAGGAAGAGAACATATGGCCCTCCTCGAAGCAGTGCTGCAATTAGGATTAAATTTTAGACTTATAGCGGTCAACAGAAATAATGTAGAAGTTCTGGGTTTGAATAAATGATTACAAACTAAGGCTTGCACATGCCCTTGCTTCCCGCACCGTAAATATTATTTACTTCCTGCGCCGTCAAAGCCCTGCGCCAGGCCATCAGCTCATCAACAGATGCTCCATTGCTGATTGGTCCGAGCTTGAACGCAACATTATTATCAACAGAATGTACGATGTTGGCAAGACTTGCAGTCGCCTTGGACTGACCATCAAGATACAGCAGAAGTTGACTGCTCTTGCGATTAAATACTCCTACGTAATGATGCCACTGGCTCATATCATTTGGAACTGCAGTAGTTGTCCATGTATCTCCAGCCCCATTAACAAGGAAATATACACCATCATTCCCTGCTTGGACAGCATAGCCTACGCCTCCTTCGCAAGACGGGCATCCTTTTGATAATACTGCACCCGGACTAAGTGATTTTCCCCAGAAGGCGATGGTGAAATCGCTCGTACCAAAATTTAAGCTTCCATCAAATGGATCGCCCATATCTATAGCATCATTGCTGCTGGTCAAACTGAAAGCTTGGCCTACTTCTCCGGATGTAAAGGCAGCATTTACTTTTAATTCTCCATCATTACCGCTGATCAGGTCCTTAGCATTACCGTCAGCAGGCCACCAACTAACCAGGTTATTTGTGGGACAAGCATTACCGCAGTCTTGTGCACAGCTTGCAGTAGATTCATGCAGTAGATCGCACATGTTATCACCACAGTACGACGTTTTTCCTGCAGTGATTCCATCGCATTGTGCAGAACAGACTTGACATGACTGTGCACCATACATACATTTCCCAGCTGAACCACCATCACAGACTTCTTTACCAGTAACTTGCCCATCGCCGCAGAGATTAGCGATAAACGAAAAGGCATGCTGAGTATAATCAACCTGCACTCGCTGCAAGAAGACATCGCCAACCCCTGCAGGGGTTGGTTTGTATGAGATGGGACCATATTTTCTGGTCTGTTCAAACATATCTAATAAGAATTGGTCATCGGTTTTTCCAGAATCATCAAGAGAAGCGACAACTTTTTCAGGAGCGTTTTCTAGTGGTTGTAGGAGGTAGGAAAAAATCTGGCCTACTTGCGCAACCGGGGAAATGCTTTTGAAATACTGTAAACCTTTTCCTGAAGCGCCAATAACTGCAACTTTAGTATTAGGATTATTTCCCTGCACCAGAATTGCCGGCGCAGAATCTAACCCTGGATCTCCGACTTCCACCAGTGAATCAGGAACAGTTATTCCGGGCACAATTTCTTCTTTGGGCCAGGCGATGACAGTTGCGCCAATAATCCCGCCGATGAATGAGGCTTTACCATCAATAGCATCAATCAGGAAAGTGACATTTTCAGGGCGGATTGAGCGCGGATGATCGCTTATGAAACTATGAAGCGTAAATGTCGTTTTTCCTTTAAGACGGACATGTTTTGGCAGCAGCCAGGGGCGGCTTTCAGCCCAGTTATCTCTAATCAAGACATTAGAATTTTCGATATCGAAGGTTACATCGTCCTGATCATAATTTGGAACATCCAGACCGGCTGCGGGAATAGGAGGAGGACCTCCAGGACTGGCGGAACTGCCTGCTTCTCCAGTACCAAAGACCATGGCGCTATCATGAACTTGCAGCCCGACAGCTCCAGAATAGGAAGAACTTAACAACTCGACTGCCGTATTCTGAAGTTTATCAATCAGGTAACATACTTTATTTCTATACGGAGCGGTGGTTACGCTGGTTCTAATGCGTGCACCTGGTTGATCTCCAATAATCATGATTCCATCAATAACGCCTATTGCCTTATTGCCATCAAGGCTTAACTCATGCACAGATGCTTTGCTTGGCCCGTCAATACGCAGTATCGGGCCTTTATTGTTCTTTCCTATCCAGACTAGCTTGGTGCCTTGGACCATGGCATCACCGGTCAGCTGTAGATCAGCATTAGGCGGGATGATCAAGGTTTTATCTATAAAATAGGTGCCTGCAGGAAGATGCACTATCGGTTTTTTACCGCTAAACTGGAGCGCGTCATTGATCGCTTTTTGGATAGCTGCAGTATCTGCTCCGACGGGAACTTCTAGTATCGGGACATCTTTCTTGGGAGGGGCAACCGGAAGTTTTGGCGCAACATCTGCTATGGCAGAACGATCTACTATTTTGTCATTGATACTGCGAAATTTACCTTTTCCAAACTGAGGGATATCCAGAAATCCACCAAACCAATTGTTAAGGCTATATGTATTTCCAATGGAAATTATTGCTGATGGAACTCCTCCGCCCATCACAATCGTTCCTGAGTAATTCTGGCGGGTACGGATCACATTATCCAGCAGCAGCAGAGGACCTCTATTCCCAATGCAGATGATAGAGTTTTTACAACTATCGCCAGCAGCGCCAACTACTACGCCTCCTTGCGGGTCAATGATAGTATTTCTCTGTAAAGTCAGAATGCCGGTTGAGCTGCTTACGGTAGATAAATAAAAGGCATTAGAGCCGATAGAGACGCTGTCACGAATACTGGTGAATATAGAAGCTCCGTGATAAATATCGGCGAGGGTCGAATTGATGAACGTACTTTGATATACATGAAAATTTCCCGCGCCTTGAAGTAAATTTGACCCGACGTTTGGAGCATTGTAGGGAACGAAATTGCCCGTCGTAACCGCTACAAAATTATCCTTAAAATAGGAGTCGTAAATTTCCCATTGCAGAGAATTCCAATTAGAGATCAAAACGCCTGCTATGCTGCAGCGTAAGAAGGTAGAATGAAATATTTTAGAATTAATACCTTCTCTGCTATAGTTTCCTCCCTCCAAACAGATCCCTGCATCCTGGAACACCACATCAACATATTCGCCAAAATAATTAAATTTAGGGCCATTTTCAATTATTTTTCCCGCTTTTCCTTTGCCATCAAAGGTTAACCTTGCTAACGAGCCATAATAAGGATTGTAGAAAAACATTGAGTCGCCTTGTGGGCCATCCCACACAATTTTAGTTGTAGCTGGATCTTCACCTACTATTCTTACCTCTAGAGGCCAGCCTTGAGCATCGCGGGGAAGCGTTAAGGTCTTGGTGATCCTATATGTTCCTGCAGGGATGTATAACACTAAATATTTCATCTGCTGCAAATCGTTCAAGGCTGCCTGCAGCTTGTCGGTATCGTCAGCTATTCCATCGCCGACCGCTCCATAATCTTTCTTCACATCCTTCCAGCCGGCAAGAGGGCCGACAAAAAATTCTGCTGGTTCTGGCTCTTTTAGAGGCTGTTGCTGCGGCGGTTTAGGCACGCATTTATTGTCTTTACAAACATAATACAAGGGACATTCTTGGTCGCTGCCGCATTGCGGATCTGGGACGGGCAAGGGAAATTCTTCTTCCTTCTTATCCCCTACTTGGAATTGATGGATCTGCCATCTGTTATCATGGCAATCAAAACCATTGCTGGTCTCGCTGCAAGAATACGCAATTACATAATTATCTCCTTCTGGCAATTGTTCTGTGGACAATGATGCGCTGGCAGAAGAAGCGATCCAATTTGAATTTCCTATGGCCGCATCAGGAAAAGTTTGTTTCTGCCATTGCCCATTGACAGAAATATAATAATGCTTGTACACAAAATCTTCCCCGGAAACAGTGATTATGAGCGGCTCCCCTTTGGTAAGTACGTCCTTATTGATGGCCACATTCGTTGGCTCAGCGTATCCTGCTTCAGTTAAAGCGGCATAAAAAGCCCGTCCGGCAATGCTGGGAGATGAATCTCCTTGCCCGGGTAAATCTGGATCCTGAGGGAGGACCAGCCTTGCTACGATGGAAGAAGATCCATCCGGTAGGGCTTCTGATTCCGAAGGCAAAGAGCTGTCACAAGAAACTATAAACAAAGAAATAAAGAGCAGCAGCACACCAAAACGACCTATCCACCTCATCTGCTACTGAAAGAAAAAAGACTATTTAAGCTTATCTTCTGACCATAATAGATACTAAAAGGAAATTGATAAGTGATGAGCGATTAATATAGTGATTGTGAATTATTTTCGAATTTAAAGAAAATCCTGAAAAGCAGCTATCCCCAGCCCTAAAGGGTGGGGATTTACGCCGCTTTTCCGAGACAGATTTTCTAAAATCAAAAATAGCGAAATCCATGCGAGCATTCACTCGCATTCATCCCTAAACATAAATGTTAGGGATTTCTGCTTTTTTGATTTAAAAATATATAAATCTACCCAAAGACCTTATACCAGACATACAGCGCCAGGTCGACTGATTTGACTAAGTCTTCTCCGTTTCCGCGGATATCGATGCAGGTGCCTTTCAAGGTGACGCTGGAGGCATCAGCTACAGATAACTGGACCACCGGTCGACCAGCAGCGCTCTCGCAATTTATGATGGTCCTATTTTCACAGACTTGATGCTCTTCAGAACAGGCTGCCTCAATCTTTCTATTGATTCCTTGAAGAATATTTGTATTGAGCTCCATCAAGCCCAGGGTATAATATTTATCGTAATTTACCTTAGGATCTATAGAGACATACACTTTTTCTCCTTCATTAAATTCAGGAGTGAGTTTTCCGATAACTGGAATATGCTCTACCTCTTTAGGGCCATAATGGAGAGGAATCTTGATGATCCGGTCTTTAACTTCCACCGAGGTCCACCATAAGCCGTCAGCGTTGACAAAGCTGTAGCCATTATACACATATCCTTCGTCGCTGTCTAATTTACCTTCCAGATTCTTTTCATGAAGATCATCGATGACCACCACGCCGGCGGCAGTAAAGTGGTTGTAGGCTTTAAAGCCGGCTATAGCAACCACGAAGATGGCAACTAAAACTCCGATTAAGATAAGGACACTTCTACTGTCATTCTGTTGCGCTGAATCGTGGAGATCATTTTCCGTGAGTAAAGAGATCTCTTGCTGTTGCTGCTGTTCCAGCTCTTTCTCTACCGCTTTTGCCGCTTTGACCGCCATTTGCCTTATTTCAGAAGAGCTATTTAATAATCTTTCCGAATTCTGTTCATGAAATGCGGAACATGAAAATTGACAAAGATCAAATTTTCAGTTCAGAAATGGGATATTTTTCACATTTCTTGAAACTACCACATTTCAGAACCGAAAACAAATTGTCGTTTGTTTTCGTGTTCCATAAACAGAAACGCTTAATAACGATTTGTAGAGATAGATTTTTAAAACAGTTGCAAGACCGAAATACATGGATTTTTTAACCCAGATTACAGAGAATAATCGCACCCATACTGTACGCAAAAAGGAATTGGCTGCCTTGCTGCCAGAAGCTGGAAAAATCTACCAGAAGCATTTTCCATCTACGGCCTATTTTGAACGCTCCATCTTCATCAATTGGACCTGCAGCATTGCCGATTGCAAATATTGTTTTTTGTCTACAAGACCAAAGCATGAGCCCAGGGAAAAACCGACCGCAATCCGCAGCCCCGCCTCAATACTTGCTGAAGTGTTAGTGTGCAAGGCCATGGGCTGGAAAGTAGGTTACATCACCGGAGGCTTGCGAGTAGAGTCTACTGATTATCTGATTGATCTTATCAGTAAAATAAATGTGATTACCGGCGAAAAAATTATGATGAACTTCGGACCTTACGCAAAAAGCGAAATCATCAAACTCAAACCATACGTTTCTGGAATGGGTTCAGCGATTGAATCTTTTGACGAAGAATTGCACAATTTTATCTGCCCTTCTAAACCATTACGATCATTGATGAAATTTTTAGAGAATTTGCAGGAGCAAGGATTGCAAAAACTGATAACTATTATTTTAGGGATCGGTGAACGAAAGGAAGATGTAGACATAGTCATCGAAAAAATAAAAGAATATAATATCGAAAAAGTGCAGTTATGTTTTCTCAAGCCGCAGGAGAATACGGTGTTCGATAAAGTTCCGCCGCCGAATCCAGATTATATGGCTTGGTGGATCGCTAAGATCAGGATTGCTTGTCCAGAAGTACAGATCAAAGTCGCTTTAGTTCAAGAGAGAGTGCAAGAGGTAGAACTATATTTGCGCGCCGGAGCGAATGGCTTCAGCAGGTTTATGGTTTTTTTAGATTTTAATTCTCAATATGCGCAAGAGCTGGAAGAAGGATGCAAAAAAGCGGGCAGAAAACTAGAGGGAAATTTTACAGAGTTGTCAGAAGTAGATGTTCAAAAATTAGTAGAAGGACTGCCCTTTGATGAAGAACTGAAGAAGAAAATATTGCCGAAAGCAAAGCAGTATTTTAGGAAATTGGAGAGAAGAAAATAAAAGCCCTTAGAGGGATTTGAACGCCAGTTACACTAGGCGAATCGTTCTCAAGTGAGGTACTCTCTACGTTCGACCTCACGATGAAAGTAAAGCCCTTAGAGGGATTTGAACCCTCAGCCTACTGCTCTTTTGACGCATTACGCATATACGAAGCAGTCGCTCTGCCGTTGAGCTATAAGGGCGATAATTGTTACAAAAATGTGTTTATTTTTATTTGTTGTGCTGCTGAACGAAGTACTGGATGGGATATCATCCCATCGGTACACCGAAGGGATCGTTGTCCCTTCGAGTGTGAAGCGCACTCGCCTTGGAAATGCAAGAAATGCGAAAACTATCACATTTCTGCACATGAAATGAGAAAAATATCTCATTTCAGTGCCGAAAACAAATCGTTGTTGGTTTTCGTGCACAGAAAACTGATATTCTTTCAGTTTTCACGTGGCGTGACATTTCCCGTTGAGCTATAAGGGCGAAACTCACAATTTTTGCAGCAACTCTTCTTTCGTTGGAAATTTCTTCTGACACTCGAAACAGACCGGATATTGCTTGCTGGAACCTGGTTTCCTGACTACCGTACCTTTGATTTTTTCCAGGATTAGTTCCGCTATCTTGCTGCCGCAGATGCTGCATTTAGCCATGAATTGTTGTGGAGCAGACTATTTTATAAAATTATTGCAAAATGTTTATATATAATTATACTTTAATTAAATGAATGGCTGAAATAGAAGTTCAAACCAGGAAATGGGGAAATTCTTTAGGGATAGCTATTCCAAAAAAAATTATAGATCAAGAGCATCTCAGTGAAAATCAAACTGTAATCATAGAGATTAAAAAAGTAGCAGATATCAAGACGTTCTTTAATTCCATGAAATTTGCCAAATCTACCCAACAACTGAAAGATGAAATGAGAGAAGGCTGGGAATGAGCAAGTATTTTTATGATAGTTTTGCATTTATAGAATATTTTCATGGTAACGTGCATTATAAATCTTATTTTGAAGAGCACACTGGAATAACCACCATCTTTAATGTTGCCGAGGTGTACTACGTAGTATTGAACGAAATGGGAAAAGTAATGGCTGATGAGATGTTGAAGACATTATTATCATATGTAATAGACGTAGATGGGGAAATCATAACAAAAGCAATGCTGTTTAGGTTCGTACACAAAAAAAAGAAATTATCTTATGCAGATTGTATTGGTTATGAAGTAGCTAGATTAAAGAATATCCTCTTTTTAACCGGAGACAAAGAATTTAAAGATTTACCTAATGTGATGTTCTTAAAATAACAATAAATTCTTCTTTATTTCTAAAATAAGCAAAAAGAATATAAAACAAACTCCCGCAAAGAAGGCCATGAGTACACGAAAACGTATAGCGATAATTCATCGGGACAAATGCCACCCTACTGAGTGCGGCAACTACCTTTGCGCTAAACTGTGCCCCGTCAATAGGGCAGGCGCTGATTGCATCTATCCTGGCGAACCTGACAAAAAAGCCCGCATCGACGAAATGCTCTGCACCGGCTGCGGGATCTGTCCAAACCGATGCCCCTTCGGGGCGATTGAAATTATCAACTTGCCAACTACGTTAGACAAACCCCCGTTACATAGATATGGAGAGAATCTGTTTGAATTGTATTCCTTGCCTTCGCCGATGTTTGGAAAAGTCACCGGAATTTTAGGAAGGAACGGCATTGGGAAATCGACGGCATTGAAAATTATGTCCGGGATCATAAAGCCCAACCTCGGAGATTGGAAAACTATGCCTGATTTCAAACAAGTCATCAATTATTTTAAGGGATCAGAAACGCAGAAGTTCCTGGAAAGATTAGGCAAAGGAGGAATTTCTCTCTCCTATAAGCCGCAGCAAGTTGATTTGATCCCAAAACAATTCTCTGGAACAGTCCGGCAGCTGCTGAGCAAGATCGACACCGATTCCCTGCTCAGCAAGGTAGCGTTAGAATTAGATCTGGTCAAGGTCCTTGACAACGAGATCAGCACTATTTCAGGAGGGGAATTGCAAAGGGTGGCTATCGCCGCTGCCGTGCTCAAGAAAGCAAACCTATACTTGTTTGACGAACCGACCTCATATCTAGACATCAAACAGAGAATTAAAATTTCAAAATATATTGAATCCTTAGCTGCCCCCGATACTGCCATCATGGTCATTGAGCATGACTTGATCATTTTTGATTACATGACTGACTTGGTCAATATTATGTATGGGATCGAGAATGGATTTGGAATCGTTTCCGGAGTGAAAAATGCACGCGAAGGAGTAAACGCCTTTCTAGATGGGTATTTGAAGGAAGAAAATGTCCGTTTCCGCGACCATGCCATCAAATATGAAAAAGCGCAGGATGTCAAGACCAGTTCGCGGACGCAGCTTACTTCCTGGAATAAACTCACTAAAAAATTAGGTAATTTCAATCTTACCGCAAAAGAAGGAGCATTGTATAAAGGAGAGATTGTCGGAATTTTAGGGGAGAATGGCATTGGAAAGACTTCCTTCATCAAATTGCTGGCTGGATTGATCAAGCCTGATTCTGGCGCGCTCGGAGACAACGTCAAAGTTTCCTACAAGCCGCAGTATCTGGAAACAGATTCAGAGATGACCGTCGGCGAACTGCTGCATGAAGCTGCGGTTAAATATCAACACCAGCTTATCCGGCCTTTAGATGTAGAAAAATTATTCACTCAAAAATTATCCGAACTCTCTGGAGGACAGTTACAGAGGGTAGCAATTGCCCACTGTTTATCACAAGATGCCCAGCTTTTCCTGCTGGACGAGCCTTCAGCATACTTGGATATCGAACAGCGATTGTTGATCTCTAAGATCATCAAAAATCTGGCCTGGGAAAGAGATGTAACTGTCTTAGTCGTTGACCACGATCTGATGTTCCTTGATTATATCTCCAACAAGCTGATCGTGTTCTCTGGTACGCCGGCCAGAGAAGGACATTTAGAAGGCCCGTTAAAGATGGAAGAAGGGATGAATCTGTTCCTGAAGAGCTTGGATATCACTATGAGGCGGGATGTAAGCTCGCATCGGCCGAGAATCAACAAGCCTGAGTCTGTAAAAGATCGGGAGCAGAAGGCAGAGAATAAGTGGTATTATAGCTAAGATTATATAAATTACAAATATTAACAAGGTGATGACCAGATGGCGATGAGTAAACGGGATTTGGAAAAAAGACAAAAAGATCATAAAAAAGAGCTGGCTGAACTGGAAGCGAAATGCCAAGGCGGCAGCGGCACAAAAGAGGATTACATCTTATTGGCGAAGATGCGGAAGAAATTAGGTTAGGTCTAAGAGGCATCCATTTCTTTTAATCTTTTTACAATTGTTTTAACATTGGGGGCCAAAGATAGTTTCTTTGCTTCGTTAATGTTAACCCACATCAGTTTCTCAAAAATATCTTTTTCCAATCCCCCCATAATATTTCTCAAAAGAGCCACCAAAAGATTTATATATGTGCGTATTATAAATTATACACATGTATGAAAAAGTTAGAATGACCGAGAACACCCTGCAAGTCTTATCTCTATTCACCAATGATTTTAGTAGAGAATATTATATTAGGGAAGTTGAGAGATTGTTAAAAATAAGCCCCAGAACCGCACAGCTTATTCTTGAAGATCTAGAAGATAAAGGGATTATAGAATCAAAAACTAGGGGGAAAATCAAGACCTATAAAATAAATCCCAGTGAGTTTACTAAGAGGTATCTCGTTTTGGTAGAACAATACAAAGCAATTGCCTTTTTAGAAAAAAGACTTTTGATTAAGGAGATCATAGAAAAAATAACCCCCCATATCGAAGGAATTGCCGTTATTTTTGGGAGTTATGTCAAGGGATTAGAGAAAGAAGGTTCTGATTTAGATATTTTTGTTGCTGGTACTTATAACCAAGATGGGATAAAAAGAGTTTCAAAAAATTTAGGCATAGAAATAAGTGTAAAATGTTATCCCCTAAAAACTTTTGAGAAAAATGTGACAAAAGATATCCTTTTGAAAGAAGTTTTAAAAAACCACGTGGTTTTTGTTAATGTAGAGCAATTTATACGGGTGGTTTTCAAGGATGGATAAAATAAAATGGTGTGCAGGAAAGAAAGGAGGATTAAGTTTAATTGAGCCAAATTCAGATCTTGCAAATGCGTATATTAAGAAAGCTGAAGAAGCTCTTGAGTCAATGCGAGTGAATATTATTAAGGATTGGAAAATTTCGACTGCATATTACACCATTTACTTTTCGCTTTATGCTATTTTGATGAAGATCGGCATAAAATGTGAAATTCACTCCTGTACTATTGAATTTACAAAAAGATTTCTTAAAGATTATTTTCAAGAACCTGAATTAAATTTTATGGAAGAATCTTTGAAAGCAAGAGTTGATTCCCAGTATTACATTGATAGAACCGTTCCAGACGAACAATACCGCCAGATGATCAAGAGAGCTCCAGAATTTTTAGTTAAGTGTAAGTCAGTTATTATCAAATTAAACGAGAAGAAGATTAATGAGATAAGAGATAAATTTCAGGGGAGATTACTCCATTAACAATAGTGATTTTCATTTTTTAAAAATCTTCTTCCAATCTTCTTGGTAATATTTCGCAAAGGCAATCACTGCCGCAACAACCATCACCGCGCTGAACCATTGCCCTAAGCTGAAACCAAAGTAAAGGATATCTTCACGGAAGAAATCGACCATGATTCTTCCCAGCCCTTCCCAGAAGACAAAATTCCAGAAGATGAAACCTTCCCTGAACGGAGTGAGGGGAAGGTCACCAACCTCATTAGCATTCGGAGCATTCCTACGGAATAGAACACCAGTGACTTGACCAGGTTGGAACTCTTTCCAGAAGGTCAAGAGAAATAACCAGCCAAAAACTAGCATGCGTTCAAAAAAAGAATAGATCATGTTAGGGTGTCGGCATTCTGGGCCATAATCAGGAAAGACCACGCACCATTTCCCAGCCCAAATTCGACCTACCAATTCTCCGTTCACAAAATTCGCAATCCTTCCTAAAGCCAACGCGAAAATTGCGGGAACACTCATGAGGTCAGCCATTTTCCCGAAAGAGAGCTTCTTCTTTTTACAGTAGAGCCAAGCCGCAGTTACAATCCCTACCAAACCGCCGTGGAAGCTCATCCCCCCTTGCCAGATTTTAAACAAATTGAGGGGGTGAGAAAGATAGAGCTGCGGTTCCCAGAATATTTCAAACAGTCTCGAACCGATTAGGACACCGAGCATCAGATAAAAGACAAAATCCCAAATCTCGTCTTGGGAAAGAGAGAGGTAGCCTTTTTTTTGCATATATTTAAGCCAAAAAATGGCTAGGAAGAATCCTAAGACATACACTAGACCGTACCAACGGATTTCTAATGGGCCTAGATGCGCGAGAACTGGGTCTAGGTTGTGAATCCACATAGGTGTGAAATTATCGTTAATTATAAATATGTATTCTTTTTACATGATAGTAAATTATAGCTACAAGATAGTAAATAGCAGAGGAGTAAGGCTACATAATAATAAATTAAGACTACAAAAGAATAAAAAAGAACTACATAATAGCGAAAATTTAAAAAGAAAGAAAAGCTTTGAAGGTAAAAGAGAGTGGACGTTCAAAAAAAAGAGGAGCTAGTACAATTACTTTCCAATCTAGTCGCCTCCCTTTCAGATCAGGAAAAAAAAGAAGTATTAGAAAAGATTCTTGGTAAAAAAGAAGGGATCCCTATTTCTGTTTTCCGTTCCGGCGTTTCTGGTTTAGAAGCGATTGTCATGTATCTTAAAGATAGTAAAGGATTGACTATCAGCGAGATCGCCGACATTCTTAATCGAAAAAGAAGCACTCTTTATACCACTTATCAAAAAGCCAGGAAAAAATTATCCGGCCAGCTTGATATTTCTGACGATTCTATCATCATCCCTTATCATATTTTTGCGAATAGAAATTTTGCCGTCCTTGAATCCTTAGTTGCCTATCTAAAAGATGAGATGAAGTTATCCTTTGTCAAAATTTCCACGCTCTTAAACAAAAAATACAGCACCGTGCGGACAGTATATGTGCGTCACCAGAAAAAATGCCAAAGCTAAATAAAAAAGCAAAGAAGAGGACTATGAAAGTTAATGTAGAGTTAGCAATCTTCTTTGCTTTGCTGCTGGTAATCGCGGGTACGTTCTTATTATTGCAGCAGACTACTTCTATCACTGGTGCTGTCATAACGACGCTGCCTACGGAAGAAACTACGTTGGTTGAATCAAGTAATGCTTCCTCGGAACAGGCAGTTACGATAATCACTGAAACATATGCTGAACCTGAAACTATCAAGAAAGAAACCTCAAGTATCGGAATACAAGGAATAACTATCCAGAATGCTCCAAGCATAGCTTTAGTGCTTAATACGACAGATATTAGTAAAAATGATACAGATACTAATCTTACTGCTTACAATACTACACAGACGAATGGCAATTCGCTGAAAGTGATCTATAATTGGCTTATGAATAACAGTCCTATTGCCGTACTCAATATGCCCTTTGAAGGGATCAATGGGACTAGCGGTACCACCGCTGATAATAAAACATGGGATTACTCCGGATTAAGAAATCATGGAAATGAAACTGGGGGAGTATTATGGAATTCCACTGGGGGATACGATGGAAAAGGAGCGTATATGTTTGATGGTGCCAATGATTACATCGGTTTGAGCGATAATAACAGCACTAGATTGGCATGTACTAACGGGTGCACTATAAATTCATGGGTATACATAAAAGGAAAATCTACATCCGCTAGTGCAGTGACAACTATAGTATCTAGACTTGACAACCTAAACAACTTTTTATTTTTCGGTACACTGGTAGACCTTAATAGAACCTATTTTATTATATATGAGAATAAAAGCAGTAACTCAAAATTGTGTTCTATACAATCAACTACTAATGCTGTGTCATGGAATTCGTGGGTGTTTGTAACTGGAAGATATAACTTAACACACGCGGCTACCTTTATCGACGGAGCACAAGCAGCAGCAGAGCCATGTGTGCTTAATTCGTTTACGTCATTGAATGCAACAACCTGGGATAATGAAACTCCCTACAACATTGGAAGAGGATCAGGAGCGACCTCTAATGTTTTCAATGGAACCATCGACGAAGTGATGATCTTCAATCGCTCTCTCTCCAATGAACAGATCTATGCGCTCTGGAGAAACCAAACCAACGTCATTACAGCCCAAGAAACAATTCTAGGTGAAAACTGGAGCGTGCATGCTACCCCTAATAATGGAACTGGTGATGGAACAGTTGTAATTTCTAATAACCTTACTATCCTAGATAAAACGCCTCCAAATGTCACCATCAATTTCCTCAACAATCCTGCTGATAACAGCAACTTTAGCATTAGATCAAGCAATCAAACCTTCAACGCCAGCGTATTTGATAGTTTCACTCAAATTAGTACAGTTTACTTCCAGTTCGACAATGGAACCAGCGCTGACGTTAACGTCACCGGATTGAACACTTCCGGCCAATGGACCGTAAGTTACAATGTTTCAACATTGGCGGAAGGGAAGCAAGGTGTGCGAATCATCGCCAATGACACGGTCAACAATATCAATAATTCTGCGGTCATCAACTTTACGGTCGATTTCACTTCTCCTAATGTGACTATCAATTCCCTCAATGCCAATACTCTGTTTAATGCCAGTAATTATAGTGTCCGTTCTGGAAATGTAACCTTTAACGCCAGTGCATTTGATACTCTAACTGACATAAATAGATTATTTTTCTGGCTGGACAACGGAACTGGAAATGACATAAATATAACCGGGATTAACAATTCCGGGCAATGGACCATCAGTTACAATGTGTCAGCCTTGGCAGAAGGAAGACAAGGAGTACGGATTGTTGCCAATGACACGGTAAATAATGTCAATGATTCTGCGATCATCAACTTTACTGTCGACTTTACAGGACCTAATGTAACTATAAATTCTCTCAATGCCAATACTCTGTTTAATGCCAGTAATTTTAGTGTCCGTTCTGGAAATGTAACCTTTAATGTCAGCATCTTTGATGCTCTTACCGGGGTAAGCAGAGTCTACTTCTGGTTGGACAATGGAACTGGAAATGACATTAATGTAACCGCAGTCAACCAATCTGGAAATTGGATTGTCAGTTACAATGTCTCTACGTTAGCAGAAGGAAGACAAGGTGTACGAATTATCGCCAATGACACCGTCAATAATGTCAATGATACCTATTTCATGAATTTCACTGTGGACTTTACTTCTCCAAATGTAACTATAAATTCTATCAATGCCAATACTCTGTTTAATGCCAGTAATTATAGTGTCCGTTCTGGAAATGTAACTTTCAATGCCAGTGCATTTGATACTCTAACCGACATCAATAAATTGTTCTTCTGGTTGGATAATGGGACTGGAAATGACATAAATATAACTGGCATCAACAATTCCGGCCAATGGACCATAAGTTACAATGTCTCCACGTTAGCAGAAGAGAAGCAAGGTGTGCGAATAATCGCCAACGACACCGTCAATAATATCAATGATACCTATTTCATGAATTTTACTGTGGACTTCACTTCCCCAAATGTCACTCGTAACTTTCTGAACAATCCCGTGAATGACAGCAATTTCAGCATTAGGTCAAGCAACCAGACTTTCAATGCCAGCGTGTTTGATAGTTTACTTCTCCTTGATACGGTCTACTTCTGGTTTGACAACGGCACGAGTCAGGATTTCAACATTACCGGAACAAATATCTCCGGCCAATGGATTGTAAATTATAACCTCTCGACCTTAGCAGAAGGAAGACAAGGAGTACGGATTGTTGCCAATGACACGGTAAATAATGTCAATGATTCTGCGGTCATCAATTTTACGATTGATTTTACAGCACCGACGGTTAACATAACTGGGCCTGCTGCTGGAGCGACCGTGAGCGGCATCCGCAATTTTAACGCCACGGTGAGAGATTCTCTCACTGATGTAGGCAAAGTTCTTTTCCAATTCAGCCACGGCACCAATCCGTTCAACCTTACTGCCTCAAATACATCTGGAATGTGGAATGTCTCTATAAATACGAATAGCATAGCAGAAGGCAGCCTTACCATCACCGTCTTTGCCAATGATACCGTCGGTAACATCAATAATACCAAAACAGTATCTGTCACTATAGATAATATTGCAGAACCGGGCAGTGGAGGAGGAGCGCCAAGTAGTTCAACCAGCACCAGTACTACAAATATTCA
>JAUYPX010000036.1 GCA_030697505.1 Nanobdellota archaeon | reverse complement strand
ATGGAAATGCCCGCAATTTTGCGGGCTTGATATGTTGTCGATCCCTCATTTTTACGTCGTATAGTCTCGATGAGTTTGGCTCTGGTGAGTTTCATACCACCAGATAACTCATCGTAGGGAAATAGTTTCGGGATAACACAGACGCCCCTCCTCCAACAAATCTCACTCCTCTCTAAACAAATATTCCGGCAGGTACGTTCTTTTATGATATTCATACACTTCAATCAGATTAAAACTAGCAATTAAATCACTAAACTCTTCCCGCAATTTACTGATGATATAGCGAATCCTGCTTTTATCTAATGACTCAAGGTCTATCTCCATGTCCCAGTCGCCCACAGTCTTATTCAGCTGGATCACTTCCGGATTATCGTGCAAAAATTCCAGCAATCGCGATTCTTGTTCCAGATCTAGATTGTGCAGCTTCAGAAATAAGCGATTTTTTTGTATGCCTAGCTTATTTTTATCGATCAGATATTTGCAGCCGCGGATGATGTTCCGTTTAGTAAGATTATTGAGGATAGATTTTGCGGTTTTACTATTTAAGTCTGATTCTTTGGCTAATTTAGTATAGCGAACAGTAGGATTATGCAGAAGAACTTTGATTACCTTTATCTCTTCCGGCTTAAAGATATCTTTTTCACGGTCTCCTCCGACTATTTTTTGATTATATAAATTTAAAAGTTCCCCCTTTCCGGCCAGATAAGAGCGGGGATAGATATGAGTCACAATATTAAGGACAATTTTATATTCTTTCAGCAGAGGGTTAGTAGTGATAATTTTTTTGAATTCTTTATTGAACTTAGAGGGGTTGGGAGCAGCAAATTCCACACTTAAATCAAATTCTCCCACCAGTTCATACACCGCCAAAACGTAAGGGTTATCAGTAAGCTCTTTGATCAACCCGAGCTTATCCTGTTCCCGGACATAGACACTTTTGAAATAGACCCGGAAAAGGAGCAGCCCAAAATAAGAGTAATCAAAGATGTAAAAAGGATGATGGATTATGCCTTCTTTTTCCAAGCTGGAAACGCTGTACTTCAGCAGCTGAGGGCTCTTTTTTAAAAGACGGGAAAGCTCCTTAAAGCTCATGCGGGCATTTTCGGAGCGCAGGAACACTAAAGAGTGGTCTATCTTATTCATAAGGCTAATCTCTTTTATTTATTAATAAATTTAACCTAAATTTTGGTAAAAAGTAAAAAAATAAGTTGAAGAAGATATAAATATAGGAAAAGGTATACTGATAGGCATGAAGGGGAACGAACTATTTAATTGGCTGGTAGAATATCATTGTAAAGAGAACTTAGAGAAATGCTTGCCTTATATGAGGGAAGGAAAAGTCCACTTATATGGGCAGCCTTTAGATGAGCGAAGATCCCATAGGGATTCTTTTATTCCTGGCCTGGAAAATGAATTGTATACTGGTGTGCTTCTGGTAGCAAATGGGACTACCTTAGTAGATAAGCTTAGCGAAGGAGATGTTATTGAAGACGATCCTCAAGATCTCCATTTTATGGGTGCTGAACATAAAGAAGACTTTTTCACTTATCTATCTGAGGAACAGGGCAACGATGGTGCGCATATTTATGATGGCGTAAATAAAAGAATTGCGAGAGTCATGGAGTTCAATAACAACCCCCCTTTACCAGAAAAAGCTCCAGTATATTCCCTAGTGCCCCCTAATTTCCTTTCTTCTGACGGCAGCGTATCACCAAAACAAATGGGAGTAAAAACGCGGCTGGCCATTAAAATGCCCCTGGCTTATGATAATACTCATGCTTACCAGATTAAGAGAACTCCTTACGAAAATACGGGAATAGGGAAAGTTACTCACTTTGGCCCAGACGGTTTAGTCGAAGAATTTTTCTTCCGCTATGCTCCGGAACACCAAGGCCTTTTTCTTAATCCTGAGCATAAGATTATTGGAGTATATCGTCAATGGAAAAGGGAAGCGGGAAAGTGGAATTCTCTTCCAGAAGAGCAGGTAGCAAATCCAGTAGAATATTTTTCGAGGAAAAAATAAAACCTAACTAGGTTAAAACTTTATATTCTCCCAACCCTTCAATCACTTTTTTCAACTTCTTCAGATCTAGTTTTCCGTCATGCTCGATAACTGTTTTTCCGGTCTTGAAATCGACCGTACAGGATTTCACTCCGGGCATTTCAGAGCAGGCTTCTTCGATCAACAGTTTACAGGACTGGCAATGTGTTCCTTTGATGGTTACAATTGTCTTCATTTTCATGCCACCACTTCAAAAGTTCCAGGACCAGCCATGCCCATGCCGCAGGTAAATTTAATCTTGCCTTCTTTCTGAGGAGTGAATTCAATAGTCTTAATGGAATCGCGCGGCAATCTTTCCGTTATTTTCAACTGCGGAACGCTGATTATTCCGGCACATCCTTGCGCATTTCTGCCGTCAACTCTCCATTCTACCGGAATCCCCTTCTTAATTGTAAATTGGTCTGGATAATAATCTAAGCCACGAACTTCCATATTGATAATTTGTCTTTCTCCGACTGCTGGAACAGGTACAGTATTATCATGAGCGACTGGTAAAGCTACACTTGCACCAACTAAATTAAACCCAGGCGTTAAGTTAAATATTCCTAAGACAATAACTAACACCGCGGAAAAGGTCATGAAGTACTTCTTGGCATTTCCTTTGGCAAAGCTGGAAAATGCACCAATACCTGCTAGCGAGGGAAGCGTTCCTAACGAAAACGCCAGCATAGTTAATGCTCCAACGGTAAAGCTTCCTGTTCCCAAAACATACAACTGTAATGCCTGAGTAAAACCGCAAGGCAATAAAAAGGTGGCTGCGCCAAACAGAAATAAGGAATTTTTGCTTGCGTTTTGATTGCTGGCATCGTACACTTTGTGAGCGATGAACTTTGGCATCTTAATTTGGATTTTATTGAGCCATGGGAATATACCTAATAATTGTAATCCCATTACAATCATCAGGAGGCTGGCAATAATAGTAATAATTCCTGTTATGCTTGAAGAGAGAGTAAGTATTGACCCAAGAGCACCGATCGCTCCCCCAAGTAAAGTATAGGAAGAGATCCTACCAACATTAAAATAAAGATGAGGCTTGAATTTCTGCCAGCCATGTAAGTCTGGATTGTTCTCATTGAATTTATTTGATACTGCAAGTAATAACCCTCCGGCAACTGCCAGGCAAGTTGAAGTGGCAGCAACTAAACCAATCACAAAAATAAACCCATAACTCATGTTGTCAGTAACGCCAAAATTCTTTGGCAAGAGATTAAATTGAGTTAGGAGAAAATAAGCTGCGAATAATACTACTAATACTGCACCGATTTCTGAATATCGTTCTTTGTCTTTGAGGATGAAAGAATTCTTAGGCTGATTTTCGATAGGATCATTCGAAGCATACAACGTATATCCTTTATCTTTTACTGCTTCCTGTAGTTGCTCTAATTGAACATTCTCAGAACATTCAACTTCTGCTTGTTCTTTGGCTCGGCTGACTTTTACTGTTTTTACTCCAGAAACGTGTTTTAGCTTACGCTCAATGAGAACTTCGCAACTCGTACAAGTCATCCCCTTTACTTTGAAGGTTTTTTTCATGGTTCCTACCTTTTTCTTTCCATCTGTTTCCACAATTTTATAATCCAGAGATAGACCAGGATTATCAATCCTATCAATAAAAGGGCAGATAATAGCATATATAAGAGCATAAAAAATCCTCCGACGAATCCTGTTCCCATCATACAATCATACATATATGCCATTTTTAGATAAAAAGTGAAACTATTTATTAAAGTTGCGTGAAACTAGTTTCGAATTACATTATTTTATCTTTATGGCGTGCTTGGTGATCTCCAGAGAACAACTATGTTTGGTTTCACAATGATGCTCGCATTTTTCTGCCCATTCCCTTGTAGCGTACCTGAAATTACAAGATTCACACACAAAGATAAACTTTCCTTTGTATTTTTCTTGTTTAACCATTTCTTACTCCTTATTTCACCTTCACAACATTTGCCAATCCTCTTCTCTTCCGTTCAACCAATCCTGAGCCTTCCAATTTATCTATCAGCCGTGTCGTTTGAACTTTGGAAAGATCAAAATCTTTAACTATCTGATTCTGATATACTCCTTCCTTATGATCTTTGATGAACAAAAAGATTTTCTTCTCCTCATCAACCAGTGAACTAAGATCATATTCTTTTTCTTCTATTATTATTTCGGTTTTCTTTGGCAGAGAAAGATAGATTCCTGTTCCACCAATAAAAGCTACTAATATACTCATTACAATAAGCACCCAAGAGAGATTATTGCCCTGATGATATGGACAGGAATCAAGACTACAACTAACGCCGCCAAGTTCTCCGCACGATTCCTCGCATGCGGTTAACATTTGGCGGTCGGTTTGAAATTTAAGAAAAATCAGCAAGCCCAAAACGATAATGCTTGCTACTACAATAACTAAGCCTATTTTTTGCAGTCTCATTTTTAACCACGCTAACGTAACTTCCTCAGTTTCAACGATTTCCGTCGCAACAATAAGGCATTGCTCACCACACTCACAGAACTTAAAGCCATCGCTCCGCCGGCAATTATCGGACTCAATAGCCAGCCGGTAAACGGATACAAAACTCCTGCAGCAAGAGGGATTCCTAGAATATTGTAAATTAACGCCCAAAACATGTTTTGTTTTACTTTGGCCATGGTCATTTTACTTAACTTAATGGCTCTCGGAACATCCAATAAGCTATTTTTCATCAGGACAATGTTTCCAGTTTCCATAGCTACATCTGTCCCCGAACCCATGGCAATGCCAATATCTGCTTGGGCTAAAGCCGGAGCATCGTTAAGACCATCACCCACCATGGCTACTTTTCCTCTTTTTTGCAGTTCTTTTACATGTGCAACCTTATCTTCAGGCAATACTTCAGCAAAAAATTTCTCGATACCAACTTTTTTAGCAATGGCTGCTGCGGTTCTTTTATTATCTCCGGTAATCATGTAGGAAATTATTCCCATCCTCTTCAGCATGGCAACAGCGTCTACTGAATCCCCCTTGATTTCATCTGCAACAGCGATCAATCCTAGGACTCTCCTGCCTTCAGCCAAAATCATGACGGTTTTCCCCTCTCCTTCCAAAGTTTCGATGGAGGGAGAGAAGGAAGAAAGCGACACTTTTTTCTCGGTCATTAACCTTACATTTCCTAGATGATATTCTTTTGAACCAATTTTTGCTTTCACGCCTCGGCCCACCAAGGCCTGAAAACGAGAAACTCTTTTTAAGGTGACCTTTTTCGCTTTAGCTTCCTGCACAATTGCTTCTGCCAATGGATGTTCAGAATCATGTTCTAAACTACTGGCAATTTCTAATATTTTTCTTTCACTTGTTCCTTTGCTGGGGACAATCTCAGTCACTTCCGGTTTTCCTTTAGTGATAGTTCCAGTCTTATCAAAAACAATATATTTTACTTTATGTGCCGCTTCAAGAATATCGCCACCCTTGATCAGAATGCCGTGCGTAGCTCCTTTCCCTGTACCCACCATGATAGAAGTTGGTGTCGCTAATCCTAATGCGCAAGGACAAGCTATCACTAAAACGGCAACCGCAGCAATTAAGGCAAATTCTAACTCTGCGCCTGCAACTAAAAACCAAACCAAGAAGGTTAGCAAGGCAATGCCAATGACAATGGGAACAAAATAAGCAGAAACTTCATCCGCAAAACGCTGTATGGGCGCTTTCTTCCCTTGCGCATCTTCTATTAATTTAACAATCCGAGCTAGTGTTGTTTGTGCTCCGACTTTTGTAGCCTTGAATCGGAATGTTCCCTGCTTGTTGATGGTAGATCCGATAACTGCATCTCCTTTCTTTTTTTCTACAGGCATGCTTTCTCCCGTCACCAAGCTTTCATCAACAGAAGAATAGCCTTCTACAACCATCCCATCAACAGGGATTTTTTCTCCAGGCTTAACAATGATCATATCCCCTACAACAACTTGTTCAATAGGAATTTTCAGTTCTTTTCCTTTACGAAAAACCGTAGCTGTTTTTGCACCCATCTTTACTAATTTGGCAATAGCTTGGCTGGTCTTTCCCTTTGCGACTGCTTCCAAATATTTCCCCAGCAATACCAGTGTGATAAGAATAGCTGAAATCTCAAAGTACTGATGTTCTCCACCATTGAATAAGACCACATACACCGAGTAGAAATATGCAGCACTTGTACCAATTGCGATCAACGAATCCATGTTGGCAGATTTATTTTTTAATGCTGCCCAGGTGCCCTGATAAAATGGTCGTCCAATATAAAACTGAACTGGGGTGGAAAGAATCCAGAGGACATATTCTCGGTAAGGAAGAGACATGAGAAACATGCTAATGATGAGTGCAGGAAGAGAAAATGCGACACTAAGGATAACTTTAAATCTCAATTTCTTGATTTCTTTCTTCCTCAATTGTTCTTCACGGGCATAACTTTCATCCGTAAGCGCCTCTGCGTCGTAGCCTTTCTTCTGCACCGCTTGAATTAATGCTGGTTCATTTGTTTTTGCGGAATCAAAAGTAACGGTTCCTTTTTCAGTAGAATAATTTACCACTGCAGATTTTACTCCTTCCACTTTCTGCAAAGCTCGAGTGAGGATGGTGCTGCAGCTGGCGCAGTGCATGCCGGAAATTTTTAAGGTAGAGGTTTGTATTTTTTCTTTATTTTTAGTTTCCATTGGTTAACCTCTCAAAATTAATTTTAGACACAATCAAACCGATTAAAGCCGCTCCGACAATACTTGAAATAATAGCAATAATCCCTTCCCTCATGCTGTACACAAACGCTGGTTTAAAAAACATCCAGGCAAAACCGTACAGTATCCCTGCCCACAAAAATCCAGCAACTGCACTTCGAAGCCATGGTTTTTTAGAGGAAAGAAGATCCAGCGCAACGGCGCCCGCAAGCATAGAAAAAATCATCAAAAATGGCGGCGCATGTTCATGAGGAAGTATTTTTATCCCTTCGGCAATCTTTTCATTAAAACCTATTGCCGTAACCATCAGTGCAAAAGCAGAGGTAAATACTGCTGCTCCCTTGGTAGGGATCCAACGCTGGGCAAGAAGTAAAATCCCAAACATGCCGGCTGAAATAAGCCCGGCGCCAGCAAATCCTAACAAATGCCATGCTCCCTCAGCTTCTAAGGGAGTAAGCACAAATAAAATTAGATTATGTAATGCGGCAAAAACCATGCTGCCAAACAGAATTTGCATCTCTTTGCTATCTTTTCGAAGAACTGGTAGAAGGAGTACCATGCTGGCAATGATGGAAAAGATAATAACTAAATGTGGCGGACTCCAGATAATTAATGGGCTGGATAAATCTTCTACACCAAACATTCGATGCCACAATTCATCAAATGGTCCTGAAAGGGGAATTAAGAGTAAAATGAGAGCGAGGTTACGCCATCGTTTTTCTTTTGATTGGAAGTAACCGTACAATCCTAAACAGACTGCGACGATTACTGAAAAATACAACAACAGATGCGGAGGTGACCAAAACGATTCCCTGCCTAACACACCATGCCACCAAGCGTCCCAGGTTCCGGCAAGAACGGCAGTAAATAATGCTATTGCAATCGCTCGAGCCAAAATGATCGATGATATTTTTTTCATTTCATTTCTCCTAATAATCTACAGCAATATTCTTCCATATGAGCATCAATGAATTCTAGCAATGGTTTTATGGTCTTTTTATTTACAAGATAATATCTAAATTTACCTTCTTTCTCCATAAAGACCATCCCATGATGTTCTAACACCTTAAGATTATGCGAGACCATGGTCTGCTCAAATCCAGCAGCTTGACAGATTTGTCCAACATTCTTTCTTCCTTGCCGTAATATGTTAATTATTTGCAGCCGGTTGGGATTGGCTAATGCGCCAAAAAAAAATTGGTAAGTTTCTATGGAATGCCTCATGAAGTGATAAAAGCATCATATGATATTTAAATCTTGTGATGCCAGAAAATACAATAGTTTTGGAAAAAGATAAAGATGGAAAAGAAAGTTTAAAATTTACTTCTTCCAGAGGAAGTTACGTTCCCGGCCCAGAACATTATATTAAAGTTAGAAGCTGTGAGTGTGCGAGTGATTCAATGTTCAATCACGTACACTCTGAATTTAGGCTCTTCTAAAGCAATGCTTTCTGGCTTAGGAAGTTCTTCCACTGTTACCGTCCATTCCTGAGATACTTCATACTCTCCATCGCTTACGACGACAGAAACTTTCTTTTCTCCAGGTGTTACAAAGGTCCTTTCCACTACATCAGATCCAGTGACGATATCTGTTCCTGGTTCAAAATTCCAAGTGTAACTGAGGTTATTTCCATCAAGATCAAAAACATTGACCGAGAAATTAAATGGTTGGCCTTGATATAAAGTAAGATGCTGGAGAGGGGCAACGTTCTTTATCTCTGGTTTCTGATTGACACCCCTCACCATTAATTTAACCGGATGATTAACATCAAATTCTTGGTCAGAGGCTACAAAACTTATCCAGTGTTCTCGTTGATTTTCAGACCCTTTGCCTAAAAAACTTGCCTCGCTCAAAAGCGAATTTTCAGTTTTATTCTTAGAAGCGGCAAAACTATAAGGCGGCGTCCACACCAGGGTATTATTTTTGAAAGAAGCTCCTTCCGGCAAGTTTTCCACGTGCAGAGCCAAGGCATCATGGTCAGAGTCAAAAGAACCTATGGACAGAACGAATTCTTCTCCTTCACGTAATGCATATTGGTCGCGAGGGACTGCCACGGCTGGTGGTCGGTTCTTTTGCAATACCGTTACAGCAACCAGCAGGGTTTGAGAATATACTCCGTCCGTGGCCGTCACATAAATAGTGTACTCTCCTGCATCTTCATAAGCGGTTTCCCAATGCCCTTTCCTTTTATGCGCCGGTTCAGTGAAATAGTATCGGACGATATCCCCATCAGGATCATATGAATTCGGCTGCAGCTGCAACAATTCTGCTTCGGAAATCGTCAACCTCAAAGTGATCTCTAATACCGGAGCCCGGTTGCAATTGTATATCAGCAAGGCAACCTTTCCGGTAGAACAAAGATCCTGACTGCAAGCTTTCACTTCTAATACTTCTTTTTTCTCGCGCAACAGTCTCTGTTCCAGACGAAGAGCATTCAGTATGTTGCTGAGCATTCCGCCTCTTCTCTTAATATAATCATATCCGGGAGACCAAGTGAAGGTGTTAGTATCTGGATCATAGAGCCCCCCTTCAGGAGCATTGACAAAAAATATCTCCACTTTTTCTCCGTCAGGATCTACTGAATCAACAACCAAAGATAATTTTTCCCCTTCTTTAACTTCAAGCTTTTCAGGAAGATGCAATTCCGGAGCACGATCTACATTCAGAACGGTAACCTCTACTTTTTCTTTGACTTTTTCCGTACCGTCAGATACATAATGAGCAATGCTGTACTCCCCCGCATCTTCGTAGGTAGTTTGCCAATGTCCAGATTCATCAAACTTTTCATCAAAACTGTAAGTGAGGGCATCTTCATCCAAATCTTTTTCAGGGAGCTCTAGCGAAACTACTTCCCCTTCTTTTACGGTGAGCGGCAATAATTTCACATTTGGTTTACGATTGACATTTTCAACCTGGATAATCCATTTTTTTTCCACCTGATGACCTTTTCCGTCACTTACCATCAACGCTAATTTATACCTTCCTGCACTATCATAATTAAAAATATGCTCTCCTTGCTTATCTTGCGATAAGGGCTGCCCATTCAAAGCCCATACATAGAGCATTTTATCATTATCTCCGTCTACTGCATCGACGTAAAAAGAAAAGGTTTCGCCTTCTTTTATATCGACTTCTTCCTGATCAGAAAAAGAACTGACTATCTTTGGCGGCTGGTTAGTGTCAAGAACATCTACCTCCACGCGCATGGGAACAATGAATTCTCCGTCCTTGACGCTAAATGTCGCTACAAATGTTCCTTGATCATCGTACCCTGGCGACCATAGGCCATTCTTGTCAAATGGTTTGGTGAAAACATATTCCAATGGATCTGCATCAGGATCGGCAACAAACTGCTTCAAATCAAGCGTTTGCAATTCTTTCACGGTCACTTTCTTTTCCTTCAAATAAGGGGGCTGGTTTTTATTTTGCACAACTAACATCACTTCCTTGGCGGTTTCATGCACTCCATCAGAAGCGATGATCTTCAAGTGATATTCTCCGGCATCATCGTATCCGGTCTGCCATTGGCCGTTCTTATCTAAAGGCGGTAAAAATGAGTACGTGACTTGATCGTTATCGGGATCAAGAGCTTCTGGAGAAAGGGTCACCAAATCTGTCTCTTGGACGCGGAAAGTTTTAATTGCGCCCATAGCACTCGGGACTATTAAGAGAAAAGAAAAAAGTACAAGCAAAGAGATGATTTTTTTAACATCCATGGGTTTGGTCTTTTTCAGTAAACGTATGCTGAAAAAAGAAAAAATTAATTGACAGCTAATTTTACCTCAACTATTTCTGGAGGCATATTGACATCCTCCACCACTACTTTGATTTTTTTGGTGACAACGCCCTTGCCATCATTGGCTGTAACTGTCACCAGATATTCGCCATGATCAGTATAGCTTGTTTTCCATACTCCGCTATTCCCTACCGGTTCGCTGACCGTAACGGTAACTTCATCTTCGTCAAGATCAGTTACGGTAGGTTTGACGGTAACCAGCTCTCCCTCTTTAACCACCAGATCTTGAAGGCCGGCCAGTACAGGAAGCTCATTGACATCATCAACCAGCAACGTTAAAGATTTTTCTGTAGTCAGCTCCCCATCGCTGGCTACAACCTTAACCTGATATTCACCGGCGCTGGTGTGATCGGTAGCAAAAGTGCCGCCCTGTAATGGATCAGAGATAGTAACCGTCACTTTATCTCCATTAGGATCAGAAAAAATTGGTTTGAAATTGACAACTTCCCCTTCTTTGACGTGGAGATCAGCCACGCCGCTCACTACCGGGGGCACATTTACTCTGTTGACCACCACTTTTAGCTTCTTTTCTGTGGTGAGCTTTCCGTCAGTAGCAGTAAGAGATACCACATACTCTCCAGCATCTCCATAGTTGGTTTTCCACTGCCCTAATTTGTTCAAAGGAGGAGTGAAGGTATATTCAACGGAATCTTGATCAGGATCATGTACTTTTACATTAAGTTTGACCATCTCATTTTCATCCACTTCAATGACTTGCATCTCCCCATTTTCTGTAGATTCTTCTGTAGGTCCAGGAAGAGCAACCACTTCTTCAACTTCTGTCTCCTCTACTTCCGGCAATTCGTTTTCAGTCGCTACAGGCTTGTTTTCTAACTGCAATTCTTGTTCGATCTTAGCAATCTCATCGATGAGCCGAGTATCTCCTTTATTTTGAGAATCTCGTGATTGAGCCTTATAGTTGGCACAGCCAATGAGAAAGATTAAAATTAACATAGTAATTATGACATTCACTATTTTTTTCATAGTATACACCCCTGATATGCACTACCACCCTTGGATATTGCTGACGAAAGTGATATTTAAAGATTTAGAGGGAGAGGAATATATTATTGAGAATAATCTTTAAAATTGCTAGAAAACTAATAATGTTTCCGCAAGGTAAATTCTTGACCTGTTTTAGCTTCGTAGGTTTCTGCTAATTTTAAGGCATCTTGGAAATATTTAGGATTATCTACTCTTACCCCATTGAATTGAACATCAACACCAATGGCGACATAGATATCCCTTGGTCTTTCACCATGCGTAAGAATTTTGATTGAATTAGGCACAGTTTCTCGGACAGCGTATAATGGATTTCCTCTAAACGTTTCTCTGGCAATATCCGCTAAAGTTCTACATCTTTTTTCTCTAGCTTTTCGTTCCAATGATATTTCTTCTATTTTTACCATAAAGATAATTAATCTAGTAACTATTTATAAAATTAATGTAAGTAGAGCCTACAAATCACCTAAGCATTTCAGATGAAAATGATGGCCCCGCGGTGACTTTCCTCCCGTTACACTAAATGTAGCAGGCATTTGAACACCGGACCTCACGATTATCAGTCGTGCGCTCCACCGAACTAAGCTACGGGGCCGTTAGGTTAGCGGAAAGGGAGATTATTTTTAAACATTACGCACAATGTTTATATCTATCTTAGGCTTTGGTAAAGTTATGGTCAGAATTCTTATCGGCGGCCCGGAAGGAGAACAAAAAGATATTCATGATGATTTAGTGGCTAGGCTGAAGCAAGAGCATGCTGTAACATACCTGAAGAATGACGGGCAAGGCATGTTTTGGGAACTGACTAAGACTCCCTTGATTCAAAAAGAAGAAAGATATGACCTAATATTATATGATAGTGATTTATTTTATCATGAAGCGACGCCAGAAAAGAAGATAGAATGTTTTGAAGCACTCACCGCAAAATATCTAGCCAGCGCCCAAGCGCCAGTGATAATTCTTGCAGAGATGCAGCTGGCCATGAAACTACACCCTTTGGCAGAAAAAGCAGGATTTACACAGATTGATGAGCCTTACAATCTGGAGCAGACTATGTACAAGATTGCAGAAATCCTAAGAGCTGGATCTGGTTCCGACCAAAAATAAAATGGCACGGATTTTGTATGGAGCACCGGAATCGGAACAGGAAGAGAACAATGATTTAGTAAGGAAGCTGCGAGGTCGGCGTATCATCAGTTATGAACGCGATAACCATCGAGTGATGTACTCTAGGGAAAGGAATACAGTTGAATATCTTAATGATTTTCTTGGTTTCGCCTGGGAGTTGTCCAGATGCAACAATTCTATATTATTGCCGCAAAAATATGATTTAGTCGTTTATGACACTAAATTGTATGGAGAACATTGGCTTGCTGATCTTCGCGCGGAAAATTTTAAACTCACTATCAGTCCTCTCCTGGTAAGAAGCGTCGCGCCAGTGCTAGTACTTGCTGATAAAGAGATTAAAGATGATCTAGAAAATTGGATTGAAAGTTATAAATTCCATTATGTCGCTCAGCCTTATTCTCTAGATGAAGTAGTTACAAAAGTACGGTCTTTGCTGCCGAAACCACGACAGAAAAAACAAGAAGAATAATTATTGATTTTTTATAGTTTAGATAATCTAAATATTTAAAAACATCATTTGCTTTAACTTAATTATGTCTCTTGAAAAAGCTATGGCAGATATGTTGCGAACGCAATGGCGTCGAGCAGATGAATTTACGGGAAGAAAAGTCGGTTCTCTTCAGGAATTACAGGAAAAATTGCCAAAAGAAAGATATAACGGCGATTGTTATGAGAATGAAGATAGTCCAATAGAGGATGTTACAGTTTATTCAGCAAATCGCAGAATATTACACCAGCAAGAATATGTTGCATATGAGTGTAACAACTCATGTAAGGGAATTATTATTGGGCCACCAGCAATAAAATCATACGATACGATAGAAGGACTTTCTGGAAAAAAGGGAGTCAGATACAGTTGCACAAATTGTGATGGTCGCTTATACGATAAAGATATTGGATGGAGTTAAGAACTTTTTGCCTACTTATTTTTAACAAATGATTTATAAAACACCTTCTCAAAGATATATTCTATGCAATATACCATCCTTGACTGCTATACCGATGAAGCTTCCGGATTAGGTGTACCACCATACTTAGGGACATACCCAAGGTACATTTACGGGCAGTTGAAGACAGAAGGGCATGAAGTTGCCTATCTCACCATCGACGATTTGCGGCTCTGGAAAAGATATCAGAAAGTCAAAAAAGAACCTTCCGAGAAAGAGAAGACCAATATCCTGATTTACAACTTAACTAAGAATGATGCAGAAGAAGTGCTGGCAGATACAGAAGTTTTAGTTATTGTTCTAGGCGTACATGTCCCGGGAAAATATCTTACTGCTTTGCCAGGAACTTTGCAGGAAGTCGTTCCTTTAGTAGGGGATTTAAAATGTAAAATAATTCTTACCGGCCCTGCCGTTTTCGGGACGCAATTGGAAGGCGGTAAGTTCTATGAAAAAGTAGAGCACGATTTCGAGATTAAAGATTATGGAGTAGCCTTTACAGAATTGGATAAATATGCTCTGGCAGGAGCAGAAATTTTGCAGCATATTCCCGACAGGCGCATGATCGAGATTGAAACAGGAAGAGGATGCAAAGTAGGAAAATGCAGCTTCTGTACCGAACCGATCAAAAGCAAATTTGTAAATCGCAAAATGGAATCAGTCGTAGAAGAGGTGAAAGCATATTACCAACAAGGAGCACGATATTTTCGCCTGGGAAAGCAGGCTGATTTCTATGCCTCAGACCGGCCCATTGAATTACTGCAGCAGATCAGGAAAGAATATCCCAAGATTGAAGTGCTGCAGATCGATAATGTCAATCCTAATTCCGTAGTTGCGCCTGGCGGAGAAGAGATTACCAAAGCCATTGTTGAATACTGTACGCCTGGAAATATCGCCGCTTTCGGCGTAGAAAGTTTCGATCCTGTAGTCGTAAAAGAAAATCTACTCAATACTACTCCGCCCATGGCCATGAAAGCAATCCGAATCATCAACAAATATGGCGCAGAGCGAGGGAAAAACGGACTGCCAAAATTCCTGCCGGGAATAAACATCATCTTTGGATTGCTGGGTGAAACCAAAGAGTCGCACAAGAAAAACATGGAAGCATTGCAGCAAGTCATGACGGAAGGCTTGATGCTGCGACGCATCAATATTAGGCAAGTAGCAGTCCTTCCTGATACCTACTTAGAAAAGCACGGTGGAACTAAATATCTGAGAAAGAACAAGCAGTATTACTGGAAATGGCGAAATGAAATCCGGCAGAAAATCGATTATCCTATGCTGGGAAGAATTTTGCCTAAAGGGACTATCCTGACTGATGTTTTTACGGAGATGTACGACGGAAAAACCACTTTCTGCCGGCAGATGGGTACCTATCCATTAGTAATTGGAGTGAAAGGAAGACTGCCTTTGAATCAGAAAATTAAGATCAAAGTGATTGATTATATGCTGAGAAGCATTGTAGGAGAAGCGGTGGAGTAAACTTTTTATAGTTGCCCTCTTTAGTTTTAAAAATGAAGAAGATTGACTGTTTTGGAATTTGCAAAGACGCAAAGCCATTTGAAGAAGAAAAAGAAGATCACGATGAAATGTCCTAGATGTGGTAAAGGAACACTTATGTCGAAGAAGGTTTTGTATGCCGTCCATGAAATAGCGCTAGGAAAATTTCCGGCACAAGTTTGCGATGCTTGCGGCGAGCAATGGTTCGATGAAGAAACAAGTACAAAAATCCAAGAGTTAGAGAAGAAGAAAGGCCTATTTGGATTAAGTAAAAAAAGTAAAGTGTCTTACTCTGGCAATTCTTTAATAGTGAGGATTCCTGATTCTGTAGCTAAATTTATGAAAATTAAGAAAGAAGACGAGGTCATAATCCATCCGGAAGGGAAGAATAAGATTACTGTTGAATTGGTCTAAGCTCTAAAAGATATAAAAATCTTTCTGACAAGATTTATAATGTGAATATTAGTTTTATTCCAAAGTGGGGTCGTGGTCCAGCTTGGCAAGACACACCCTTGGGGTGGGTGTAACCGGGGTTCAAATCCTCGCGATCCCATTTTACTTTTTCTTCCACTCTATTATTTTCCCAGCCTTAACTTCAATCGGATCTGCTTTTCTAAGCATGGCAATCTGAGAACGAGATAATATCGGCTGGTGCGGAACTTCAAACAAGTATTCAGGAACGTACCAGAGATCTTCTTCTGCCGTCATCCAGCCCTGTTTATCGAAGCGGGATAAATCGACCGGCAGAGAATAAGAGCGCAGCGTTTTCTTGCCATCGTGATTGGTAAAATATTCATGGAAATACGACATCACTAATTCGCGGATGGTTTTGTAGATTGGTTCTCGATAGCGCAGTACGGCATGATTAGTCTTAGAAATAGCTCCCCAATGGCCTTGATGCTTGAAGACAGTGATGACATGATCATGGTCATCTTTGACCGAAGTAAGATCAAGCACTAAGGGCTTATGCCCGTGAAATCGTAATGCTACAGCAGCAAACATGGCTCCTTCCATGCAATGGGCGCGGTTTTCTTTCAGCACCATTCTTGGTGATAAAACAGTTTCCCGATCCGGTTCAAAATTAGCAGGTATTTTGTTGATAAAATCCTGAATCTTTTTAGGAGTGTTAAGTGACTTGAATATTGCTGTCTCCTCTTCCGTAAAGCCAAACATCAAAGGAAAGAAAAGAAAAATGGTATATAAGTTTTTCTTACAGCTTCAGCTCATACGGCGAGGAAAGATTGCATTTCCATCCTGAAGCGCAGCGGATGCTGTTTCCTTTAAACACCTCAGAAATGCCGTTGATTTTGACGCCGATAAAAAGCGAGTTACCCCCTAAATACATTGCTGAAGTGATTCCGACCAATTCTAATCTCCCATCGCGGACCGCATATATTCCACCACCGGAATTTCCCGGACTGATTTGAGCATCAGAGATAAAGGCGGTTTCGGGATCTTCGCGCACCAGCCTTGAATCATTTACGGCGGTAATATGGCCCTGGGTAACATTTTCCAGCAAGCCGAGGGGCCAGCCTACAACATAGACTAAGTTCTGTACTCGCAATTCTTCAGCATTTCCAATAGTATAGGGTAAAGGCTTATGGTCCAGCTTTGGCACGCTGATCACTGCCAGATCCTTATTTTCATTCTGAGCGACAGCCTTTATCGTCTTGGGTTTGATCACCTTGAGAAAAGAACCCATCTCATCAGAGGTTCTAATGATGTAGTTTAATGTTTCTCTTCTGTTTCCTAATGGATCTTCCAGATGATCTACATAAAATTTTCCTTCTCGGTTAGTTACAGCTAGTTTCTTCAATAATCCATGCAGCCTATCAACTTCATCATCTTCTAAAAGATAAAATTTTTCAGATAGCAGCTCATATTTCCGGCCAAAGAAATCGTACATCACTTTCTCATTTTGCACCACGTGATTGGCGGTGAAAAGATAGGTCTTGCTTCCTATGTCTTTGTAGATACCTGCTGATCCTAAACTGTGGAAAGTAACGGTTTCTCCCTTTGGATTTTTGTATTTCGACTCGCTGATGACCATATAGTTGGCATCTTTGAGCTTGGAAGGATCTTCTGGATTAACATAATCATCAACGGAATCTAATTTTCCATCTGCGGCTACAACCGAAGGCGCATGAGCAGAAAGCATGGAAGTATTTGTCACACAACCTGTAGCAGATAAAGCGAGAGCTGCAACTAAGGCTTCTAAAGTATGTTTCATAGATAAACACCTCTTTTTATTACAGCTATGTCATCTACAGAGTTATATTATTCTTTGCTATATGTGTGTTATAGAATATATTCGTGAAGATTTAGAAAGAAATAAACTGGACCTGCCGGGACTTTCAAACCGCAACACTATCCAGCTCCGCTCGTGGGATTTCCGTAGGAATATCCCACTTGAGTACGACTCGCCTAGTGTAACAGGCATTTGAACCCGGACTCCTCCCATGCCATGGGAATGCGCTTTTCCGCTTCATACAAAGTACCGGATTACGCTACAGGCCCGTAAGGAAGCAAAATCATCACTATTTTAAAAAGTTAACCAAAGGATTAATATAATCAAATTTATTCCTATTCCTTATGGAAGAGGCGATCAAGAAAGAGATTCTTTATGACTTGACTCAGGCTATTGCTATCCTGGAGAAGCGGGAAACCAAAGATATTGAGGATTTAAGAGTCCTAAGCGACCATGGCATCGAAGATGTGGCAGTGCATAAGAACCTTGATCTGATCTCTTTAACGGTATTGATCTATTCTTTGTATAAAATCATCGCTTCCATCCCGGATAAGGACTACAGCAGCATTCTCCAAGAGCTGCGCAATGCCAAGAGTAGTTTAGAAAAAAACCAATTGGGAAAATACAATAACAGTATCAAAATATTGTTTAATATAGTGCGAAAGTCCAATGCCAAAGTGAAAGTGCATCTTCAGGATGTGATGGAAGCGGCAAAGATCAAGAAAAGCGCAGCCTTGTTTGAAAAAGGGCTTTCTATCGGACAGGCTGCCGGATTGATGGGGCTTTCCAACTGGGACCTGCAGGCGTATGCCGGTAAAACCACCGCCTTAGATCAGCATGAGGAAAGTATTCTCGCCGCAAAAAGAGTTTCCACTGCCTTAAAAATATTTGGGGTCTCCTAAATGGCTAAAGCATTATTCTTCGACACCGGACCGATCATCACCTTAGTCATGTCTCGATTGGTCTGGATCCTTCCTGAATTAAAGAAAAAATATGGAGGGAAATTTTATATCACTCCTTCCGTAAAACGGGAATTGGTCACCAGGCCTATGGACATCAAGCGCTTTCAATTTGAAGCATTACAGGCGTTGAAGCTGATCAAAGATGGGGTTTTGGAAGTATATGAAAATGTGCCGCAAAAAGAAGTAAGCCGCCTTCATGCCCTAGCTAATAGTTCATTTAAGATCGGAGATCAGAATATGGAAGTGGTGCAGTCGGGAGAGATTGAATCGGTAGTGTGCGCATTACAAGCAGGAGCAGAAGCGATGGTGATGGATGAAAGAACTATGAGGTTATTCATTGAAAACAACAAAGAGATGAAGGCCTTGTTGGAGCGCCGCTTCCAGAAAGCGGTTTCAGTAGATACAGAAAATATGAAACAGTTCAGCCAGGAATTAGGAGAGATACAGATTATCCGTTCCATTGAGCTGGTGAGCGTAGCTTACAAAATGAAGCTTCTCGATTCATATCTTCCGGTGCAAAAAAACGGCCGGGAAGTCCTGTTGGAAGCAGTTCTTTGGGCAGCAAAATATAATGGCGCAGCAGTGACCGAGCACGAGATAGAAGAGATCAAGGATTATCTTCTCAGAAAATAGGCTATTTACGGACCCAGTTTATGAAAAAGTTTTTTAAAGCATTACTGATTTAAGCCCACATGGGAAAAAAGTGCAGCGTTTGCGATGCTGAAGCGACCTACAAAATAAAGGATACTTTCGATTACTACTGCGAAGAGTGCGCGCAGGAAAATTTTGCGGATCTTTCTTTGTTAGTTAAGGTTGAGGAAGAAGCGCAGCGATTAAAAGAATTTGTAGAACAGAAAGGAAAGGAGCAAGATGAATAGAGCAGTCACCATCGGCAAAATAAGGACTTCCAGGACGGAGATAGTGGATATACTTAAGGCCTGGCTGGCGTTATCGTTGGCGTTTACGTTCATCTATGCCGGAGCAAGTGTCTTGGGCGGGGATATCAACAAAGTATTTTCTATAAATTTCGCGGTCTTTTTTGTGATTTCCCTCTTTACCGCAGGATTAGGATTTTTGCTTCACGAATTGGCGCACAAGTTTGTAGCCCAGCATTACGGCTGTACAGCGGAATTCCGGGCCTGGGATCAATTATTATATTTAGCAGTGGGGTTGGCAGTGTTGGTGGGATTCATTTTTGCCGCTCCCGGAGCGGTGATGATTTCCGGGATGATCACCCGAAAAGAAAACGGCTTGATCAGCGCAGCCGGCCCGGCAATGAATTATGTGTTGGCGATGCTATTTTTAGGGCTTTCATTTTTATTTCCGGCCTGGCAGAACGTCTTTGCGACTGGTTTCGGCATCAATATCTGGCTAGGAATGTTTAACCTGATACCGTTCGGGCCATTAGACGGAAAAAAAGTATTTTATTGGAACAAAGCGGTGTGGGGAGCGATGCTCGCTTTTGGAATATTATTTATGTTTTTGCTTTGAAAATTGCATTAAATTAGTAAAATATCCTCTCTTTCTCGTCGAGACAAATCCAAACATTTATATACTTCATTTCATTCTCTTTTAAATAAAGAGATGTTTTCTAGTAACGAAAATTCGCCAGTAACGAATTTTCGGGACAGAAAATTTTGTTAACTGAGCGGAATTTTCTGTAAAGAGATTAGGGTTGGTTCCTTAATCTCTCAAAAAAAAGAAGGTGATTAGGCTGAAACAACATATTTTTCAAGAGGTTAAAAAGTTCAAGATCCAGCGTTGCTGTAAAGGTTGCAACGAGCGGATTGTAGTAGAAAACGCCAATCGGTATTACTGCAACAATTGCCGCGGATATTAAATCTTTCTTTTTTTATTTTTTTGAGGTAGAAAATAATTGCTGCTGCAGAGATGAAAATTCTTTTTCAGAAAATTTAATGCTGTTGAAGGGGATTTCACTAAATAATTATAACGAAGGAACAAAGTAATTAATAAAATTTGTTTGTTCCTTCGAATATAATAGCGGAACTGATATTAATTACTTACTACCGCTATTATAAGAAGAAGTTACGAAAATAAATTTCTAAAAAATGCTGCGATTTTAGCAAAGAATCCTTTCTCCATCTCTGACGCAGATTGTTCTGCTGCTTTTCCAACTAAAGGCTCTTCCTCTGGCGTCTCTTCTTCCACGGCTACTTCGGCGGGTTTTTCTTCGACCACTGGAGCCTCAACCACAGTTTCTTCTTCAACAACTTCTTTTTCATCTACTTCAACCCTGCCTAAAACAAAATGACCCATGGAAGGCACTGTAACAATATAATAGAGGTAGCCATGATCTACCTTGAGAAGCTGTAAAGAATATTCTTGAAGCTCATTATATAACCGCAGATCGCCGCGGGAAACGCCTTGGTCGAGCAAGTCCTGCTCCTTGACCTTGAATGTAAATTGAAGAGGGCCAAATTTATTTTCTGAGCGCACCGTAAACTTACTGACGTAAGAACGATCAAAGGGTATGGACTCATCAACATCAACATCGATCTGCCCATATAGTATGGTTTCACCTGCATTAGTGATAATTTTCTCCAAGCCCGGGACATCCCGCACGGAAAGATGGAGAGAATCTCCTTTATTCATCCGGCCAATTTTCTGAACCGTGTTTCCGGTAACGGAAGAAGGACCAAGCGAAGTTATAACCGTAAGTCCGACCACCAATAGGGCAACACTTAAAATTACCCAAAGGTTAGGCTGCTGTAAAGAACGGGATGACCTCTGCGCTCTATTACTACCTCTTTTTTTTTGAACCATCCGTTAACTAGGAATATTTTGGAATATATAAATTTAACTTTATAGGAAAAAGTGGGGACGGTGGGATTTGAATTCGTGGATCCATAAAGATATTTTATGAACCTCCCACGATGCCTAGGTCTTCAGCCTAGTGCTTTCCCAGGTTAAGCTACGTCCCCGTTCATAAGGAAAATCTAAGTTTCATTTATAATGTTTTCGTAGCTTTAGTTGAGGATAACAGTTCTGCATATCTTTTCTTTTGAAAAGTCACGAACGAAGTGACTTGAAATTTCTCCTCAACTAAAGTTTGGAAGACATAGCATTATGCAATAACTATGTTTTCCATTACTTAATACCACAGCTTATGCAAAAGTCCTCTGCAATATCGTTCCCGCAAAGAAGTTAAACAGTAACATCACTACCGCAGCAATAAAGCAATATAAAGCCGTACTGTTGATCAGATTCTTGCCCAACGAATAGCGTTCTCCTAATTTGTCTGCGCCGTTCTCGATACCGTTGCTTAACACGGTCAGGATGTATCCTATCTGAACTACATAGATGCCAACGATAATCTGAAAATGGAAGGTGGGAATGCCTATCCCAAAAATGGTCAACAAATCGCCAAAGCCGCCCGTAGCGCCCCCGGCTGCTTGTTGAGAGGCGGTGAAAGCGCCAAGTTGCGCACTCAATTTTGTCAGAATAGTAGAGATCATAGAAGTTATCCCTATCACTATTCCGGCAATGGCGGGGGTGAGAAATTTGGTTTGCGCTTTCATGGAAGAAATGACATCAGCCATCAGATCCTGCAACCGCTCTTCAACACGGTGAATTTCTTTGATGTAGCGGGACATGGAAAGCAAAGCCTGAGCAGCGATTCTTGGCCCTTTCCGGATGCTTTCAATCAACACCTTCATCGACGCTTCAATGACATTGGAAGGGAATTTGACTACTGCACCGACGCGCGGATCAAAAAGAGATTGTTCCAGACCCATGCCCAGACTGGTGATATTCTTTTCCGCTAACGCAAAAAAATCTCCGGAAACGGTGCCGCGCATGGTTTCTGCCACTTTGGCAAAGGCAATCTCTGCAGGAAGCCCATCACCTAAGCGATTTCCTAACTGGAATAAGGCGGAAGAAAATTCTTCTTCCAGCTCTTTGGTCTTCTCTCTGATCTTAATGACATTTTTAGAACGCAGTGCAAAGAATAACCCAAAGGAAAGACCCAACCCTAAAACTACCACTAAGGAAAGGAGGGAAGAGCCGATGCCGTATGGGCCGATGCGTTCTTCCGGGGCGCATCCTGGACCGATATCCGGTGGACAGACATATTCCAGCATCTTTAGATTTCCATTTTGATCAAAGGCAAAATCGGGAACTCCTAAAGAGTTCATGATCAGCGGACTAAACCCGATCAGCATCCCCACCGCAAAAATCATGATGCAAAAATAGAGAGGATTCACCCACAGCGTAAAATTCTTGCTGAGAGGAAGGGCAACATTCTTGTATTTTTTGAAACCTTCTTTTTCTCCTATATCAACCGCTCCGTATCCGGCTGGTCTCTTAGAAAGGATTATCTTACCTAAATAGAAAACACTGATCGGCAGGGTGACGTTGTAGAGCACGGAGATGTAGATAGCAGAGACAAAAGGATTAGAGCCTTCTCCGCCCAGGAAGCTTACTATTAAGGGAAGAATCACCAAACCCAAAATGGGAAGGATAATTCCCAGCATATGCAGCATAGTGATAGGTGATTTGAGAGAGTGAGCGTAATGCAGCATGGTTTCGTAGGTTCCAGTAAGGATTACGTCGAGAGCCTTGTCCAATAAGGCTAAACGGCGTTCTTCTGATGATTCAAAGAGAGAAGATTCAACCAGATGGAATGACTCGACAAACTCAGAATCCCATTCTTTCCACACCAGCAGATATGCTTCTGCAGATGCCCGGATGGTGCTATATTTTTCTGTCTCTACATCCCATAATATTTTACGGAAATCAAGGGAAAGAGGAGGTTCCAGATGATCAGCCGCGAATTGGATAGCTCTCTCCAGGTTAGAGGTATGGCGCATGTAGGTAACGATGTAAAACACGCTCTGCACCATCTGGTTGGACGCTTTCATCCGCCAGGTGTTAGCCATGAAATCCGGCACTCTTTGCAGAGCAGGGATCATCAACAGGCCGGCGACTAAAAAAAAGATCACAAAGAAAAACATGCCAAAGATGCCGAAAGCGACCAAAGAACCAACCACGATGGTGAGGAGAGGAAACAAAAAAGAAAGGGCGATGACCCCGGCAGGACGGACATTTAGATGGCAGAGGTCCAGATTTTTCTGCATGGCTTTTGCTTTTACCGGATCAACAGTCAATTTGAGAAGATTGTCGGCGAAGTTGCAGGCCTTTTCGTAAAAAGAATAATGTGCTGGATATAATTCCCGTTTGAAATCGCTGTATTCTTGGGTAGCTATCTTTCGTGAAACCGGTGCTGTTCCGCCAAATTCAGCAGCGACCCGCGACTTATATTTTTCCAGTAAATCCTGATATTCACGCTGATCCATCTATCCTCCCTATAACAGAAGAGATGAATGTTTATTAAGATTTCTCTAACAGAAAACTTATGCAGACGTGTTTTTTATGGTTCTCGACGGCTGCTGCGAACTTTCAAAAGCCATATCGATCTCTTGGTCGGTCCAACCGGTATTTTGCTTGAGAATTTCCCGAATATCTGGATCAGCGGTCCCCATCTGCTTTTCTTTGCGCACCCATTGCTTCAGTTCGTTAAGGTTATATGCTACTTTTTTAGGCATGAAGATATGCAGGGCTAACAATACCAGGACTGCAAGCGCGATTGCTGCCGCTCCGCCGAGGATATAGTACTTATAATTATCCCAGGCCTTAGAAAAGAAACTTTGTTGTACAACTGCCGGCGCCTGAGGAACGTACGGAGGCGGCAATTGAGTGGAGATTCGGACCGGCGGAGGGACAGGATCGGCAGCATTACATCCTTTCTGAAGAGCTGGTTTAAGATTAGTAGTCTCACAGAAATGTTCGTCGTAACATGCTCTAGTTTGAGCGCCTGCGCTGCATTCATTCCATACAGAACAAACCCACGATTCCAGACATGCTTCGCAAGGTCTGGATTCCTCTTTTGCGGCTTGACAATTATTGAGATCAATACAGGAATGAGTCTGCATCAAATTTGGACCACAGAAAGACCAGGCGTCACAACTCCAATTAGGGTTGCAAGCGCTTCCGCCAGCCTGAGAGGAAACTGGAACACTGGGGGAATCAGGAGGAGGAGGAACAGATGAAACACATCCCGGAGCATCTACACAGAAATTCTTTGGTGGTGCTGCGCCATTAGTACAGGTCGCTTCAATCATATATTTGCCGTCTGCAGAATCAGAAAGCGTATTATAAGAGGTACTCCAGCTTCCTTCCCCGCTTTTGATATCAACCACATTTCCGCCGGGATTGTGGAATTCGACGATGGAAGTCCCTGCACAATCAGTGATAGTTACAGTAACTGTTTCCCCGCCACTATAATCTGTTTTAGAAGTAGAAATATCTACTGCTGCGACTAAGGAAAAAGATAATAAAAACAGTACGATCAAAAGTACAATTTTTTTCATAGGAAAGGACTAAGATTTCTGCATCTCTAATTGCCCGAAGACGGACGGATTCTGCTTCACGTCATACACGATCACTGATTTCTTCTTGACGTTTGCTTCCGGATAATTGACGCTTGCAGTATAAGTCACATCTTTTGCTAAACCAGCTTCCAATTTCTCAGATTTGATGGAAAGGACCTTGCCATCCTTATTGTACAAGATGGTGTAGACGGTGACTTCATTGGTGAAGGTTTCAGTTGCCGTCACTTTGGTAGCAAAGACATTGTTTGCGGCAGCAACATCAGTAAGAGTTATTTTTTTGCCAATTACTGAAACCGGTTGAAGTTGGACCGCAGCACAGACACCATTGCTGCAAGTTTCTCCGGAAGCGCAATCCACTTTTGTATTATATCCAGAGCCATCAGCTTTACATTGTTTCTTGGCAGTCGTTCCCTCGCAGGCCCATTGATTTGCAGTACAGACTTGCTGTGGTTGCATGACACAAGCACCATTGCTGCAAGTTTCTCCGGAAGCGCAATTTACTTGAGCATTATAACCCGAGCCATCTGCCTTACATTGTTTCTTGGCAGTGGTTCCCTCGCAGAGCCATTGGTTTGCAGTACAGACTTGCTGTGGTTGAACTACACAAGCACCATTGCTGCAAGTTTCTCCGGAAGCGCAATCCACTTTTGTATTATATCCGGAACCATCAGCTTTACATTGTTTCTTGGCAGTCGTTCCCTCGCAGGCCCATTGATTTGCAGTACAGACTTGCTGTGGTTGCATGACACAAGCACCATTGCTGC
>JAUYPX010000031.1 GCA_030697505.1 Nanobdellota archaeon | reverse complement strand
AGACAAGGAGTACGGATTGTTGCCAATGACACGGTAAATAATGTCAATGATTCTGCGGTCATCAACTTTACCATTGACTTTACCTCTCCCAATGTGACTATCAATTCTCTCAATGCCAATACTCTTTTTAATGCAAGTAATTACAGTGTCCGTTCTGGAAATGTAACCTTCAACGCCAGCATCTTTGACACGTTAACCCATGTTAATTTCGTCTATTTCTGGCTTGATAATGGAACTGGAAATGACATTAATGTAACCGCAATCAATCAATCTGGAGATTGGATTGTCAGTTACAATGTTTCAACGCTGGCAGAAGGAAGACAAGGTGTTAGGATTATCGCCAACGATACCGTCAATAATGTCAATGACACGTATTTCATGAATTTTACTGTGGACTTCACTTCTCCTAATGTGAGCAGGAATTTCCTCAACAATCCCGTGAATGACAGCAATTTCAGCATTAGGTCAGGCAACCAAAGCTTCAATGCCAGCATCTTTGACGCGTTAACTCATGTTGATGCAGTATACTTTTGGTTTGATAACGGAACGAGTCAGGACTTTAACATTACCGGAAGGAATATCTCTGGGCAATGGACAATAAGTTACAATGTATCGACCTTAGCCGAAGGAAGACAAGGAGTACGAATCATCGCCAATGACACGGTAAATAATGTCAACAATTCTGCGGTCATCAACTTTACTGTTGATTTTACAGCGCCGACGGTTAACATAACTGGGCCTGCTGCTGGAGCGACCATGAGCGGCATCCGCAATTTTAACGCCACAGTGAGGGATTCTCTCACTGATGTAGACAAAGTTCTTTTCCAATTCAGCAATGGCACCAATCCGTTCAACCTTACTGCCTCAAACACATCTGGAATGTGGAATGTCTCTATAAATACAAATAGCATAGTAGAAGGCGGCCTTACCATCACCGTCTTTGCCAATGATACCGTCGGAAACATCAATAATACCAAAACTCTCTCCCTGACTGTAGATAATATTGCAGAACCGGGCAGTGGAGGAGGGGGACCAAGTAGTTCAACCAGCACCAGTACTACAAATATTCAAGCATCAGAACAGAAGGAATGGGCTTCTCTCGAGATAGGTGAAATCGCTACTCTGGAAGTGAAAGATAAAGAGATCGGAATAACAGAGATCAGCTTTACTGTTTCGGAAGAAGCGTACGATGTTACATTACGAGTCGCAAAAATAAGTTACCTGCCCAGCAGCGTATCAACATTTGACGGCTATGCCTATCAGAAGCTAGACATCAGCACAGAATCGGCTCTGGCCAAAGATATATTCACAGAGGCAACCATTAAGTTTAAAGTAGAAAAAGCGTGGCTGGCTGATAACCAGATAGCCAAAGAAGAAGTTGCTCTGTATCATTATGTGAACGATAAATGGATTACTTTGCCAACCAAAGTGGGAAAAGATGACAACAAATATGTTTATTACAGCTCCAAGACGCCTAGTTTCAGCTACTTTGTCATCGGTAAAAAATCCAGTAAAGAAGTACTGGTTAAAGAACCGGTAGAGATGCCAAAAGAACCTCCCGTTTCAATTCCCCTCATTGAACCGGCAGAAACAGTTAAATCTGAGGAAGGCAGATTACAAAAGATATTCCGATCAGCAGAACAGCTGTTCGTAAAAACAGGCCGTGGTTTAGTTGCGTTAAGTAAAGAAGCTGCAGAGATGAGCAAAACTATCGCTAAGAAAGTGATTACATCAGTTACAGAATATACTATCTACTGGCTTCTGACTTTGATCCTGATAGTGATCCTGTTGATAGCCCTGCATATCAAAGATCTCCCGGTCCCAGAATTCCTCTGGAAATTAAAACAGGCTCCGCAAGTGAACGTCGAGGAACCTATAGCTTTACCATCACCGACCGAACAGAAGACAGATATACATTTGAGGGATTGGGGTAAAAAGAATTACATAGACCTGCAGCAGGAACTGAAGCGAGTTGATGCCTTGATCAAAGAGACGCCGCTTCCTGAACAGAAGAATAAAGCATTGAAACTGACTGCGCTCAAGACCATGCAGACACAGCAAAAGCAATCAGGATCAGCAGTGGAGCAACAGAAAGCGATCCAAAAAATATCTCCAGAAGAGACAGAACAGTGGGCAGCGCATCTGCTTACCTCTGGAACACCCGCTCACCAGGTCGTCGCTATAGTACATCGTGCGACCGCTTTGAACGAAGCGGAAATAAAAGCCGTGCTGGTTAAAATAAGGGCAACTCAGCTATTACAGAAGACATATGCGCTTACTCAAAAAGATAGTAAAGAATTGCAAGAATTCATCCGTACGGAGCGGAAAAAGGGAGCCACTATCGAACAGATCATCGCTGATTTAGTGCGGGAAGGATGGAATGAGAGAATAGTAAGGTTATATGTAAAAGCTCATTATTTAGTGAGTCCTAAATGTACCTAATCAACTACCGTAAACTTTATATAGGTTTGTGGCATTTAAAGTCCGCAAAGCGTGTAAAATCCGCATAAATATCTATTAAATGAGGGTGAATGGGCATGGAAGAAAAAGGAAAAAACTATTCTAAGGAATTGCTAGGCAAGACTATCGTTTCAAAGTCAGGAAAAAAGTTTGGCGAAGTGGGAGATTTGATTTTCGAAGTAGGTTCGGGGGAACTTATCCACTTGTTGTTGAAAAATCCAACTTCATATACTGATAAGATGGAATTAGAGAAGACCAGAGAAGGAAATATTCTTATTCCTTTCTCTGCCGTCATCGCCAGCGGCGATTACATCGTGGTCGCTGAAGAGGATATAATTTAGGTTTTAATGATTTTTATTTCCTCTTTCAATCTTTCTTTTTGATTTAATTTTATTAAATCTAATTTTTATTCAATTTTAATTAAGTAGTTAGAACTTATTTTGAGGCAAAAGGATCCTGGTAAACCAGCATCTCGTCTTGCTCCGGGCCGGTGCCCAGCATCATAAATTCCTTGCCTACTAATTCCTGGATTCTATCCACATAGCGCTGAGCATGGGGAGTCAATTTTTCTCCGGATGGCTCAACAAATTTTTCCCAGGGATCAAATTCTTCAAAAACTGGTTTTGCTTTATAGAGAGTATCTCGGCGATGGAAAGAAAGATCCCATTGGTCATACTTCTTTCCAGCAATTTCATAAGCGACAACCAACTTTACTTTTTGACCGATTTTTGCCAATGTTTCCAACCTATCTCCGCAAGTCCCGGCCAAAGCATCAACACTCCCTACTTCGACGGCATAGCGTAACGCTACCGCATCTGCCCATCCTAGATCGCGCGGCTTACCGGTTTTGGTGCCATATTCTTTCCATTCATCACGCAAATACTTTTCTAAGGCCGGTTCTATCTGAGCTACAAAAGGTCTGCCTTCACCTACGCTACTAGTGTATAATTTTAGAACACCAACTACAGCATCTGGACGATTGGGAACGTCAAGGGGATTTGAGGAAGTTATGCCTGGATAAAGGCCGGAGTCAACATCAAGAAGCGCGCCCTGAGCACCTTCGCCAATCCAAAATTGTGATCCATGAATTTTTCTGGTGATATGCTCCTGAACAGCAAAACCTTTTAAGAAATCTCTTTCTGAGCCATAACTGGCTACAAATTCATCAAAACTGCCAAATGGTGGAGCTAATCCTTGTGGGAATCTGGCCTGTAAGGCTTCTTTCATGAGCTGTGGATCTAAGAATTCTATAAAACGCATTCCAACTCTGCCTTGTTTATCGACAGCAGTTTGTTTGATCCCGCTACCGGTAGAAGTTCTTTTTGTTGATTTGAAAATAATTTGGTCTTCCAAAACATGATAATCTAACGTAACGTGAGCATTAGCTGCTATCCCAAAATTGCTTTCGGAAATGTTAATTCCTCTTTTCCTAAGCCGTTCAATTTCTGCTACCACTTCTCGCGGGTTTGGAAAGGTTTTCTGGCCCATAAGATTGTAGGTATGCTCGTATAAAATTCCGCAAGGGATATTATTCAATTTATATTGAACACCGCCTATTTCAATAGTATGTCCGGCATTGCTTCCGCCTTGATAACGTTCGATAGCAATGGGTTTTCCCTTTTCTTCAGGTAAAATCTCATTTTGTGAAGAAAGATTCTTTACAGCAGAAGACACGAAATAAACGGCAACTTTGGCTTTGCCTTCATCGCCAACACCAATACCTACAATTCCTACTTTTTTTGCCATAGAAAAGTAAGAAAGAAGATAAAAAGTTTTTAACTATTTGTGTTTTGTATTAGATAGATTGATTATTCCTTCCTTGCTTCCTTCACTCCCGGCTTAAACTCTTCATCGATCTTCTGCAGGTAATCTTTGACTCTGCTTACTACGGAAGCAAGAATAAAATTCTCTACTTTCTCTTCAAAGATCTCAGAGAGATGATTGAATTCAGTTATCCTATACAAGTTGGCATTAGTCTCGATCATATGAAGATCCTTTAATCTCTTCAATTGCCTGCGGATGTTGGAAGAAGCGATCCCTAACATCGGCAATCCCGCGCTTTTGCGCATGGCCATGACATTATTTTTTATCTCTTCAGAATGTAATTCTTCCCGATTCTGCCGCGCTTTCAGCAGAACATGAAACACATCCACAACCACATCTCTGGAATCTCCCGGTTGCAGCAATCCTACTGATAAGCAAAATTTGCGCACTAATTCTCGGTCGCTTACGGTGGGTTTTTCGTATCTTCTTAATGTAATTTCCGCTAAAGGTGTATCCCGACTTATTCTTGCCATCTTAGTATTCCTCTTTTTCTTTTTTTTATTTTGTTTGGTTATGATCTATGATCATCAAAGTTTAAGTTAGGGATGAAGATAACAAAATACTAACTTTCCTTTTTCTTTTGTATCCAGTTTTGCAAAATACATTCTCTCCAGCTGCACAATCTGCCCTTCCTTGAGCTGTTCTAATCCTTTTTCTCCAACTCCTGAGACTGTTTCTCCGGTGTCCAGCAAGACTTCTACCTTAGGCAGATCTTTGGAGACCGGCAGCCAATGGATGATAAAACCTTTATCAGGACTGTTTTTGTATTCCTCGTAATCTTCGGAAACGAATTTCCAGCCTTTGCCGTCCAGCATAAAGTTGCAGTAATCCATCAGGCGATGGATTTTTCCTTTCCCTAATTTTGTAAGGTCTGCCTGCGAAATAAATACCTTTCCATCGACAGAAAGGGTTCTTTTTCCCCGTTTAGGGTAGTCCGGATGCAGATCGAGCTTGGCTTCTTTTTTAGGAGCGCCTTTTATGGAAATTTCAGCAGGATTGTGGACGAAGAAAAACCTATTGGAGCTAGGCTCGATAACGTCGCGGTTGAAGGAGTTGATCATTTTCCAGAATTCTTCTTGACTCACGCTTTTATCTGCGAGGCTTAAGCCGATCTCCATGGCAAATTTGCGGAACGCTTGCGGTTGATAACCACGGCGACGCAATGCTGGTAAAAAAGGAAGACGCAGATCATCCCAGCCGGAATAGATTTTTTGTTCTATCGCGTGTTTAGTCTGAGTGGTGCTGAGGGTAAATCCTTCAAAATTAATTCTGCCCCAATGCTTGTACTCAGGATGTTTCCAGCCGAAACAATCCATGATCATGGTTTCTTTTTTGGCATTATCAGCATGATCTTTTCCATTTAAGACGTGAGTGACGCCGGTCTCGTGATCATCAACTGCGACCGAAAAAACCATCAGCGGCCAGACTTTTTGCTCTTTGCCGGTTTTAGGATGAATGTGTTCATTGATTCTCATGATGGGAAAGTCGCGCATGGCCGGGTTCTTGTGCTTGATATCTGTTTTTAGGCGGAGGACCGCTTCTCCTTCCGCATACTCGGAAAACATTTTGGCGTAGCGCAAATTATTTTCTTTTACGGAGAGATCCCTGCAGGGACAGGCGAGGCCCTGATTTTTCTTTTCCCGCCATTCATCAGGATCGCATTTGCAGACGTAGGCTTTTCCTTTCTGCACCACTTGTTCCGCGTAATCGTAATACCTTCCTAAGCGCGAGGATTGAACTAGCACTTGCGCGACATGATTATCTGACAACCATTGCGTATCTTGCGGGATAAGATCATATGCCTGGACATAGATATTTTCCGGATTGGTATCTTCAATTCTCAGCAGAAACTTGCCATCGTACATCTTTGCATATTCATAGTTGAGTGAAGCCCCGTAGGCATGTCCGATATGCAACGGCCCGGAAGGAGAAGGAGCGATCCTGACCACGACTTTTCCTTGTACTGCATTTGGCAATGATCTTAATGGCCCTTCTTTTTTCTCTTCCTTTTTTTCTTTCAGCAGTTCAGGCGCGAGCTTTTGCAAGTCTTTTTTTATTTTTGCTGCCGGAAGCATCTCCACTTCTTTGATAACTTTTTCAATCTCTTTGAGAACTTTGGGAACATCCTTCTTTAATGCTGGATTATCTTTGAGGACTGCTCCAAGAACGACATTCTTATTGACCTTGCCAGCAAAGTCTAAAGCATTCTTCAGCGCATACTTGAGAATAATATCTTTCATTAATGCCTAGATACAAAGAGAGATTATTAAATGTTTTGATTGGTTTACTTTCTCCTCAACCTGCAAACCACCATACTGATAGCTGCCCCGGTAATTCCAAACATGATATCTTTCTGGGCATCCCATTGGTCGCCCTGCATGCCTAAGAAACTAGTGCCAAGAATAGAACTGTGCGTGACCATGACCGCAAGATATTCAATGATTTCGTAAATCGCCTTAAAAGAGATGATCACGAGGAAAGGTAGAAGATAGCGTTCCCAGCCTTTCAATTTTAGTTTTTGAGTGGCAAATTCGTAAACGGGGAAGTAAAACGCCAGCCCAAAGAAAAAATGGACTAACCGATCATAGTGATTTCTGCTTAAGTCAAAGATATCTTTGAGCCAATTAAACAAAGGCATATTGGTATAAGTGTAATAACTTCCCAAGGTATGAAATACTAAATAAGAGAACAGAAGAACATAACTGGTATTAGAGAAGCGAAATTTCTTGTAGGTTAAAATAAGAAAGCCAATCAGCAAAACTGTTAACACATTCTCCGCCAGCCAAACCCACCTATCATAAGGATTGATGGCCACAACCAACCAAAAAATAGCGAATATAATGATTAGAATAACAGGTACGCGATCCTTCTTCCTCATTACATCTTTCCCCGCTCAATCAGCCGTTTCATGCGCTTGATGAATTCATCTGCATCTTGGTAATATTGGTCGTAAGCGGGACCTTTGACTTCTTTGATTTCGCGGTGGACAATAAGTTTGCTGAGATGGTAGAATCTACGCATAGTCTCCACGTACTTTTTTTCCAGCAGGCCGTGTTTCACAAACACTTTGTCTAACATGTCAGCGACATGTTCCGGCGTAGGAGGGACTTCCTTTGCCCGCATCAAGGCAGCATGGGCCGCATCGATGACCGCCCAATAAAGATCAAGAGTAGCCTGCAAAACGTGCCATTTGGAATTGAGCAGAGTCTGCGGAGCACGGCCAAAGTACCGCCAGATGCTTTCTTCACTGGGCCTGATTCTGCCGTTTTTGAGCAGGATCTGTAAAGGTTCAAAAAAGCCGGTATCAATAAGTGCAACTCCATCACGCAGAATATTTACCACCACCGGATCTCCGGCTTTGGTGTATTCCCAAAAGGAAGTGAAAGTCATGGAAGTGATATGCAGTTTGGGAGAAGTGCGGATGACCAGCTTTTCCACGATAAGCCGATATCCCTCTATCAAGGCTTCGCTGAGCTGAAACCTGGTATCATCAGTAATAACTAATACATCAATATCGCTTTCCGGAGTGGTTTGCTTGCGAGCAGAACTGCCGAAAACAACCGCGCTGAGAAGAAAATCGCCTAATTCGTTCTTCAATTCCTGGGCAAATTTTTGCGCTATCTTCACGTCATCGGTAGGATAGCGGTGAATATTCTCATTCTCTTTTTTATAGATTTTAAACTCCATCCATGACTATTAAATAGTTTGGCTTTATTAAGATTTTGTCCAACCGCCACTACTTGATGAAGAAAGATAGCGGCTTTTCAGGAGAAAGACATATTTCTTCAATAACATAAATCTTTATAAACTTTTTATTCCCGTTCCTATGGATATTAGAAAAAAGTGAGGGTGATGTTCCATGGAACAAAAACAGTTAGATGATCTTGAGGATTCTTTTTTTGGAGAGGAATTTATAGAGGATCTTGAAGACTTGCCTCCTGCGGCTCCTTCTCAGAGCCAGGACCTAAAAATTGAGTCTCGCGAGCAGCCGACGGAATTGCGGCTGCAAAAGGCTCTGAGAAAAACAAGTTCCCCGGCGGTTAAGAAAAGCGCAGTAAAGAAAAGTGAAAAGAGCGCTGCAGTCAAGCCTAAAGAGACGATGCTGGAAGAGAAAGAAAAACCTTCTCTGGCCGGGAAAGTACATGAAGCAAAAGAGCACAAGGAGAAAAAAAATTTAGAACCGGCAGCGAAGAAAGAAATAGCGAGTGTAAGCATAAAACCAGCAAAGGAATCTGTGAAAGATGCGGTAAAAGAGACTAAACCTGCTGTTGAAACTTCCTCTCCGGTCAATCCTTGGGAAGAGGATGACCACAGTTCAGGATTATTTAAAGAAACTTCCACCTGGAAAGCATTGACCGGGATCGCTTTAGTATTATTAGTATTATCATTATTTACTCAGGGATTTAATTTTTCTGAAAAAGATACTGTTACTGGAGCAGCGACGGTGAATCTTCCAGAAGCAGAACAAAAAGTCCTGGAGTACGTCAATACCCAGCTGCTGCAGGCGCCTTTTCAAGCTGAAGTGCAATCTTCTGAAGAATTAGATACGCTATACAGAGTAACTCTGGCTGTAGCCGGGCAAGTGGTTGATTCTTATGTCACTAAAGATGGAAAATTGTTTTTCCCGCAGGGATTAAATCTGGATGAAGACGTTCCTGGCCGTGAAGTTGAAGTTAAGCCGAATCCAAAAGAATTAGATGTGGAAGTAGAAGCCGAGACTGAAAAACTAACCCCAAGCGAGCCTGAACTTGCTCCAGAAGTTGAAGAACCACGGGAAATGGAAGAATCTACAAAATCTGTTGACGAACCGGCAGTGGGAGAGGCACTAAAACTTACTCTTAATGCTAAAAAGTGGGTTTTCCAACCTACGGTGCTTCGAGTTAAGAAAGGAAGTAAGGTAGTCTTAACCGTCGTCCCTACCGGATTAGACTTTACCTTTGCCGTTCCTGGTTTAGGGATTGAGCAGAAAGTTGCGGGAACCACCGACGTAGTTTTCACCGCTGATAAGGCAGGAACATTTGATTTCACCTGCGGCAGTTGTGAAGATTGGCGTGGAATGAGAGGCAACTTGGTAGTTGAGTCTTCAAAATAGAAACGTTTAATTATTTCTTCTTTTTTATTTATTGATTTGGGCGTAGAGGTCATTGATGGCTAAAACAGAAAAATTGTTCAGTAAAGCGGTAATGATGGTCTTTTTAGTACTGTTAATAGTAGGATTTGTTGTACCAGCCATCCTTAATAATCCTTCTTCAAACCCAGGCGTAGAGCCCAGAATGTGCAATACTGATGCGGATTGTTATCTATTTTGCGAAGATAAACCAGTAGAAGTAGTATGTCTGCAGAATCTATGCTTGGTAAATTCATGTGAAGAAAAGAGTTACTACGGCTATAGCCAAACCCCAGTTTCCTTTATAGTAAACATTCAAAATATAACTCTAGAAGAGCGAAGCGATGAAAAAGATATATTTGTAAAATTCAAAGGAAATGAGGTACAAGTATTTGCTTCCAAGTTGCCGCTGTATTATATATTGGAAAAAGCCGATATTATTCTTGATACACAATGTCTTACCTTTGACCAGAAGCAGTATTGCAGCAGTGACTTACGCATGGGAGTGAATGGTACAGATTCTACTGCATTTGGCAATTACGTCCCGCAAGAAGGGGATGTGATTGAGATAGGGTATTGATTTTAGAGTCAAAACTATGAAATTATCACGCCTTGAGGAAGCTCTTCCAAAGTGTTGGGCAAAAGAGACTAGTTCTGATCCTGAAAACTGGAATCATGACAATCCTGCCTGGGGGCAGTGTGCAGTTACCGCGCTTATTGTCAATGATTATCTTGGCGGCGAAATAGTCTGGGCAGAAGCAAAACTCCCTGATGGAAGAGGCATTTCACACTATTTCAATAATTTAGATGAAAAAGAGATAGATCTAACCAGAAGACAGTTTCCTGAAGGGACGATTATTCCTGCTGGAGTTGAGAAAAGAAAACAATATCCAACTACCAGAGATTATGTACTATCATTTCCAGTGACTCAACAACGATATCATATTTTAAGCCAAAAAGTTGAGGAATGCCTTAATAATAATCCATAACATTTAAAAGAAGATTCTCAATAGGAAGCGATATGTCTTTTGCAAATGTAGTTCATTTTTTAGAGAAAATTGCTCCTCTGGCAAAATTAAGCAAGAAGGAGATAACTTTACTGCAAACGCCAGATCGAATCCTCAAAGCAGAATTAACCGTCAATGGCAAGAAATATCCTGCCTATCGGGTGCAATTCAATAATGCGCGAGGACCATATAAAGGAGGCATCCGCTATCACCCGGAAGTTTCTGAGGATGAAGTGACCTCATTGGCTTTTTGGATGACCGTCAAGACTGCAGTTACAGATCTACCTTTCGGCGGCGGAAAAGGTGGAGTTACAGTCGATCCTAAGAAATTAAACCAGAAAGAGTTAGAAGAGCTTAGCAGAGCCTATGTCCGCGCTTTCTACAAAAATCTCGGTCCAGATACGGATATTCCGGCTCCCGATGTGTATACTACGCCAGAAATCATGGGCTGGATGCTGGATGAGTACCAAAAATTGACCGGAAAGAAAGCTCCTGCATTTATCACTGGAAAACCGTTGGAATTAGGCGGCTCTAAGGTAAGAGATATCGCTACTGCCTTGGGCGGGGTGTATATCTTAGAAGAAGCAGTGAAAAAAACAGGTTTAAAGGAGAAGAAAGTCGCTATCCAAGGTTTTGGAAACGCCGGAATGAATATGGCGCAGTTGTTAGCAGAACGAGGATATACGGTTGTTGCTGTCTCTGACTCCAAAGGCGGGATTTATGATGCAGATGGTCTGAATATTGAGGAAGTGATGAAAGTTAAAAAGACCAAGGGAACGGTGACTGAATATACAAAAGCTGCCAAAATCAGCAACCAAGAGCTTTTGGAAAGCGGCTGTTCCATTCTGATCCCTTCGGCCCTGAGCGGGGTCATTACCGACAAAAATGCTGAAAAGATCAAAGCAAAGATGGTGTTGGAGCTGGCCAATGGGCCGACCACGCCGGAAGCGGATGAGATTTTATGGGCGAGAAAAGTATTGGTGCTGCCGGATATATTGGCAAATGCGGGCGGAGTCACGGTCTCCTATTTTGAATGGGCGCAAAACAAGAACGATGAATCATGGAGCGAGCAGAAAGTCAAGAAAAAGCTGCAGGAAAAGATGGTTTCTGCCTTCCAGCAGATCTGGGATGAATTTTCCGACGAGAAAAAAAGTTTTCGAACCGCTGCATACGTTTTGGCGCTGAAAAAAATTGCTGCCGCTGAAAAAAATAAAATTAAAAATAAAAGTTAATTTAAGTAACATTTAAATAGGTAAAAGTATTACTTCTGGATAAGAATTTAACAAAAGAGGTGTGATGATAGATGGCAAAGAAAAAAGCAGCAAAGAAAAAAAGAAGATAAATTCTTCATGGAGTTAATTTTCTTTTTTTTCTTTCTTTTTTTCGAAATTCTTTTTTCCCGGCTCTTTTTCATCGAAAACAATAAAAAGGAGCACCTTATTTGAGCTTTTTATGAAAAGGATCTTAATCAACCAACTTCAGGATCATGTAGATAAGGAAGTTCTGCTCAAAGGATGGGTGCAGGACTTACGAAACCTAAGCAAGATCAAGTTTCTTATTCTCCGCGATAGAACCGGGGATATGCAGACTATTGCTCTCAAAGGCACCACCGATGAAGCTTCTTTTACCACTTTAGGCACTATCACTAATGAATCGGTAGTAGAAATAGTAGGAACGCCCAAGAAAAACAAGGAATCACACTGGGGTATTGAAGTATTGATCAAGAAAATAGGCGTTGTTTCTGCGGCTGAAACGCCCCTGCCTATCGATAATTCGGATAAAGGACAAACTCATATCGATAAACGGATTGATCACCGCTTTTTAGATACCAGAAACCTAAAGAAGCAGGCTATTTTCAAAGTGAGAAGCAAAATTGCCAAGATCTTGACTAATTTCTTTGATAGCAAAGGTTTCACCAATATTAATACTCCTAAGATAACTACCATCGGTGTAGAATCAGGAGCAGAGCTGTTTATAGTAGATTATTTCGGGAAACCGGCCTACTTGGCGCAATCGCCGCAAATTTACAAGCAGATGTTTGTAGTAGGCGGATTTGAACGCGTCTATGAGCTTGGGCCAGTATTCAGAGCAGAGAAATCCCATACTACCCGGCATCTGACTGAATTCACCGGCGTGGATTTTGAGATGGGATTTATCGATGATTATGATGAAGTGATGGATTTCATTGAAGAGATGTTCGTGGATCTGATGGGCAATTTGTCTAAAGAGGCTGTCGATGAGTTGAAAACTCTAGGAATAAAATTAGAAATTCCTACCAAAATTCCCCGCATTACCATGCAAGAAGCCAAGAAAATACTGGCCAAAAAAGGCAAAAAGTACAAAGATGATGATGACCTTGATGCCGAAGGCGAACGGTTGCTGGGAGAGTTAGTCAAAGAGAAATATGGCTGTGAATTTGTATTCCTTACCTTGTTCCCTTGGAATGTTCGACCATTTTATCACATGAAGCCTGAAGGCAAGGCCAATGTGACAAAATCATTTGATCTATTGTTCAATGGAGTAGAGATCTGTTCCGGAGCGCAGCGCGAACACAGATATGAAATTCTCAAGAAGCAGGCGAAAGCGAAAGGAATAGAGTTGGATCAGATGGCGGAATACGCAGAAATCTTCAAGTACGGAGTCCCTCCGCATGGCGGAGCTGGATTTGGCTTGGATCGGATCACCCAGAGATTATTGAAGCTGGAGAACGTCCGGGAAGCGGTGTTATTGCCTAGGGATCCGGAAAGGACGAGACCTTAACTTCAATCCATTTCAAAGTCTTTAAAGCATTTATATATTAGTTTTGTTTTCTCTAGTTTAACAATATAATGGAGGGATCATTATGACGATTAAAGAGCAATTTCAAAGAATAAAAGAGAATTGGTTGATAGTATTGCTGTTAGCGGTAGTGTTAGTGCTATTTATGGGATTGCCGGTAACCGAAACTCTACAACAAGGCGTGTTTCAGAGTGGTGGAGGAGCATACGGCAGAGATTATGCTGAATCCGTAGCTGGTAAGATGGGAATCAGCATGCCCTCGCCCATGTATTATGATAATGGCTTTGCCCCGGAAGCGGCAGATAGAAAGGTTACCAAAACTGCTTCCTTGGCTACCGAAGTAGAACGCGGCGCTTTCAAAGAAGCGGAAAGCAAGCTGAAAAGCATGGTCACGGCCACTGATTCGTTGTTGTTAAATGAAAATGCGCAAAAATTTGATGATGGCGATGGACGAAGATCATATTATTCCGGAACGTACACCATCAAGGTGGAAGAAGGAAAGTATGCTGCAGTGGTATCGCAACTTAAAGAAATTGGGGAAGTCACTTCCTTCAGCGAGAGTGCAGATGATATCACCGAACAGTTTGTGGATTTAGAAAGTGAACTTGCTGCTGAGAAAGAACGCTTGTTGAGATACCAGCAGATGTTGAAGGAAGCTACTACTGTTGAAGACAAGATTCAGTTAAGCGATCGCATCTTCAATCAAGAAAGAACCATCAAGTATCTGGAAGAACAATTGAAAGATACTGGCAACAGAGTGGAGTATTCAACTGTGTACGTAACTATCACCGAAAAGCAGTCTGAGTATGTCGATGCGGTGTTGGTGAAGTTTTCCGAACTGATAATGAGATTTGTAAACAGCCTGAATAACCTGTTGAAGTTAGTGGTTGGATTGATTCCATATGCTGTTGTTGCAGTAGCAGCTTGGCTGGGTTGGAAGAAATTCAGGAAAATTGACAACAAGAAGAAGTAGATTTTGTTTTTTATTCTATTTTTTTAATTGAAGTGATAGTTTTAAATAGATTATTTTCTTTCTAGTTCTTATGGGAGAACGTAACTTCACCAAAGAAGAAGAGAAGCGGATTATTATTCCCATTGCCGAACGATTGCAGAAGATTCATCGCAAAGGAAAAACCACTATTGTCGGCATCCAAGGCGGCCAGGGGACAGGAAAGACGACGATGGTACAATTTCTAGAGAGACAGTTGCAGAAGAAAGGATTTAGGGTGCAATCTTTTTCTCTTGATGATTATTACAAGACTTATGAAGAAAGAAAGAAGCTGCAACAGAAATATCCTTCCAATCCTTTTTATCAGATTTCCCGAGGTTTGCCGGGAACGCATCGGGTGAAGTTCTTGCTAGAAACATTGCAGAAAGCAAAAGCAGGTAAAGATTTTGAAATTCCCTTCTTTGATAAATCGCTGTATGGCGGGAAAGGAGATGTTCTGGCAAAAACAAGGAAGGTAAAGGGAAGACAGGATTTTGTGATCTTAGAAGGATGGTGTGTAGGAATGCCGGAATTATCATCGTCAAAATTAATGGAGATTTGTAAGAGAAATGGCATTGATATAAAGAAAATTGACCCGAAGTTACAGGATCATAAAGTTGTACTTGGTTTTGTCAGGGAATACCAGCCAGTATGGAAATTACTTGATTATCAAATCATGCTGAAAGCAGATTCACCTGAAGTACATAAGAAATGGAGATTATTGCAGGAAACAAGATTGAAAGAGAAAAAAGGACAAGGTATGAGCAAGCAGGAAGTCCATACGTTTGTAGAACCGTTTTTACCGTTTACCTATGTTTGTTATGATTTGATCAAGCCGGATGTAAAAGTGCTGATTGATGAGCAGCATAATTTTTATGGGATAAGATTCAGAAAATAGATTACTCATTAACCTTCTTCTCTAATTCACCTTGCACCAAGCCCGAAAATCCTTTTCTTCTATCACTTAAATCATAGGGAGAACCGGGATTATTGGGAGACATTTTTCTTTCAGCCAAATATGCATGTACTTGAGCTACGTGACCTAAATCATATGGATTGATTTTATCAGGTAATGTTCTTGCAGATATTTTTCTTTGAGCAGCTACTCGAGCTACATAACCTAGATCATATGGACTTGCCATATTAACTTTAAAAAATCTGGATATTATAAACATTTATATTTCAGAAAACCATTTAAACTCTAAAATCGTTCTTTCTCACCATGGGCATCTTAAACAAGTTATTGTTCTGGCGGCATGATGATGAGCTTGATTTTGACAAGTTAGCAGACCAACAGCTCAAGACCGGCCTCAAAGATGATCCGTTATTAGACCAGCCTGATTTTGAAGAGCGAAGTCCTTTCCCTGAACAAGAGCCGATCAGGCCTACTACTGCGAGAGGCTCTCCCTACAAGCAAACTACGTATCAGCAACCACAACCGCCAACAGCTTTCTCTCAGTCGACAGAAAACATGCAAAAAGATCTGGAATTGATCAGCAGCAAGTTAGATACCATCAAAGCCATGCTTTCTTCCTTAGATCAGCGGACTGCCAATCTGGAACGGGCGGCGGGCGTGCAGCAACAGCGGCGCGAACGCTTATGGTAAATTTAAAGGAAAAGAAATATCTGATCCTGTTTGTGGCTGTCGCATTGATCACCATTTTACTGGATCAAGCCACCAAGGTTTTTGTCTCAGTAAAAAGACCAGAATGGGATTTTGGTTTCTTATCTATTCATTTTGTACAGAATACCGGTGCAGGATTTGGCATCTTGAAAGGACAGATGGCCATTTTGGCGATTATTTCTGCAGTTGTAGTTATGGGACTGATTTATTATTACAATAAAATCCCTCAAGAAACCTGGGTGCAGCTGTTGTGGGGATTATTCTTAGGCGGAGTAGCGGGAAATCTTATCGATAGGATCTTTAGGCAGTATGTCGTAGATTTTATTGACGTGGGATTCTGGCCGGTGTTTAATGTTGCAGATGCGGCAATTTCTGTGTCGGTGGTTGGATTGGTATTGTATTATTGGAAGAAGTAAAATAGAAATAATAAAATAATCACTTCACACAATCGTGCTTCTTATATCCTTTATTCAAGGCTTCTTCGCGGGAAGCAAACCATAATCTTCGATCTTTTTGAATCTTTTTAGCCCACTCGCATTTTGGCTCGTGATAGACATTACTGCGTTTGCTGGCCACATATTTGCCGGGAGTGAATTTTGCTTTGACTGTCGGAGCAGCTTTCTCTTTAGATTCTGCCTTTGGTCCAACTACTTTTCCATCTACTACTTTCTGCGGAGGAGCGGAAGGTTTTGCTTCAACAACTTCTTCGCGCTTACGGCCAGAGGAAGGCATGCTTATCCAAAGGCCGAGCAAGCAGACTAAAAGCAGGGTGAAATAGAGCGAGTGGGTAGGCAGCCAGAGCACTACAATATCTAAGACGAATAAAGAATAGATTACAAATAATATCTTCTCTCCATGGGTTTTGTACGTAACTAAACTGACCACGCATACTAAAAGTAGTACCGCAAATGCTATAGATTCCATACTTGTAGAAAAACCTTTAAGAGCCAAACAGACCAAAAGAATCATGAGTAATAAACTTTGAAACAGGAATTTTCCTGTGCTTTTTTGTTCCATAGACGTTTTTAGCCTATGGTATTTAAATAATTTTCTATTTGAAAGTAGTGATTAGGGAATTTAATAATGATTAAAGAATTAAGTAGTATATTAAAAATTAACCCAAAAATTCTCTAGAATTCTTCTTCTAAATTCTTTAGATATCCTTTCTTCTTCAAGAAGGCTACTTCTGCTTTACCCTGATACTTATGCACAACATCTCCTTTTTCATGACCGCCTAACTCCCAAGGCTCAATGATGACTACATCCTTTTCCCTAACCCAAAGATTTCTTCTCAAGCGGCCCGGAATCCGGCAGATACGCTCTTTTCCATCCAAACAGAGAACTCTCATCCTGCTGCCGCCTAACCTTTGCTGCACAATGCCGAGCACTTCCTGCCGTTGCGGGAGCCTTACCCGTATCACCTGCATCTCCGGATCTTCTGGCGTAGACATACAAAATTATATTCTATAGTGTATTTATAAAAGCTTTGTTTAAATTGCCATAATCAAACACGGAAAAACATTTAAAGAATCAGCTTCCTGCAATCACTCAAAAAGAGAGGTGTTGTTCTATGGCCAAAAGAGTGGAATCTCCGTCATCTATCAATACATTTAAGCAGTGCCAAAGGAAGTATTATTATCAATATATTGAAAAGCTTCCTACTTTTCCCAGCGTACATACGATGCGGGGAAACATCGCCCATTCCTGTCTGGAACATTTCTATGATGTTGACGTCAGCCCATACACCAGAGAGAATTATAAACAAAAATCCAGGGAGGCTCTCCAGAAACTGCTTCTTCACCATTGGAAAGCAAAAACGGAAGAGCTGCAAAAATTAAACTTAACCCAAGATCAACTGCGTTTCTATTTTGAAGAGACCATGCTGATGCTGATAAACTGGAGCAACCAATTTTTTGAAAAAATGGAAGAGACCATGCAGAAGAAGCAGATCTCTCTGCAAGAAGCTTTTATGTATCTTACGCCGGTGCGGGAGATGAAATATGTCTCTGATAATTATTCAGTTCAGGGGTTTATTGATGCGATCCAGCATCTTGAAGACGAGGTGCATATCATTGACTACAAGACTAACGCCAGCTTGGAAATTAAAGATAGTATCCGGCTGCAGTTGGCCATCTACAGCCTCTTGTACTTTGAGAAACACGGTAAATTGCCTTCCAAAGCAGGAATTTTCTTTTTGCGGCACAGATTAAAGTTAGTTACGGTTGATAAAGATTTGTTAGAGCTGGCAAAGAGAGAGATTGAATTGGTCCATGCGCATACTTCCTTGACGGAGAAGAAGGAAGATTATCCTAAAACAGTTACGCCCTTATGCAAATGGAACGGCGGGCAATGCGATTTTTATGAAGTTTGTAAGCCGCATGGGTGAGAATCATCCGCCCATCGCCCTAAAACTCATCTGGATGATCTCTTGATAAATGCTTACATTCTGCAACACCAAGGTTTCTACGATCGCTCCTAATAATAAAAACAATAAGCCAAACAGAAGCAAATAAAGATTAAATCCAAAGACTTCAAAGAAACGTTCAGAGGCAAATTGCTCCAACAGCACGTCTTTGGAGATTACACTGCCGGAAATTGCCGCCAAAAAATAGGATATGGCTTCTATAATCATGTGGGGGAAGACTATCAGCATGATCAATCCAAAGAAATAAAGAGGATGTTTATCAGCAAACATTGCTGCATTTTTCGCGGTAAGCCCAAATATTGTCCCCCACACGGAAGCATTCCAGGTTATCAGGAAGATAGCTCCATCACCGGCGAGAAGCGCCAGAATAAAACAAGCCATCAATACCAGGAAATTATTGGTCAATAAGGTATAAAATAATCCGCTGGAAAAGATCTCTCCGGTAGCAGAGCCGGCAGTCGCTGAACCGGCAAACCCCTGCCCGAAACGGATTTCCAATTGTTCACGAAAAAGGGCGTTGGCCTGCAATTCAGGAAGCAAAATTGTTCCGACAGAATAGACCAGCATAATCCCTAAAAATAGAAAGATGTAAATGCGCACGATTTCAATATCATCTCTCCATAAGCTTTTCATAGAAACGCGCTGTTCGAGACTCTCTTGCCGTTCTTCAATGGAAAATATCTTGTACAACTCCGGAAGCAACAGCATGGAGGTAAAGGCTACGGCAACCAGCGCAGGATCGCCAGGAAATAAAATGGAAGCGATAAGAACTCCGACGATTGAATACCCGATACCGAGTAAGAAAGCATAAATTCCTTTTCGTTCCAGCCAATCTTCAGGGAATATGTGTTCTAAAACCATGGTGCCTCTTTTTCTAAGAACTAAAGTTTTTACGTTTATATAGTTTGCTGTGGATAATCAATTTTGTGTTATCCCGAAACTATTTCCCTACGATGAGTTATCTGGTGGTATGAAACTCACCAGAGCCAAACTCATCGAGACTATACGACGTAAAAATGTGGGATCGACATCATATCAAGCCCGCAAAATTGCGGGCATTTCCATACGCAGGGTCAACCAAGTTTGGAAAGAGTACCAGATGACTGGTAAAATACCTGAAATCGGGAAGAAAAACGGTCGCCCAG
>JAUYPX010000017.1 GCA_030697505.1 Nanobdellota archaeon | reverse complement strand
CAGCTGTTAATCCATTTTTCCTTGCCATCTGCTACCAGAGTAGCAGGCTTCAAGACTTGGTCAAGTCTTGGCCGCAGAATCAAGAAAGGCAGTAAAGCCATCAGGATTCTTGCTCCGGTTACGCGGATGGAGAAGAAAGATGATACGGAAGAAAAAGTGATTGTCAACTTCTCTCCCGTCAATGTCTTTGATCTTAGCCAGACCGAAGGCCAAGAACTGCCTGATCTGGAGATTAGGCTGAAAGGCGATGACCAGCAGAAGCTTCTGGACAGCTTGATGGGTTTCTGTGAAGCGAAAGGCATCAAGCTGAACTTCAAAGAGTTAGGTGTCAATGGCTTGTATGGGTACAGCCAGGGTGGGCAGATTGTGGTCTCTTCCCAAGACAGCGTCAACACGAAAGTGAATACGCTGGTGCATGAGATAGCGCATGAACTTCTCCATCAAGTTGGAGAAGGTAAATCTCTTTCTAAACAACAGAAAGAGATTCAGGCGGAAGGAACGGCTTACGTGGTTTGTAAGCACTTTGGTTTGGAAACGAAGAGCTTCACTTACCTAGCTTTGTACGAAGCTGATTCCCAGCAGATTCTGGGGAATTTGGAAGCGATTGCCAAAGCAAGCAAGGAGGTGATTGAGTTTTTGATTTTTGTTTTTTAGATGAGCTAATTTATTCTTTGCCTTTTGTGGCATCTTCATATTTTTCAAGAACGGATTCTTTACTCTCAGTTTTTTAGGCATAAGTTTTAACTTCTTTGCTTCTAGTGCATCATTTAGACTTAAATGCCTGTTCTATTCTCCAGAATACTTGGATGGATTGATTTTTGGTGCAAGGCAAAATTTTAGAGTTTTACATTTAAGAACATTACTAAATATCTTCCAAAAGGAAGACATTAATTTAGAAAAAGCTCCCCTAAAAACATTTATATACGAATACTCCGTATTTGCTTATATAATTAAATAAAAGAGTGGGATAATGAGATTTATAGGTAATAAGGAGTTGATAGTATCAGAAATAATAGATTTGTTAGATAAAAAAGGACTTTTAAATAAAAATTTGACTTTCTTCGATGCTTTTTGTGGTACTGGTGCTGTTTCTGATGCTGTAAAGGACTCATTTAATTTGATAATAAATGATTTACTTAATTGGTGTGTGATATATTCAATGGGTCGTATATGTATTAATGATTGTAAATTCAAAAAACTGGGTTTTAATCCATTTGAATTTTTTAATAGCAATAATAATCAAACAAAAGGTTTCTTTTTCAAAAACTATTCTCCTGGTGGTTCTAAAAGAATGTTTTTTTCTCCGGAAAATGCTGCACGTATAGATTATTTTAGAGCAACAATAGAAGATTGGAAAAATAAAAATCTTATTTCAGAAAAAGAGTATTATTTTCTTTTAGCTAGTCTAATTGAATCTATATCAAAAGTATCAAACACCGCAGGAGTTTATGGGGCTTTTTTAAAACATTGGGACCCTAGAGCTACAAAACCTATTAAATTATCTAGTGTTGGAAGTAAGAAATCAAAATACAAAAAATTAGCATTTTATAATAAAAAGATTGAGGAGATAATTTCAGATATTAATTGTGACATATTATATCTTGATCCGCCATATACGCAAAACCAGTATGGCACACAATATCATTTGATTGAAACTCTTGTATTAAATGATACCCCCACTATAAGTAAAATTACTGGCTCTAGGAGCACTGCACCAATGCGTTCAGATTGGTCAAAAGATTATAAACCACATATATTATTAGATAAAGTACTTAGCAAAACAAAAGCAAAATATATCTTATTCAGCTATAGTACAGATGGATTTATGTCTAAGGATTTTATCGAAGCTAGTTTTAAACGTTATGGTAAACCAGAAACTTACATTTGTAAAAAAATATCTTATAAGAAATATAAAAATTTCAAGTCAAGAGGCCCAAAAAATCATTTTGAATATTTGTTCTTTATAGAAAAAAAGGAGGATAATCAGGTAAATTATGAATCTCCTTTAAATTATATCGGTAGTAAAGCGAAAATGATTTTGGAGATAAAGAAGCACTTACCTAATGAGATTGATATTTTTATAGACGGTTTTGGAGGAGGATTTAATGTTGGTATTAATATGGATTCTAAGAATATAGTATATAATGATTTAAATTTTTTAGTAAAGAGTCTTGTGGAATCTTTTAAAATTCATGATACATATCAATATATTTTGTATATTAAAAACATAATAAGAAAATTTGGTTTAGAACCATCAAACTCTGATGCTTATATTAGAGTTAGAGATTATTATAACTCACTTCCATTAAGTAAAAGAGACCCTAGATTGCTTTATACTGTTATTCTTTACGGGTATAATCAACAAATACGTTTCAATGGAGGATATAAATTCAATAATCCTGTTGGAATGAGGTGGTTTAACAATAAAGTTCTTGAAAAAATGATTAGTTTTTCAAGAATCATAAAAGAGAAAAATGTTATTTTCAAAAGTAAAGATCATACTGAATTAGAGGACTACGATAATCAAAATATATTTGTTTACATGGATCCACCATATCGTTTAACTAATGGTTCCTATAATGATGGTAAAAGAGGGTTTAAAGGTTGGAATGTTGAGGATGAAGAAAACTTATTTGATTTTGCAGATAAACTTGACAGCCAAGGTAAAAGATTTATGATTTCTTATGTTCCTAAACATAAAGGAAAAATTAATAACCAGTTAAAAGATTGGGTTAAAAGAACCGGTTATAGTTTAATAAATGTTAAAGAGATTCAGGGAATTAATAGAAAAGAAGTGTTAATTGTTAATTACAAATAAAATGAAAAAACCACATTTCATCATTAAAAATAAATTTCAAAAGAGAAGGGAGTTATATTCAGATATACTTACCCCTATAATCTTAAAAGATGTTTGCGAAAGAGTTACTGGTTGTAGAGACTATACCTACGAGTTTAATGATACAGGGTATAATGAAGGACGATTAGCAATAATCAAATATAAAGGCAGGACAAACTTTATCTCCTTCTCTGAGGACAGAGTGATGGGAAGAAATTCAAGTTTCCAAAGTTTTCCTACTGCATTAGTTCGTTACCATCAAGAAGAAAACAAAAACAAGAAAATTTTCTTTTATTTCCTGCCATCATCAGGAAACTATGAAACACCATATTTTAAGTTCATATACAGACTAATGAAAACTGCAGGAGTGGAATTTCTAAATGAAGATGACTTTCTAACAAGTAGAATACATTTTTTTACCGCAGTTGATGATATAATCACAAGTCGCGATATGAACAGAGGTAGAAATAGAAGCAATCAATCCACCTACTTAACCAGAGGTTCTGATAATACAATTCAAATTTATGGAAAAACATACGGAGCAAGCAAATATGAGACCACATTACTTTGCTTAGCTCTCTCTAAAATAGCGACAACCGGAATTGAACTGTATGAAATTCGTGAAGGAAATCTAAGGATTCTACCGGCTCCTGCTAGAGAAGTAATTAACAATCTTGGAACAATAAAAATAATCTCTACTGATTTGACAATGGAACGAAGAGAATTTGAAGAAAATGATAGTCTTAGATCACCACGATACATCTTTAATATTTTGGAGAGATTGGGTCCTAAAAAATGTTCTTTCTGTAATTGTGAAATTCCGCAATTGGTGGAAGGTGCACATATTTGGCCTGTAGCCGATATTAAGAGAGAATCCAATTTAAGCCAAGCTCAGAAGTTAGAAAAAGCTATTGATGGGAATAATGGGATTTGGCTTTGTCAAAACCATCATAAATTGCTTGATTTCCATATACTTACAATTAGCAATGAGGGTGAATTGAAAATTCAATCAAATTTAGATGAAATATCCTCTGATTTTATCAAAGATATTACAACAACAAATCAAATCCCAGATACAGTTCTTACTTCTCAATTTGTAGGTTATTTAGAAAAAAGAAATAGGGCTTTTCAAGATTCACATTATCAAATATTGATATAAATATTTTGGTTTGAATTTAAAACTGATTATAACCCTAAAACTTTCAGCTCACGCCGCAGAAATTTGAATTCATTTTAAACTAGGCACTAAACCATTATGGTTGCCTTTTTCCTCTTCTTACGGCCATTCACTGGCATAACTGCTTCATTTTGCTTTAAATCATCACTAGAAGAATCAAATTCCAGTAGTTTTATGTTTGGTAACGAAGATCCGATTACTGCTTGCATACCTCCATACATAGTTCCAAGCCCAGTAAACACTTGTTCAATCTGTTGATCACGCTTAGCCCACTGCTTCTTTATGGCTCTTTTTTCTCTTTCTAAGTCTTCTTTCATTTCCTTAAAAGCACTACCAACGCTTTCAAACCTTTGCCTAAATTCTGCACTAGTGAGGTAATTAAAAAGAGCTTCCATTTTTTCATTCTTCCCCACATTAAGATTTTTTGTAAGAGAAATTTCCGATAGTTGGTTTCTCAGTAAAGTTGCAACTGGTAAGATCATTTTGTAATGAACTACTATTACTTTATCGATACATCCGAAATTAATAATCCCCTCTGGAAGAGTAGTAGTAACAATAACGCCGATATCTGCTTTCGCTTCCATCATATCTCCCTTAAGTTTAGGAATCCATCCGTTGCTCCAGTTCTTCGCTCGTTTAGACTCGAATAAAATACTCCCGTGTCCTTTACCTGAGCGGGAATAAACTTTCTGAAGAATGTCGGCTCCCAAAACTCCCGAAGAGATAGGTACTATTTCATCTGTAGGGAAGGCTTCTGCTAATAAGTTTTCTAATTCTTCTTCGAGAACTTCACCTTGTAGCTTTTGGCTCCCCTGTTCTGATTTCTTTTGTAGGTCTTGTATTTGTTTTTTTAAATCATCATTTATCTTTAGTATATCTTTGTATTTCAATTCATGTTTCTCTTCTGCCTTCCCAAATGCCTCTTCAAATATTTTTTTCTTTTCCTCATCCAACTTTCTCTGCATTTCCAGTTCAAATGCTTCTGTGGCATCAGCTAATTCTCTTTTTTCTTTCCTCAACTGCAATTCTTGTTTCTCAGCTTCTTTTAATCTTTCTGATTTTTCTTTGACTTGTTCTTGTAAATCTTTAAAGTCTTTTGATATTGATTCCTCAGCCTTTCTCTTGGCTTCTTTCTCAATTTTCTGCCGTTCTTCTTTCAAAGCATCTTCTAATTTTTGATTAGCTTCATCTTGTAAATCTTTTATTTTCTGTTTATACTCTTTCTCAGTTTCCTTCATTTCAGTTTCAAATTGATGCCTTATCTTATTTTCAATATTAGTAGTAAGTGCTTCAGAAATATCCTTCCCGCAACTTGGACACAACATAACTTTTGATTCTTTTTTAGCCATTTTATTTTTCCCCCACTAGTTTTTCCATCTTCTCAACAATCCAAACCATCGCTTCCGTATCCCTCTCGCAATACTTCAAAAGGTCTTCTCTGGTCTTCTTCTTCGCTTCAGCAGTCATCTTGCCAAAAGTCATATCTAAATACGCTATAGAGGCACAATCGCCATCCTTAATATTTAAATCCTCATAACCATCACCAACTAATGCAGGAAGTACCTTCTTGATGGAAGCAGAACCTTTCTGATTTGGATTATAGTACCAGAACTTCTTGAAAGGCTCGTGCAAATCAATAATTCTTCCTAAGAGAGCATCAACCCATGCCGTATATTCAGGAAAGTCCTTCACTAACTCTTTCAAAACTGACCCTTCAAAACCTTCAAAATATACTAATACGCTCCCAGAAGAAGGCAAATACTTTTTCAAAGCAGCCAAAAATTTAGGCCTTGGATCATCTTTCCCATCATGAAGATATTCAAAATGCTTCTTTTTACCTTTCTCAATCACATGCAGAGAAAACTGAAATGGCATCCGCTGATACGCTCTTGTACCATTAAACTCAGGCACGGCAAAAGAACAAGTTTCAAAGTCTAGATGGCAAGCTGGTTCTTTAATCCCGTCCAAGAACTTCTTTATTTTAGCTTTCTCAAGATGAATTTCACCTGTTTTCTCACATTTCAATTGAATCACTTGCTGTTCATTAGACAAGACATCATCAGGAACATCTTTCAAAGCATGAATCCCTTGCTCAAACAACTTCATACTCTTTCTGCTGTTATACAAGTGGAATACATGATTTTCTGGCAGAAAGCCCCAGCATTCCTCTTTCACTTGACATTTCTTCGGGATAGTGCAGTAATTCTTCTCTGCACTATTTGGGAAAGTAGGAGAATTAACAATGCTCCACAGAAATTCAATATTCTTGGGAACTTCTGACTGCAACTCTTCCATCTCTTCGGTCAAATCTTCTATTACGAATAGTTTCTGAGGATCAATCTCTCCTTGCCTTACATATTGGTTATTCAAAAGCAGGAGAAAGCATCTTCTGATCTTCAAACCTGCTTTTCTGTACACATATAATTGAAACGATAAATCCCAGCACTTCTTCTTATCGACTTTGGTACTGCTTTTGACTTCAATAACATCCCATTCATCCTTTCCAACAGGAACTAGAATGTCTGCTCGGCCATAGAGATTATCTACTTGCAGAGCTGCCTCAAAGAGAACCTTTCGCTTTGTAAGAAGCTCTTTGGTTTTCTGTAAATTAAGAGCAATATCTTCTGCATCAATATCTATTCCTTCTGGATAGAGCTTCTTGGCTAATTCGCCAACCACATGCCCTTGCTCAAATCTTTTCAACACTCCTGGAGAATGAGGGGGAATGTTCTCCTTATCATGATACTTCATCCATAGATGACCTGGGCACTCCATGCCGGTAGTGTAACCTGATTTAGAGAGGGGTTTGAGTTTTTGAATAGAGACAAGTTTAGCCATTTACTGCATCCCTCTCTTCTTTGCGCTTTCATGCCATTTATCTATTATTTTTTTCTCCTCAGCAAAATGGTCTACGGAAAAAGCAAAAAAACCTTGATATGTTTTAGGAATATTCTCGTCCTGAAACATAGCCTTAGTCTTTCCCATAAATGCTTGAACGGCTGTGTGTGGAAAGCCCAATTTAAGCCCTAATTCTTCATGCAGTCGTAAAAATCTATTATGCAAATCAACCATATCTTCTACTTTCTTTTTTGTCTTGGCAACAACAATTTGATCAAAATGAAGTTTTTCATAATGTAAACCGCTTTCTTTAATCTCTTTCTCAAAAACCTTATGTATCAACGCAGTAGGTTTAGTGCCATCAAGCACTGCGTGCATTATTGTCATATAATGCGGCTTTATTCTCTTCTTAATATGTGGGGACATTTTTTGGTTATTCATTTTAATTTCTTCCTACCATCTGTTTCTATTGCAGAAACTTGATGAATCCTAGTCATAGACTTTCCAATTTCATCTTTAATTGCGGAATTAGCATTCGTAATCTGAGTAATGCCTTTATTGATAGTATCGCTCTTTATTTCAATCTCAGTGAGAATATTCTTAATACCGCTAATTGCTTCACGATATACTCCTACGTCAGCTGATCCCATCAATTTTATATAATTTTCACCCAAGACGCAGGCAAAAAGAAATACCTTGGTATAACCTGCTACATAAACGCCAGTACGAATTGAATCGTGATTCATATCTGGGAATTGATCAAATAAGGCGTCTGGAATGGCAACAATACACTTATCAATTGTATTGCGATTGTTAAGATATTTCTTTACTTCATTCTTTCTTTTCTCAGCTACTTTCAACATCTCTTTCTTAAGTTTTAATTGCTTGGCAGGATCATCTTCAACATCAAATGCTTTGTATAATTCTTCAATCTCTGGCATCTTTGAATCAATCGGCAAGTATTTTCCATTCTTAAGATCCCATGCAAATTCAACAGTGCCGTGATCCGTTCCTAAATTAGTAACGACTAATCCTGCTTTTATTGATTCTCCAAGAATTTGTTTTAATAACGCTTCTCCAACCTGACCTCGCCGTTTTGTACCATGAATTGTTCTAGTAAAGCTCCCAAGAGTTTCTTCTACCACCTTCATTACTTTTTTCTGATGTTCATTATCTTCTTTTGACTTATCATTCATGGTTTTCTCTATTTTTTGTAATTGTTGTAATAGAAGTTTACCTGCCAGATTGTCATCCTGAGCCTCATCTTGAACCAGCGTTTCAGATTTTTTAGTAAGTTTCCAAATAAGGTAAATCAAAAGTCCGATAATCACTAAAGCCAAAAATTCTATAAATGCCATTCTTCACAACCTCGCAATCTTCCCAGCATCTGTCAATTTCAAATCTTCCACTAACCCCATCTCTTCCAGTTCCTTGATGCTCCGATATAACATAGCTCTAGAAACATCAACTTTCTCTGACAAATCCATTAACGAGCTGAACGTACCGTTTTCCAGATACTCCAAAACCTTCTTCTGCGATTCGGTAAGCTTAAACTGCAAGATGGGAAGGAACACCGGTGTAGAATCTTTTTCCTCAGGATAATAAATAATCTTCTTTACTTTAGAAGAGCGTGTATACGCCCCAAACAACAACCCGATAGCCTTGGTCTTACGGCCAGAAGTAACATTTACATAAATTTCATCATCTTTTGGCTGCATATCAATTATCTCTACTGCTTTTCGAGCTATATCAACAATATCATACACTTCCGTTTTGACAACTTTTACATCCACAACCCTGCCTAGAGAATTTTTGATTAAATCTATGCTTTTCTCCTGTTCTTTGCTTGGTTCTTTATCTACTAATAACACTATTCTGTCTGGCCCTAGCTTATTAGCTGCTATCAAAACAGGATCAGGACCGTAGACGGTTGCGATTAGGACTTTTGCCATATAAGCTTAAATGAAGGGTTTATTTATAAGCTTTTCTCATAAAATTGTGAAGTGTATACTAAACGTGAGAAAAAATTAAATAAGAGTAGACTTATTGAGCAGCCATGGGAGAATGTTGTGAAATTTGCAATATTTATTTGATCTTGAGAAAGGGCAGGATTACGAAGTATCAGTACAATGCATCGAAGAGATTAATACTGTTCAAGTGAATTTTCATTTTGCTGAAGATGTTAGTCCACCACAAATAACGGTTAAGTTTCCTCAACAAAATTCAATCGTAACCACGGAAATGCTTTCTGATATTACTATTTATGGCACAGAAGCATGGAAAGTAGAAAATGGCGATGATCAATTAGAGTTTGGAGAGCCAATCGGTAATGTTTCACAGGTTATTGGAGGTAATGAACTAATTACACTTGCTGATAATAATTGGATAATTAAAGAAATAGAGTATAATTATAATCAATCTTTATCTTTTCCAGTTGTTACTAATTATTACAATCAGAAGAGCGGAGTGGTCACTTACGCAGAAGATGATGATGACATAACTGATTACTTTTTGAAGTTTAATGATAACTCACCAATTGCCACCTACAACTTAGCATTTACGTCACCAGCACCATCAGAGATAGATGGTGATATCCTTACAGATTTCCAGGGAACAACTTTAGCCTTGTTTGGAAAAGAATATTATGTATTCAGAGCAGAAAGACCATCTCAGAACAGCGTAAAGCTTACCTTAATGAATAACTTTGTCAGTGATGTTATAGGAAAGGATGAAACTAAAACGTTTTCTCTAAGTGAAGTTGGTTATGAAATAACTCCAACTTTCATGAACGAAGAATTTGTGCAGTTCAAGATCAACGGGGAAACTACTTCAATGCTCAAGGTTGGAAGGATGTATGTTCTTTCTAATGGGGCTACTTTAGTCGTAGAAGATATTCAGGAGGGTAAAGCAAAATTCATACTTGGTACTGAAAAGTTAGAATTACAGGATAAAGATATTACAGATAATCTTGGCAATAATTATGAAGTAAAAGTAAATAGTGAAACCATTGATGGCGCCGCTGTGAAAATAAAAGGAACAGATGACAACAGCGTTCTAAGCATCTCTTCTCTTGAAGTGAATATGTCCACGCAGGAGGATTATTTTATTGCATCTGGAGAAACATTGTTAGGACAGCCAGAGTTGGGCGAAAAAGATTTACTCTTTACCCAGAATTGGGATATTAGATTTGATGGTTGGACTGATGAAGCGGCCAATATCATTTCATTAAAAGATAAAAGCGGTGAAAAGGAGTATGAATTAACCTTCACTAATGTTGAAGGAAATGTGATTGAATTGCCTATTGCTTATGCAGAAGGTAGTAATTCTGTAATATTGGGCAACCAAGATGATAGATTAAATCTTGAAAATTCCAATATTGCAGATGATCAGTATTTTATTCTAAACACTGGTACTGATGAAAATTCAGTAACTAATGTAGTGAAATACAAAGGCGCTGATGGTGGTTCATCTGGAGTTAACGATATGAAGTTCAAAATCTTGGCAACTGGTGAAACTGTGGAAATCCCAATTACTTTTAATTTTGATGGAGAATTTACTGCAACTTTGGAGCTGTCAGGGACAATCTATACCATCACTTCAGTAGGCGATACCTCTCAAGATGATTATAACATTTCTATAACTGGCGGAGCTGATACTTCCAGCAGTAATGCTTACGGGTGGGAGAACTATGTTATCGCCAAAGGCGGCGCAAAAATAGATATTGCCGAAAACGAAGCTAATGGCATCAAAGTAAGTGTAAGCCTTATTGATTCCAATAATGTTGGTGACAGTATTATTGTTTCCGCAGAAAATCCTTATGTAGTTTCTTCTGTTGATATTGTCGCTGTTGACAATCAAGTAGATCTAACTAATTATGCGGGAATTGTCTTGACTTATCCTGATGACGATGATAATGCTTACGGTTACGCTGTCAATGGTGCCTTAGTGAAACTGAATAATCCTAATAGTCCTACTATGAGTTCAAATGATCTTGAAATAGAGTGGCCAGAAAAACAGAGATTACCATTAGTTTATCTAACTACAACCACAAAAAATAGTACAAAACCAGCCTTGCCTCTTGAACTATCTACAGATGAGAATGCAGTCTGTTCCTATAAGTTAGGGAGTGGATATCAGGAAATGGGAACAACCAGTACAAAGTTCCATTCCCAAAACTTATTTGATCTGGAAGATGGAAAAGACTATGAAATTTCAGTACAATGCGTAGATGAATCTGGAAATACTAAAACAGAATTGCTGAAATTCCATTTTGGTACAGTAGCTCAACCTGCTCCGCCGCAGCAGAACCCGCCTTCTAATTCTGGCAGTAGCGGATCTTCTTCAAATAATAATGATGAAGATGATGATGAGGCAGAAGAAGAAACTACAAAAGTAACAAACAATCCTCCACAGGAAATGAAGAAAACTGCCGAACAGCCAGTTGAGCCATTAGCAGATTCCCCTGCAGAAGTGTCTGATGCGCCTTCTTTTTCAAATAAGCTCACTGCTGCGGTAGTGGGGATTAGAGAGAAAGGTGGTTTACTCTATGTCGCAGGATTTGTTTTGATACTATTCTCTTTGGTAGGGATTAAATTTGTTTATAGTAAGAAGAATTAAAATTATAATCTCCTCTTTCTTTTTATCCCAACCTCGTGACGAAACGTTTTTATAATGCAAGATTTTGCTAAATAAGTAAAAAAGAGATGTTAATGTACTTTGATTAAATCAAAAAGAGGCGGATACAAAGGTAAATATTCCATCTTAGTAGGAGTTATATTACTTCTATCAGTTGTCGGTCTTGCTTTTGGAGCAGAGATACAAAAAGAATTTAAAAAGCATATTGACGTTTTCAACCAAGTAAAGAGTTATAATGACAATTATTATTTTGATTGTCCTGAGGAAAAAACTTTAGCAGAAGCAGGAAGGATGCTTAATAATATAGATTCAACTATGCGTGGCAGAATAAACCCTCGGGAAATTCTTGACAGATGTAATGTAAAGAACTACTTTGTCATTTCCGGGAAACAATTACCTCCTCCTATAAAAAAATGCGTTGAAGAGTTAAATGCTTTATTTCTAGAACAGAATGTACCGGACTTAGCATACAATGATGATACCCTTTTATTTGAATGCACTGTCCAAGACCATTTTAAAAAAGATAATGCGGGATTAAATACGAGCAGCATCTTTGCGTCAAGAGACAGCGAATATGTAAATAAAGTTAAAGAAGAGTATTATAATTGCGCTAATGTCCCTGTGGAAGATGGAACAGATTTTTCTTGTCCAGTGTACCTTGCCCAAAGGGAAAGTAGTGCCCGAGAGGTAAGGGCCTATGAATAAATTTGTGCTGGTAGTAATCATCTTATCAGCATTTTATGTTTCTACAGCTTCTGCTCTGGACATTTCTTTTACTGATGGATATACTCAGGATAGTACTTCTACAAGTGACGGAGTAGTTTGGGGTGGTTACTCTTTAGATTCAAAAGCTAGTAGCATAAATGTTAATGCTGATTGCCTTTGTTGGGATTGGTGCGATGATGGTTCAGATGATGATTCTCCTGATAATTGGGATACTTGTTATTGTAAAAGTGCACAGGCATTAAATGCATGTAAGCAAGAAAGTGCTTGGGTAACCGATATTGATAATAGAGGGGATGCTGGCATTCAGGCTCTAGGCAGTCCCAATCCAGTAGGTACCAGTGTATCGGGAGATGCCTGGACATGTAGCCATGACGTTAGAGAGTATAGGGACTGTGGTGATGGTTCTTACGGGGTTTATAATCATAATTTTGCACCAATGCCTGGTGTTCCTTATTATGTGATAAAATCTAAAAATTATGACTGTGAAAATGGGGAAAATTATGATTTAGAAGGAGATTATACTAGTGGTCGGGTTGACATGAAAACTAATCTTGATTGTGGTGCCAATCTAGCTTGCAGCGAGTCTGCGGATGACGTTTCGATTACGTCAGCAACAGGTTCTATACCCAACCCTTGTAAGACAGTAAATGGTTATAGTTGCAGTGTGAATGCTAATTGTCTCTCTCAGAATTGTGTCCACGGAATCTGCAGGGCTACTAATCCTTACTGCGGGGATAATTATTGTGATGCCGGAGAGAATATAGATGATACTAATGAATGCGCGCAAGATTGCTGTGATTTTGATTTCACTTCCGATGACGACTCAATATGTCATGCTGAATGTTCTCTTTTTGGATTAGGGACATTTACCTCTGGCTGCGATAATTTGGCTTCAGGTTCTAATATCTGTGTGAATACCGGTACTGTAGGCAATTGTTGCAATGCAAAAACGTATTGCGAAGCTGGTTCTCAATGCGATGGCGGATCGTGCACCGCGGTAGCTTCTGCAGATTTACAAATCATAGACATAATACCTATCCAGGTAGTTACTGGAGTTGATATGGTAAAAGGAAAAAGCGGATTTGTCAGAGTTGTCGCAAGGAATAATGGGCCACAGAATGCTGTTGGGAGGGTTACAGTTACGTTTAATGGAGGAGCATTGACTCCTTTTAATCCAGATGACGGTTTGAATAATATGCCTTCAACCGGAGAAAACAGAACCTTTGACTTTAAATTCAAACCTGGCGTTGTTGGCGATGATTTAGCAATTAATGCAAGTATTAGCATATACTGAATGAAAAATGAAACATAAAAAAGATGTGAAAAGGAAGATTTTGGAATTTTTTAAGCTTACTAAAGCTAAAATCATAATATGTCTAATATTTATGATCTTAGTGATGCTTGGATTCAATGGGGCTCCTCTTTTTTTTTCCACCTCCGAATTAGTAGGAGATACATATCTATTACAACCACTACCCCTCACGTTATTTCAGCCGTTTCAATTTGCATCAAAAATTATCCTCAATAAAATCCCTTATGATTTTTTTAAGCAGTTAAGCACATTGACACTCTTCCTTGTTTACTATTATCTACTGTCTTGTATTCTTGTAAGAATATGGAAAACAAAGATGGTTGTGAAAACAAAAATTTTTTGGCATAACTTAAAATCATGGCAGGGGGGCGGTTTAATCGGGTTAGCAGTAAGTATTTTCATATTAAGCTCAAAATATAGCGTATTAGAAATGTGTAGGGTAATTTTTAAGATTAGCGGAATTAATAGGGTGTTGGGCGAAACTTTATGTGGTGAATCCACTCAATTAATTCTTATTCCTTTTTTGATAGTAACAATAGGTATAATAATTGGTTTGATTATCGGATGGCTAAAAACGAAGACCTTTTGGCGTAAATTAGAATATTGGCAGAAAGGAGGGTTAATAGGATTAGTGATTGGTATTTTCATATTAAGCTCATCAACTATCAATGGACTAATATGCGAAATTATTAATTCGATAATTGAGCTTTATGGGTGCGGCAAATTTAGATTTCCAATACTAAGCATAATTGTTGGTTTACTTATCGGTTTGATTATGGGGAAGATAAAGAAGAAAAAATGAAAAATAAAACAATTGTAATCTTTACTTTGACTTTTTTATTGACTTTTTCTATAGTCTATGCAATCGGAGATACTAATTTGAGTAATAATAATATGTTTATTACAGTTGATGTCGTTAATACTAGAACACTTAACTTAACGTTTGTCCGCATTGACAATGCTAATGATTTCGACCAGATAGTACAAGAAAGCTTAAATTTTATTAATGAAACCTTTCCTGTAGCTACCGACTCTATTACTCATGGCTCTAATATTGTCTACCAAACATCTACTGCAGAAAAAAATGATCCGGATAAGTTGAATCATAACTTAAAAACATTTAGTATAATCTCAGCAAATATTGGACAAACAATTGGAATACTTCCTGGGGGTTGGTTTGCTAGTAATTCTGGTAGTAATTCACTTGGTGAAGCTATATTTTTCCCAGGAAAATTGTCAAATCCTTCTGCCGTCCTTGTCGAATCTGTTGGTCATAAGGGAATTGCCGCCCATGAACTTGGTCACACAATTGGTGGTTTTTGTGAAGAGTATGATTCAGGTGATTGGTCATACCAAGACAACCTCTCATCTTTTTCTTACCCATTTTTTGCTAAATGCCCAAATGGTGATGATCCAGATCTTGCTGGACGACAATTAGATATGGATTGTATTCCGCAAGGTTGTCCGGTAACAATTCCAAATATTGTGTCCCCAGAAGTTTCTTCTCAAAGTTCAGTTCCGCTTGAAAGGACACTTTATAATTTTATGGGGTCTGGTAGTCAGGATTCGGCCTGGATATCAAAAGAAAGTTATGAGTACTTAATGGATAACCTTAGACCAAGTTTATTTACTTCATTTGAAACATTCTTGATAGGCGGGTTTATTAACAAATCTTCTGATACAATAGAGCTTTTCCCAGGATATGAGTTAGAAACCAGAGACATCGTCGTATCTAACTTAACATCCGTAGGAAATTATACAATTGAAACTTTTGACAAGGATAACAACACTATCTTTCACATGAATTTTACGCCATCTTTCTTAGAAGGAAGCTTTAATGGAAGCGTTGTTGAAGGGAATACTAGTTATTTCCTTTTCGTAATCAACAATACCGTTAACAATACCAGAATCGAATTAAAAAGTAACGGAGTTCTAAAAGAATCTATTGATAGAACAAACAACGCCCCATCCATAAACATAACTTATCCCGCTGGCCAAGAAGAATTATTTGGGCCTTTTAGCATAACTTGGAGTGCTGCTGATGCTGATGCTGACAATCTCAGTTACGCAATATTAGTAAGTTCAAATAATGGAAGCGATTACACCACTCTCGAAGTAGATTACAACCAAACCTCTTATGAAGTAGATCCAAACGACTTCACCTACAGCGGGCAATACCTCTTCAAGGTCCTTGTAACTGATGGTATCAATACTAACAATGATATGGGAATAAGTATTTGATTTCAAAGATTAAGAAAAAATGAGAATAAAAAAGAGAATAGGCTTGTACATATTAGTTATGTTATTTATTTCTATCATTATGAGTTTTAATGTTAGTGCGGATATAGCACCAGTATTTAAAGAATTTAAAGTTATGTACGACAGTGGTCTAATCCAACTTGAACCATTCTCCCCATATTCTTTTACCATCATCAACTCTTCTGGTCAGATAAACATTTCAGAAATTAAAGTTCAGTATATCATTTTTGATGATTCAACAAGGATGAATGTAGCTGAGGAGATTAACGAAACATTAAAATTTTATAGTTATGATACTACCCTTTTTATTGTGCCTGGGCGTCCTTATGAAATTAATCTTTACTATAATAATACTTTAATCTATTCTGCAAGCGCCGAAATAGGTTATAAAACAGACGGAGCTGCTGGATTTTTTTCTTATGCTTTTCTTATAGGGCTTTTAGCACTTCCAATCTTAGTAGTAATTGGTATTCTTTTAACATTAATTCATTTTCGAAGAAAGAAACGTAAAAAATTTAAAAAGAAAATTTTATTTTTATTGTTGATTATCATTTCCTTGTGTAGTGTTAGATTTGGTTTAGCAATGACTGATTTAAATTTAAACAATAATCAAAATACAACAACGGTTAATGTTGTTGATACTGGAGAATTTACATTAAATTTTGTTCCAGCTATACTTAACAATAATCAGTTAGCAGATTTTAACAATAATGTTGTAGATCATTTCGAATTTTTTAAAAAAGTTTACCCCCTTGCAGATGATAAACTAAGTTATACCACTTCTAATCCCGTCAGCATTTCTTCTTCTAATTTGCCTACGGCACTGCCCCTTTTTCAATTAAAAATGTTACTTTCAGAAGCGGATAGGACAGTGGGTTTGTTTTCTCAGAATCTTTATCCTCAAATGGGTCGTGCATCTAGATTTATTTTTACTAGCGTTCTTGCTAATGAATTATCTGAATCAACAACAGCTCACGAAATAGGTCACACATTTCAATTATGTGACGAATATAATATTAGTATATGGGATAGTCAACTTTCTTGTCCAAATGCAAATGACGGTGGTTCTTTTGACTCACGTTGTGTTAATACTTCTCTTCCTGATTATCCAAATCTTCATGGTTGTCCCATAGAAGATAAAAATCTTATTGGCGATTTTTACTTTAGCGGCAATCCGCCTACTTATCTTATTAATATGATGGGCGGTAGTTCAACTATAAATTATTTAAGTAGGTGGATTGATAAAGAATCTTATCAACAGATATTGAATGAAGTAAAGAAAGAGCAGGTCCCTCAATCTAATGTTGCTGTTATTAGGGGTTTTGTTGGTTCTGCAGGTGACATAACATTAGAAGAGTTTTACGTTGTTAATAACAGTTTTGTTTCAAATGAAAGCGATTTTACTTCAGGAAATTATTCTTTTGTCGCTAAAGATAGTAATAATAATATCCTATATCAATTTAATTTTACTCCCTCATTTGAATATAGTGATTATAGTGGAAATGTAACCACAACTAATGAAAGCTATTTCTTATTCACAATACCTTATGACAACTTAAGTACACTAAAATTTTTTGAGCAAGCCACCCTGAAAGCTAACAGAACTGTCAGCACAAACACTCCTCAAATTTCATTAGCGTCAATAGATAATTCTTCTTTGATTTCAGAACCATTCAACTTAATCTGGAATGCAAGTGATGCCGATAACGACACTTTACATTATGCAATTCTTGCAAGTCTTGATGGCGGCGATAATTACACCACTCTCGAAGTAGATTACAACCAAACCTCTTATGAAGTAGATCCAAACGACTTCACCTACAGCGGGCAATACCTCTTCAAGGTCCTTGTAACTGATGGTATCAATACTAACAATGACATTACCAACATCTTCACCATGGGCGTGCATCCATCCGATCTATTCATCAATGTCAAAACAGTGAATGATACCTACAATGACGTAAATGGAACAGATACGGTTACATTAGATTATATTACCATCTCTCCCCAATATAGCTCAATTTTCAAGTTTAGCAATAATTTATCAACAGAAAACGTAACCTTTACTGCTGGCCAATCAATCACAAGATACCTCCGGCTACCGAAATACATAAACGTAACCAGCGCTAAATTTAACATATCTGGGCGTGGTGTGCAAGAATGATACCTAAGAAAAACATAATAATATTTATGCTCTTTTTACTGGCTATAACTTTTGTTTTAGCTGCAGAAAATGATTCTCTAGGGCTTTCTATAGTCCCTGAAAATGTATCAAGTTTGACGGAAAGTGGAAATTCCATTGAAATTCAGCCAGCACCAACTTTTCCTATAAATGAAACAGATAGTGGAAGCCCCACTGGTGCTTCAGTAGCTATCCTGCCTGCGGATCCCCTTGTTAACAAAAGTCCTGTTGAAAAAGCAACAAATGATAGCTCCATTGAAGTGCCTCAACAACCTATCAATCAAACAGCACAGCTGCCAATACAACAGCCCAGTTTAATAAAAACAATTCTTGTGCTTATAGTAAATAAAATCACTGCATTTGTTGGTGATGTCGTGAACATCGAAGCAATGCTAAGAGATGAAAACCAAACCCCCATTCCAGATAAAAAAGTTGATTTTTATGCTGATGAATTGATAGGTTCTGATATCACAGATAATGAAGGAAGAGCTAAGATTGAATGGAACACTTCATCGTGGCTCCCTGGTGCATATAAAATCACTGCAAATTTTACCGGAGATGAAGTATTTGAACCAGTTTCCAGAAGCATTGATATTGAAGTTAAAGAATCTCCGCTCTCAACCTCCGCGGAAAATAATTACAATATTTCTCCAATCATCTCAACGGAAGAGAAAACACGGCAGGAGTACCAACAAATTATAGATGATGCAATAAACAAAGGAGATTCCTATGCCTTAATTGAATACGAGAATAATAGTACTAAGTATGAAGTTCTTACTCCAAATAATCAGAACTTCGTACTGACAAGAAGCAGACCAAAAAGTACTGAAATCTATGATGTTGATCAACTTGTTTTAAGGTCGCAGTGGTGGGCATATAAAAACATTAGCAGAGACTTAAGCGACCAGTTCGGTAAGATGAGACATAAAGCCGTACTAAAGCCGCAGGCTAACACTTACTTAGCCAGTAAAAATAAGATCTCTTTGCTAAACAACCTTAATAGTGAAGATAGAGATGGACAGGATTTAGGTTATTTTAATGAAGATATAACTATTCAAAATGATACTTACATCTATACTATAACACTGAACGGCGATTTCCTAGAACATAAACTACTTTTGAATGTTTATCTTCCGAATATTGGGATTAAGCTAGAAGAAATGGATTGCAGTTTTACTGAAGGCGGTTTCACGTTTGATGTTTGTGACAATGATATGGAATTCATAACTAGGTTTGATAATGAACTCTTGTTTGGATTTGGAGAAATTGGAGCAAACAAAGAAGTTACAATAAAAATTACTAAAAAATGAGGAAAATAATCTATTTATTGGCACTGGTGCTTTGTATGGTTCCGCTAGCTAGTGCAGCAATCATAAACGTACCAGGGGATTATGGAAATATTCAAACTGCCATAAACAATGCTAATTCCGGAGATGTTATCAATTGTAATTCAGATCAAGGTGACGGCAATCTAAATATCAATATCTCCGTGACAATCAATGGTACTAATGTCTGTACGGCCGATTCTTTAATTATTAATGCAAAACATGTTACCATAAAGAATTTAATATTAAATGGAGATTACAATTTTGGTACGGGAAGTAAAGATTCTGCAGCTATTTACATCAATACTAGTGGGAACACATCAACTCTCCAGAATTTGAATATAACAGCTATCACTGCTGGTGTCGGTGATAGCACCAATCTAGCTGGAGGAAATGCTTATGGAGTTTACGATTCCTCCGGCGGGAACCACACTTTTGAAAATTTGACTTTTGCAACTATCACTGCAGGAGCAGGATTTACTACCACTGCGGGGAATACTGGTGACGGCGGACATGGAGGAAATGCTTGGTTGATGAGTTTTTCTTCAAGTAATATGATGCTTAAAAATATTACATTTGGTTCAGTAATAAGTGGTGATGGAGGAGATTGTACTGCTGCCACTAATCAAGCTTGTCGCGGCGGTGATGGGGGATATGGGTACTTGATCCAAGGCTTCAGTAATGTTACTTTAAATGGCTTGACTCAGAGAGGAGTTCATGCGGTTTTGACTGGTGATGCTGGCAATGCAGGTAAAACTGGTTCTCCCGGATATTGTGGATTATCCGGTGATGTTAAGACACCAAGAGGGCTATATTTCAGTGGAAATATTTACAATGTCAATATACATAATGGCACTTCGGGAGCCAAAGGTACAGTTGTATGTGATAATGCTGGAGATGACGGAGATGATGGGATTGATGGAGACATTGTTAATGGAAATTTTAATCAGGTAGTTAATGTTGCTATTTATAACTGGAGAGGAGCGCCAGGATCTAACGGAGCGGTTCATGGCACTGGAAGTTTTGGCGATGGTGGTTGGGGCGCAGACATGCAAGTTGTCATGCATTCTGAAGGTACAAACCCTATGTTTAAAAATATTAATTTATATAACTTATACGGTGGTGCCGGAGCTAACGGAGCGGTTGGAACTGGTGTTGGTGGTTATGGTGGTGATGCAGGAAGTATTGATGTTTTTATCGGAAGCAATAGCAATGATGTTTTAGAAAACATTACTATTCACGACATAGAAACGGGTGTTGGTGGTAGCAGTGCGTCTGGAAGTGGCTGCAGACCGGCAGGATCCTCGGGGGATCATCACGGCGAATATAGGGGAAAGTTATATGATATTAAGGTTCATGATATCAAAGCTCCTGATGGTTCAGACACCCAAGGATGGGGCGGTGATGTTGGAGAGGTTTTCACTATCTTCAATGGTTTTGATGATAGCAATAATATTGAAGTTTACGATTTGATTGGGGGAAAGGGCGGAGATGCAACTTGTAGTGCATCCGGCTGCCAAGATGGAGCTGGTGGAATTGTAAATGTTAGATTTCCAGTAAATCTCAACTATCGCTTAAAAGACTTTTACGTGCATGATATAGTTGGCGGTGATGATGGAGACAACGATTGCAATTGTGCTGATGAACCGTTCCATTGCGGTCTTGCAGCTGGTTGGAATACCAGGCCAGTTTTACCAAATGAAACAGAAGTTCAATACTTCAGTAATTATGTGAATGGAACTATAGAAAATGTTACTTCTAATAGAGGGGAGTGGCACGGAGTCTACTATCAAGATAATTCAGGAACAGGCATAAATGAGAGAGGTTTCTGGGCAGCCTATGTTAGCCCAGTATTAGAAACTAATATAGAAATACCAGGCAAATATAATATCACTTGGCTGACAAATAGTGAAATGCCTTCGGGAAATAACTTTAATCTGTACTGGGGAACCGGCGAATCTAACATCACTAATCTAATTGTATCTGATACTAAAGCAAATTTATGTGGGACACCTACAGCCGTGAATTGTTATTATGAATGGAATATTTCTGGGTTAGAGGTACCAAATGATTATTGGATAAATATAACCGCAGGCGGATGGTCAGCTGCCGTTATTGAAGCTACTCCGCAAGTAAGCCTTTTTCCATTACGTCTTGGCAATATTACAACATTTCCTGAAAACATAACTATTGATTCTGGGGATAGTGGTAATATTGATTATGAATTCAATGGCGTTTTAAACTCTTCACCACAGGAAATTGATTTAAACATCACTGAGATTAATGATTATCTGTTTGCATGCACGAAAGATGAAGAGGGTTATTGTTTAGTTCCTGTCACCTTCCATTCAGATACAGCAGGAATACTTGAATATTCAGGCATTAACATCACTTATTATGAAACTGGTGCCCTTAATCAATCAAAAATAAAGAACTATGGTGATTATGCTTCTCTCTTTTACTTATTAATGAAGGTCCAATATTATAATACGGTAAGCCAAGAATGGATTGATGAAGCCGTTATCGTTAATGAAACTATTTCAAGAACACTTATTCCTGGAGAGGAATTAAGATTGGATCAGATTTGGAATAATTACAGTTGGAACATCACCACCAGTTCGCATGGCAGTGGAAAATACAGGGTTTATGCAGCAACAAATAACATTAATGGTGATGTTCTTACAACAAGTAGCGATATTAGCGTAATTTCAACTTATAATTTTATTGTTGGCCTACAAGGATCAACTGAGAATGGAACTCTTATTTATTCTAATCCTCAGGAATTCCCAACAGACCCTACAATTAATATCTCTGGAATAAACTATGTGTTTAATATAACTTGGACAAATAGTAGTAAGATTGATACAGTAATTTTGGAATTTAATGGTGTAAATTATACTAACCTATCACAAAATGGAAACATCTATGGAAAAGCACTTACTGGTTTAGCAGTAGGAGAGTATAATTACACTTGGTATGCTAACGATACTTCTGGAAGCGAAAGTCGTACTTTTTTTCAATCTTATACTGTTGATGAAGCTACTCCTCTTTTTAACATTAAAAATACTTCTGGTAGCGTTATCGCATGGTTTGGTGATTTAGGACATTTAGTATTGAAAAATACTTTACAACAGAACTCTAATTATCAAAGTACTTCAAATGACCTTTTTATAATAAAGAATAATGGGGAAGAAGTTCTAATAGTCGTGAATAACGGCAGTATATATATTGATGGGACTTTGCATGAAGATCAAGAAACATTAAGCTCATCAGAATCAAGTAATGATTTCAGAATTAAACATAATGGCGACTTAGTTGCTTATGTGAATGAATCCGGTCATGTATTCTTAAAGAGAACATTAATTGAAAATGGAATCAACTAAAAAGAGGTAGATGAAAGATGAATAAGATAACAAGTTTTGTATTAATATTATTATTGAGTATTGTAGCAGTTTCAGCTGCACCGGTAACGGTACAAGACGGAGCGCTCAACGTTTCTGGCAACTTCTTCGTTAATCTCAACAAGTTATTTGTCGATTCCAGCGGTGGAAAGGTAGGTATAAATACCAGTACGCCCAGCGCGCCATTAGAAGTCAATGGGCTGATAAAAGCTACAAATTGGGGCAATGTAACAATTGCCTCATCTCAGGTTGTGGGGGGCGGATTCACAGATACAAACGAAACCACTAGATTTAACGCTTTAGTAAATACTGATTGTTCTGGAACAGACAAAGTGGTTGGAGTATTACCCAATGGAACTGTTTTATGCAGCAGTGATGTTGATACAGATACCAACAAGAAAGGAGATAATCTCTATTTAACAAATGATTCAGCAACTATATTTTTCAACGAAACAAAACTAAACCAGACTATAGACTTACGTGATGATGATACCACTTATACTAATGGAACGGGAATAAGCTTATCTGGAAATACTTTTTCAGTTATATTATCTTATTTTCAAGGTTTATTTGTTGAATTAACAGATAGCTTTGGTGGCGATGTATCCGGAACCTATGGTAATATCCAAATAACGGCTGATAGCCATACTTTACACTGGGACAACGTAACCAGCAAACCAAATCTTGATACTAATGGCTCAGACGACTTGAATACAAGTACTGCATTTGGTGGAGATATTTCAGGAACGTATAATACCTTACAGGTGACTGATAATAGTCACTCACTACATTGGGATAATGTAAGTAGTAAGCCTGCAAACTTAGACACAGATAGCACCAATGATTTAACTACTGCTTCTTCCTGGTCTGGTGATCTATCAGGAACCGGGCTCAGTCCACAAGTACAGACCAATTCAGTTCTTTCTGATATAGCGAATGTTTCAAATACGGGAACTATAGCAGTTGGCGGTGATCTAAGTGGTACAGTAAGTACGGCTTCTGTAAAGGATAATTCCGTTCTATCGCATTGGGACAATGTTAGCAATAAACCTGCTAACCTGGATACTGATAGCACCAACGATTTAACAACAAGCGCTTCTTTTGGTGGCGATGCATCAGGGACATACGATAATCTTCAAATAAAAGAGAACTCAACTACTTTAAGTTGTAGTAATGTTACTGGAGCTACGTCTAATCTTTGCACCATTGTAGATACAAATACGGGTAATACTTCTGCTCAAATCTTAGCAGTAATTGAACCACAAGGATACTACAATGTTTCAAGAATTAATACCACTTCGTTAGAAAATGAAAGTGGAATAATTGGAGTTAAGTATTCTTGGGTAACTTCGACAGTGGCATCTTCTGTAGTTGGCGGAGACTTGTCTGGAACAGTTAGCTCTGCTTCCGTACAGGATAATTCTGTTCTTTCTCATTGGGATAACGTCAGCAATAAACCAGCTAACTTGGATACAGACAGCACCAATGATTTAACGACTGCTTCTTCCTGGTCAGGCGATTTGTCTGGAACAGGATTAAGCCCACAAGTCCAGACTAATTCTGTTCTTGTAGATGTAGTTAATGTTTCAAATACTAACACTATTGCAGTTGGTGGCGATTTATCTGGAACTGTTGGGGCTGCATTTGTTACAGACAATTCTCATCTTTTGCATTACAATAACATTACTGGTGCGAATAGTTCTGTTTCGCAGATGATTAACGACACAACTGACTTAATTAACAATAATTCTGATGCTGTTTTACGTTTTTTGAATGTTACAAGTGGAATTACCGTTGGTTCTCCATCTAGATGGGTATTAAATACAACTGAATTAAGCCCTGTAAGTGATGACCAGGGGAATTTAGGTTCGTTTTCAACTAGGTTTGCCAATTTATATTTTATGAGAGGCAGATTTAATGTTACTTCTGAAGCGCCAAGCTTTCCTGGCACAGTATTAATAAGGGGCAAACAAGCATTAAGAATAACTGGAGCTGAAGGATTTTTTCAACATGGGGGACAGATAAACTTTGGTGATGATGATCTTGCATACATTAGAGAACCCCAAGATGACTTATTGGAAATCAGGGGAAATGCTGGTATTACATTAAATGGAACTACAAAAATTCCAAGTATTGCTGCTGGAGCGGGTACAGATTATGTATGTATTAATACTGCTGGACAGTTAAGTTCAGGTGCAAGTTGTACAAAGTTTGAAGGTTTGCAAGCTTCCTCTGAAGTGCTAACGGATAATCAGTTTAAAGTGAAGAACATCCTGTCTCGCGCTTACCCTTCTGATTTTCCATTAGGAGATTTACGGGGCAAAACGAAGGAATATATTTACACTATCGCTTTTAATCTTCAAGGGATAACTATGGAGGGGAAAATTAAAGTTCCAGGAAATATGGATCCTGTGGAAGTTCCATATTATCTCAAACAGAAGATTCAATCTGAGAGAGGCATAAATTCCTTAGTGGAAGCACAAATTAGTAGTGCTGAAGTTGGAAAAGTCTACGGCTTATCGCAAGTACAATATGTCGAGCCTCCGGCTAAAGCTAAAAATTAGGAAGGCACTTAACTCTTCCTTTTATTTTTTTATTTACAAAGATAAGTTTTTATAAAAATAACTGAATTTAAACAAAAAAATGACAATCAAACTCTACCTCTTCGACTTCGACGATACTATCATCAGCACTAAAATCTATGCTGAACTCTACCAACCGCTTCTCAAGATGATTAAATCAAAGTTAAAACTCACCGATTCTCAATTAAACCAAAAAGCCGAGAACTTAGGCTTAACCAAAAACAAGTTCGGCAGATGGGATACTGGCGATTTATGTAGAGAACTAAATCTTTTAGAAGAATACTATCAGGTTTTGGAAAAACAGATCAAAGTTATGCCTGTTCTTCATAATACTGTTATCAGCGTTTTTAAGAAAATCAAAGCTAAACAGAAGAAGATAGCTGTAGTTTCCAATTCCATGCGCAGAACTGTAAATGCTTACTTGCACAAATACGAACTAGAGCAATACTTAGACTTTACCTTTACCAGAGATGATACGCAGTGTAAAAAGAGCGATGATGTTTACTGGCAAAAGCTTATCAAAAAACAAAAACTCAATCCGAAAGAATGTTTAGTAATCGGAGATGATCCAGAACAAGATGGAGCAATTCCCGAAAAGTTTGGCTTTAACACTCTCATCATCAAAGGCCCACAAGATTTAAAGAAAGTTTCTCAATAGGTCTTACTATAAATAAACATCTTTTCACCTACTCTGTATCTATCCTCAAGAGTAGCTTCTTGGGTAAATCCATATTCTTTAAACATTGTAATATAACGTGGCTCTGTTTCGGCTAGATTAAGCTGAATTTTCATCTTTTTACTTTTTGTCAGAAGGCGTGCTTCAATATCCGCAATAATACGCTGTTCAGCTGCACTATCAAGACCTTCCACAAGAGCAAAATGTTTTAGTTTCCAGATTTTATACTCATCAGCGATATTCTTATCCTTTCTTTCTAATACTGTCCCACCGACAACTCTACCATCAAGTATAGCAATAAATAATTCATGTTCCCTCTGGATTTCAAACAAATAAGTTAGAACTTCGTCTGCCGGCTTTTGAAAGATATTATGCGGATTGAACTCTTTCTGATAGATGCTGATTAATTCTAAGAGAAGAGGTCGTATAGAGCTATCATTAACAAGGTTTTGAAGAACCCCACCATTCAGGATGATAGAAGCAGAAGAAGAGTTTGCCTCAAAATTACTATTGTATGTTGAGTTTATCTGGTTGACTCTTTTAGTTATTTTGGCAATCCAGCTTTTACTTAAGCGGTATTGCCTATTTTCTACAACTAAACAATCGCTTTCAATAAGCTGCCGTAATGCCTTATGTACAGCCTGATAACTTACGACAACCCCTAAATCACTCTTTACCGCTTTGTAAATATCATTAGCTGTCTGAGGCCATTCTGTACTTAGGAGATTCACTATCTTATCCTTTAATGACTCCTGCTTATGAAGGGTTGCTACTTCCATAACCTATATTTTCTAGGAGATATATTTTAAACCTTTTGGTTGAAAAATAGTTCAACCGCAGTTTAATATACACCCTTACTGTAAAGCTATTAGAAGAGGTGGTAGTCAACATGGGGTGCTTACCACGAAAACATTTTTCCAAAGTTTAGGCTGGGTAGTCCGGTTGCAACAGAAAAGACACCAATACTTTCTTACTTTAGCCAAGGAGATCGCCTTAGGAAGCGGACTTAAGAAAGGCGATTCTCTCTTCTACTATCTGGTTGAGTGCAACAAAAAGAAAGCTCTTCTTATCTTTCTTGATGGCGACCAACGCCCTAAAGAAGAAATGATTAAATTACAAGGTATTTCTTTCTTAGTTAAGGAGTGAAGGACCATTTCTCTTTTGGTGAGGGGCTCTTTCCAATTTTTGACAAAAGCGAGGGGCAGTTTCCGATTTAGCTTCAAATATACAGCAAAATTTATAAATGAGTTGTGCTCCTCGCAACAACAAGGTTAAGAAAAGAACAGTTCAAACGCGAAACTCCAAAATTTTGGAGTTATAGGACGTGAGAACTGAGAGACAACTGACAAAAATGGCACGCTTACGTAAATTCTCAGCATACCAGAACCTGGAACGGCCTTATACCAGAATTAGTAAATATACTAAACAGAACTTTGTCCGGGGCGGATTTCCTCACAAAAAGATAGTCCGTTTTAACATGGGTACAGAAAAGAAGTATGATACCATGATCAGGTTGAATGCCGGCAGAAGCATGAACATTCGGCAGGAAGCATTGGAATCTGCTCGAGTAGTTTCTAACCGCTATCTGGAAAAGACCTTAGGTAAAAACTTTCACTTACTCTTAAAAGTATACCCATTTCACGTTTTGCGGGAAAATCCGTTAGCTTCCGGAGCAGGTGCAGATCGTATGAGTACCGGTATGAAATTGTCTTATGGTAAAACTATCGGCTGCGCGGCCAGGATCAGGGATGGCCAAACTGTCTTTGAATTACGCTTAGATAAGAAAGATGTAAAAGTTGGCCGAGAAGCCTTAGGGCGTTCAGCGACTAAATTGCCTTGCACTTGTAAAGTGGTTGTTTCTCAATAAATTCTTTATTCACGGTAAATCTTCGCCAACTTCTCTTCAATCTCCGCCAATTCTTCTTTGTTCTTCACTGCTCCTTTTTTCTGGATATGTCTTTTGATCTTGGCTAGTTCCCATTCTCTGGACGAAGGTATATAACGTTTGATAGAATAGTTTGGGATATTTTGCTTCTCTTCTTCCAGCGTTTTATGCAATTTCTGCAACTCCCGCGTTAATAATCTTTGTTCTAAAGTTCCGTCGGTTTTAGTTATCAAAGGAATCTTTTTAAGAATTTTTACTTTCTTGATCGGCATCTCATCTACCTTCCCTAAAGCTTGATTTACATTCTCCAAATAGGTATTCCATTGCTTTTTTCTGGCTGGCTCTTCCAGCACCATTATCGGTTTTGCATCTTTCTTTGTGTTCGATAAAGACGTTCTCAATTCTTCTTGGAATCTTTTACTTTCATGCCGTAAAGCGATGTCTGACCTTGAAGGAGCATCCTCCCGTACTTTCGCTTTCTTAAATTTCATCTTGTCTACGCCCGCCAATTCTTGTTTGACCTGCTCCAGGCTATCGTCCCATTCGCTTTTTTCCCGAGGCGCTTCCAGAACTAAAGGTGTTTTTGCATAACCCTGTAGTTTTGCATTGATATTCCGTAAAGTGTGCTCTAGATGTATCTCTTCAACATCAGGGACTTTGGTTAATTTTTTTGCCCTTTTTGCAGGAATATCAGCGGCAGCTTCTTTCGCCCGGCGCAGATTTTTTAACTCTCTATTTATCCGTTCCAAATTATTTTCTAATGGCATGTTTTGATCTACTCCTGCGGAAAATTCCTCTTCATCCGCCATTTGCGGATACCAATTTTGCGGCCTCGGCGTCCGCAATGCGTGTACCAGATATGCTAGAAATACCATCAGCGCCGCAAAGATCACCAAACCGATGAAATAATCTTTTAGTTCAATTGATTGTACTGTTGTCGCTCCACCGGTAATTGTTCCGGCAGTTCCTAACACAAATACCTTCAGATTCTCTGGAAAACCAGCCAATAAAGTTATTACGATAGCTATGCTTAGAAATAAGAAAGCCCTTTCTTTACTCAGAAGAGTCTTTGAATGCTGCTCATCCATAGCAGAATAGAAATTAATTATCCTTTATTAATGTGATTCTTCAGAAGATGCAATATCCGCTTTTTTCTCTTCACTTTCCTTAGCTGCTTTCGTAGCCAACTGCTGCAATTCCTCTTTCAATCCTTCAAAAGTAAGATATGTATACGGAAAATCTTCTCCGGGAACGCCGTCAGGCAAATCGGTTTTACTTACATAAACCAGCGGGTTCTTATCTTTGATTTTCTTGAAAAGCTGCTTCTGCTTATCTAGAGGATATCCAGACGAACCGCTCACATCAAATACAAAAATAACCACTTTCGCCAATTCTTCCAACACTAATTCTGCCTGCATCTCGATATTGTTCATCTTCTCTGGCCGCGCCAATGTTCCGGGAAGGTCAAGGATCTGGATCTTAACTCCGTCAAAATCCATATAACCAGCATTGATAGTCTTGGTCGTAAAAGCATAGGCGGCTGTTTTCGCCTTGGTGCTGCTCAGTTTATTGAGCAGCGTAGATTTCCCTACATTGGGAAACCCATAGATGCAGACTGTATACATCTCCTTGATGTCTGGATAGGTTCGCATGATCCGCCTGCTTTCTTCCAGATATTTCAAATTCTGATCGATCTGTTTCAGCGTAGAAGAGACCCGGCCGTAAAACTCCGTAGATGCTTTTCGCATATAGGGCTGTTCCTGCGCCCGATTGATTTTACTGATATACTCCTTATGGAGCATGCGGATTCTTCTGCTGGCCCAATTGGCCGCGCCCAGCGATTTTTTCAGCTCGCTGAACTCTAAAGTCAATCTCATCAGTTTGATATAAAACTCCGGCAGCACTTCCGTCTGGGGAAACTGAGAGAGAATTCTTTCTAATTTAGAGACGAGGTCATCCTTCACGATATCTAATTTGAGGCTTTCTTTTCTTTTGATAATCTGCAGCCAGCTGCCCTCTAACTTCTTCTGCTTTTCTTTTTCCCGCGCTTTCCGGAAGGCTATATCTAGCAAAACCTTGCTGCTTTCAACCGGCGCTAACTTCTCAAAATTCATGTATTCTCTAAAACAACTGTTGTATTTTAAATGTTTGTCAGTAAATTGATAACGAAAAAATAGATTTTTTCTTCGACATAACATTTATATAACATAAAATTACTCTTTACGATAGAAAAGAGGTCGTTATGCAGAATACATTCTTTGAAGTAGGGCTCGTCATCGGTATTGCCACTCTCATCAGCCTGGTGGTGCGCTACCTTAGGCAACCCCTCATCATAGGTTATATTCTGGCTGGGATCATAGTGGGGCCTTCCCTCCTCAACTTGATCAGCTCTCCTGATACCATAGTGCTCTTCTCTCACATGGGGGTAGCATTACTGCTCTTCGTGGTCGGCCTGGGTCTAGATCCAAAAGTGATCAAGGAAGTTGGTTTAGTATCGATAGTCACTGGCGTTGGTCAGGCCGTTTTTACAACTATGGCCGGTTTTTTCCTTTCCTTAGCGTTAGGATTTTCCAAACTTACTTCCCTCTACCTCGGCCTTGCTCTCGCCTTCAGCAGCACTATCCTTGTCCTCAAATTACTCTCGGATAAAAATGAGACCGATTCATTATATGGAAAAATTACGGTAGGATTTTTGCTGGTGCAGGATCTCTTGGCTATTTTCACTCTCATCATCATCTCTTCCCTCAACGGAGGGATGGATGCCCAAACTCTCGTTCTCAGCGTTGCGCTTAAAGGCTTGTTCCTCTTAGTCGGTTTATTCCTGATCGGCCTATATATCCTTCCGCAGGTGACTAACATCATCGCCAAAAGCCAGGAACTGCTGCTCTTATTTTCTATCAGCTGGGCGTTTGCGCTCTCCCTGCTTTTCTACCAAGCAGGATTTTCTTTAGAAATCGGCGCGCTCATAGCTGGGGTAACTCTTTCCCTCTCCCCGTATCGGTATGAAATAAGTTCTAAGATGAAACCCCTGCGCGATTTCTTCTTAGTCCTCTTTTTTATCATGCTAGGGTACCAGTTAGGTTTTACTGAACTCCAACAGAATATTGTCCCGGTAATCCTGTTTTCGCTCCTGGTGCTGATCGGCAATCCTTTATCAGTATTGATTCTCATGGGCCTGATGGGGCATACCAAAAGAAATGGTTTTCTTGCTGGCTGGACCGTAGCGCAGATAGGTGAATTTTCTCATATCCTCATCGCTCTCGGAATAAGCATCGGCCATCTAGGAAAAGAAGTGGTGTCTATCATCACTGCCGTCACTCTCATAACCATCGCTATCTCCAGTTATTTGTTCTTATATGCGGGCAGGATTTATCCTTACGTCGCCAAATACCTATCCATTTTTGAAAAGAAGAAGGCCAGGGCAGTTATTCCTCACCTAGGTTCTACAAAATATGACATCATCCTGTTTGGCTGCGATCGGGTAGGCCATGATTTGATAGCTCTCTTCAAAAAATTAAAACAGAGATTTTTGATCATCGACCATAACCCCGAAATAGTTTCCTCATTAAGCAGAAAAGGGATGAAATGTGCCTATGGTGACGCTTCGGACATGGAACTGCTTGATGAATTGCATCTCTCTAAGGTGAAGATGATTATTTCTACTATTCCGGATTTTGAGATCAACACAAATATAATCAGCAAAGTTCGCGACGTGAATACCTCAGCCGTGGTGGTGGTCGTTTCCCATCATGCAGAAGAAGCTATCCAATTGTATGAAAAAGGCGCCAGTTACGTTATCCTGCCCCATATGTTAGGCGGCTATCATGCTTGCATGCTCATTGAGAAACATGGCTTGAGCTTTGATAAATTCCTGAAAGAGAAGTCCAAGCATCTGGAGCATCTTAAGGGAAGACCTATGAAATAAAATAATGCCCTCTCTATTCACAGGGATTATATATATGAATTTTTTTCAGGGAAATGGGGTTGTTGTTTTTTAACATCTGGGTTACTTTTTTGTAAGCCTGATGGATTTTTCTTTGCTCGTCATTTGTTGCCCTCATAAATTGAAAATCCTTCCAGCTATGATGCTGGGCATCATGTTTCCCGAATTCTTCAGATAATTTTCTGATCAGGCTTTCATAAAACTGTTGCGCTTTTGAATCGATATTGTATACTGCATAAATTGGATTCTGTGCCAAACCATCAACTCTAATTTCAATTTTATCTGCTGAACCAAAAGGCGGAAGATCAGTGAGGATCACTGTCGTCGTTTTGTACCTTCCCTGTATTCCCCGGATCTGGCTGAACTCTAAGCTTATTTTCCCATTGAATTTATCGCGCGTATCCAGATCGCAAAAAGTAGAAGTATCGTAACTATAATCGAATGATTCAGTGCTCTCTTCAAAACTGAGAACTCCTTCCAGCGTCTTTTTGTTCTGTTGGCGCATCATCTGCCTGAAACTGCCCATAACAAACCGCATTTCCTTTCTGAACGGCCGCTCTCTAGGACTGAAAATCTGTTCTTCTTCATCCATAAACGTGCTGCTAGGTTCTATTTTGATCACTGCAGGAGAAGATACTTGTTGCGCAGCGCAGCTAAGGTACAAAGGCAAAGAAAGAGCTAGTGCATATTTCATGATCTTTACAG
>JAUYPX010000016.1 GCA_030697505.1 Nanobdellota archaeon | reverse complement strand
TTGTAAATCCACATTTAAGTTTGGGAGGAAAAACGCCAGCTGAGGAAGCAGAAATTGACTTAAATTTGGGGAGAAATAAATTGATGAATCTTATTCGGAAAATGGCTCAGAAGAAGCATCATTCGCTAAGATGACTGTATCACTGTTCCATAAGTATTTTAAAACAACCGCTTCAAAAAAATGATACATTATTTTAGGGAGGAATTGACTATGAAAATACTACTAACCGCAAAACAACGAGGATCAACCAATGTTCTAGCCCCTGTAGCGAGAGAATTAGAAGCGCGAGGGCATGAGTTAAAGTTATATGCCACCGGAAATGATACTGAAGCGGCTGGATTCGATAAATTAGCATATGAACGAATAAATCCGGCAGAAGACAGTTATGCTCAATTAGTTCGCGGATATGACGCGGTCATTGTCGGTTTGTCTGGCCGTCAAACTCCAGACGGATATTTTCTAAGAGCTGCTAATACCGCAAAAATCCCCACTATTGCAGTACAAGACCAAAACAGCGGCTATCGAGGAAGATTAGGAACTAATCTTGCTGATTTACCAACTATTTTAGCAGTCATGGATAAAGATTGCATAGAAACTGCAAGAAAGGAGTTTGGCGGAGAAATGGGAGATGAAGCAGCAAAAAGATGCCGGGTAATTGGCTGGGCTGCCTTTGATAATTATGCAAAATTACGAGAGGATTTTACCGAGCAGAAGCGGGAAGAACTTCTTCATAAAGTGGGATTAAACCCTGATCAACCGGTTTACTTCCATGCGACTCAGAACATGCATCCTTATTCAGCCTACATGCAGCGCAGTACTAAATCTGCTGAGGAAAAAATGAAGGTTTTTGATTATGAATGCAGAGTAACTCAATCTACCTTTAAAGCTGCATCTGATATAGGAGTAAAATTAATTGTCAAACCGCATCCAGGGGAAGAATATGTACAGAATTTTACCCAAGAACTTGCCAATAAGCACGGCTCTGTATATCTGCCTGCTAAGTCCTGTAATACCCAAGAATTGATGCTGGCATCGTATTCAGTTACCGCAGGTAGAAGTACTTGCCTAACTGAAGCTACATTATTAGATAAAAATGCCGGAGCAATACTTCCCGATACCATGGGAAAAGAATGGGGAACTACCGGTTCACCGACAATTTCACTTGGCGCCATGCCGGTTACGTATGATTGGGATGGAGCAAGAGAAGTATTGGGACAGGTTACTTCACATGACGAAATAGTTGCGCAAAAACTTGCTAAGGACAGAAAGAAGTTTTCCGTTGATGGAAACGCCAGTAAGAGATTGGCTGATTTGGTGGAAGAATTAGGAGGAGATTAAAATGACAAATAATGAAAAAATAGAACCAATCTTTGTTACAGCAATACCGAAAGAGGCTACGCTTGTAGGAAGAGTTGTGGAAAAAGAGGCCTACCCTGTTGACACCGCAATAGAAGGCTCTTCTGAAGATGTTTGGCATCGTCGTGATCATGAATATGCAAAAAGATCTCTCACCCGAAAAGCTGCTGAAGATTATAAGACCAGGGAAGGAGAAAGACTTTTTCTTATAGAAAGTCTAGGGTCTAGCGTACAGTTTGGTGTCGCAGGAATACAGTATTACCTCTCTGCTGATGTGTATAAAGGATAGAATAAATTTTAATTTTCTTTATTTACGCCGGAATCTCTATCTGCAGCTTTTGAGAACGCTTTCGTAGGTCTTCCAAAATCAGCATATCATACAATTCAGTTAACTTCTTAATCTTAGGATTTTTGGTATTTAATTTAAACAATTTAGCTTTTCCAATCTCTCTAGTAGGAGTAACTACTCTGTTCTTAAGCAAGGAACCCCAGATTCTATACAAAGTTGCCCGCCCGATGCCGGCGTTTTCTGCCAGGTCGGTCATAGAGAAATCTAATTCCCGTTCTGTTAGCAGGTAATCTAAGATACGTACTGTCGGAGAGTCCCCCATGAATCCTATAAACAATGATTCTTCTTCCATTTTCTTATGTAATTAAGTTAACTTTTATATAAACTTTTCTCTTTTGAGACGTCGATGCATCATTAATGAGACAGAAGATTTATATCTGCCCGCCAAGCTCCCCCGTTTATGCAATTGACTATATTCGATATAAAAGTAAGAATTATCAGGAAACTAGTTCAGTGGAGAAAGTGGGGCGGTTCACACACCGAGAACATTCTTAAGGGACTGCCTTCTCATCTTCGTGGAGGCAAAATTGTCAGAGATGCTTTAAAAGAATTAGAAAAAGAAGAATGGGTAGTGCCGGCTAGAAAAACCAACGAGATCCATTATTCACTTAACCAAAGAAAGACAGAAGAAATATTGTTGTTTTATGAGAAATATTGCAAAAGAGAAGAATAAAATTTCTTACCATAATTTTATATAAAATCTTCATTCTGAGAATAAAATGTTCAGATTTTTCAATGAAACAAAACCAGGACGGAGAAAGAACGATATAACCTCTCTGATAGAGACCGCCATGACCAAAGCAGAAGCTCTCCTTACCAAAGACCTTCAGAAAGGATTACAATATTTCCGTCTGGCAGAGCAACATTACCATCAGCTTAATCCAGAAACACCAGGCTATTTAGAAATAGAATACCGTCTGGGATGCCTGTGGGTGAATTACTTCCAAAAACAAGCAGGTTTAGAAACACAAACCAAAATCTTTATAAATAACCGCCTTTACCAGTCATAAATCAGTCCGAGTTAACGCGTTTAGGACTATAACGTGTAATTCTGGCCTATATAATCATGAGCGAACAAAAACCAAATTTCAAATATATCGTACGGGTTGCCAACGTAGATATCCAAGGCAACCGGCCGACCAATATCGCCCTTACCCAGATCAAAGGGATCGGCATCAACCTGGCTAATATCATCTGCACCTGCGCCAACGTCGACCGAGCGGAAAAAGCCGGTAACTTACACGAAGAACAGGTCAAAAAATTAAACCAGGTCGTTGAAAACTTAGCCAGCCACGGTCTTCCTTCCTGGCTTTTCAACCGCCGCAGAGATTACGACACCGGCGCAGATATGCACCTTCTTACCGGGAACATTTCATTCTACCGAGAAAATGACATCAAGCGCATGAAGAAGATCAAGTCCCTGAAAGGCGTACGACATGGGAAAGGATTGCCCGTCAGAGGCCAAAGGACTAAGTCACACTTCAGAAAGAACAAAGGTAAAGTAGTGGGCGTCGCTAAAAAGAAAGTCGCTCCAGCTACCGCAGAAAGCGGTAAAAAGGACGCCAAGAAATAGGTAAACTATGGGAGACCCAAAACCATTACGGAAAAAGTATAACACGCCAAGACATCCTTGGATCAGAGCGAACATCGAAAGTGAAAAGGTCGTCCTTAAAGATTACGGCCTGGTAAAAAAGAAAGAGATCCATATCGCCAACTCCTTTATCAAAAAATACCGGGATATCGCCAAGAGGCTTATCGCGACCAGAACCATTCCTCAGGCGCAGAAAGAAAAAGAACAGATCCTTACCAAGTTACAAGAATTAGGTCTACTCCCTGCCGGAGCGGAACTGGAACAGATTCTGGGATTAGAATTGAAAGACGTGTTATCCAGACGTCTGCAAAGCGTAGTCTACAGAAAAGGATTTGCCCGATCCATGAATCAAGCTCGCCAATTTATCACCCATAGGCATGTCATGGTCGGCGATCAGGAGATATCCTCCCCTTCTTATCTTGTATCATTAGCAGAAGAAGGCAGTGTCATCTTTAAACAAAAATCAGCTCTTGCTGATGCAGAGCACCCGGAGCGGGTTATCCTTACTAAAGTTACTAAAGCAGAAGCAAAGGTAGAAGCATCATCCAACGCAAAATCAAGCCACTCTGTTCCATCCCGCAGGGATGCTCCGAATGCCCATGAGGTTAGTGACGTTCCTAGCGGAACGAAAACTGAAGCCGCAGAAGCTCCTCAAAAAACAGCTAGCGAGGCTCAACAATAATGACCAAAGAAACTAACCCTGCAGCCGCTCCAGCTCCACGAGAGGAAAGAAGAGAAAGTTACGCACCTAGCAAAACCCGCTGGGGAGTCGCGCATATTTATTCTTCGTACAACAACACTATCATCACCGTAACTGATATTACCTGCAGCGAAACTATCGCCCGCGCCAGCGGTGGACAGATGGTTAAATCTGATCGTCTAGAAAGTTCACCTACTGCAGCGATGGGTTGCGCCAAGAAAGTCGCAGAGATCTGCCGTGAGAAAGGTATCAATGGGCTGGTTATCCGCGTACGCGCAAAGGGCGGCCATAATGGACCTAAAAATCCCGGACCTGGAGCACAGCCGGCTATCCGCGCGCTTGCCAGGACCGGATTGCGCATCGGCAAGATTGAAGAAGTCACTCCTGAACCGCACAACGGCTGCCGGATGAAAGGCGGAAGACGAGGAAGACGGGTATAATTATCTGATTCACTAAACCTAGGCATAATCCAACAAAACCATGAAACTCGAAAAAATCAAAGACGATAAGAAGAACAAGAAACTTTCCTTCCTACTCAAAGGAAGCAATGAAGTCTTCGCCAATACCCTTCGCAGATTGATCATTGAAGAAGTGCCTACTCTGGCGGTCGAAGAGCTAGAAGTAAAAGATAATAATTCCGCTCTGCATGATGAGATGCTGGCTTTGCGTTTAGGCCTGATCCCTATCAAGACTGATCTGAAGAGCTATAGATTGCCTCAGAATCAGGATGAAATCACCGAAAAAAGCGCCTCCTGCACCTTGCAATTGAAATTAAAATCCAACAAGAAAGGTTATGTCTATGCCGGCGAAGCAGAAAGCGCTGACCCTAAATGCACTTTTGTCTACGAAAAAATGCCAGTGGTAAAATTACTTTCCAAACAAAAGATCGATGTTACCATGACTGCAGTGATGGGTCAGGGCAAGAATCATACCAAATGGACGCCTGCTTTAGCGCATTACAAGAAAGAACCAACGGTAAAAGTTGGAAAAGTGCAGGATGCTGAAGCCTTGGCAAAAATGTGCACTGACGGCGTATTCAAGATCAAGGGAAACAACGTCGAATTGATGGAAGAGAAAGTGTACGACAGCAACTTGCTGGAAGCGTATGCGGAAGCTGACAAGGGAATTACCGTAACTTACACTGACAACATACTGTTTTACCTGGAAAGCTGGGGACAATTGACCTGTAAAGAGATCCTGGTCACCAGCGCAGAAATATTGTTAGAAAAAGTAGAGGAGATGGAAAAACTCATCTGAGAATCATCCTGATAAAAAATGGTTAAACTGACTGGCCCGACCAACTATCAATTGAAAGAATTATTGGTTCAGCTAGATGCACAACCGCATCAAAATCACTTTTGGAAAAGAATCGCAGAAGACTTGCGCCGGCCTACCCGGGAACGCAGAACGGTAAACGTCTATAAGATCGAAAAGTTTGCCCAGGATGGGGAGACTATCGTCGTGCCTGGAAAAGTCTTGAGTGTCGGCGACTTGACCAAAAAAGTAAATGTTGCTGCTCTTACCTTTTCCGAAGAAGCACGGAGAAAGATTGAAAATGCCAAGGGAAAGGCCTTCTCTTTACAAGAACTCTTACAAAATAATCCTGAAGGAAAGCAAGTGAGGATCTTAGGGTAATAAAATGAAAATCTACAACGGCGAAGGCATGATCTTAGGACGATTGGCAGCTCGGGTAGCCAAGGATGCGCTGCTTGGCGAAGAAGTCAGCGTGGTGAACTGTGAGAAGATCATGGTCAGCGGCGCCAGGCAGGTAAATTTTGCCCGAGCAACGCAGAAACGCGGCCGATATGGGCATCCTCATCGCAGTCAGACTCACAGCCGGCTTCCTGACAAATGGGTCAGAAGAAGCGTCAGAGGGATGCTGCCCTGGAAACAGGCCAGAGGAAAAGATGCATACCAGCTGATCAAGTGCTACATCGGCGTCCCTAGCGAATTCGCAGGAAAAGAATTCATCACCCTCACCGATTCATCCGTACACAAATTACCCAACTTAAAATATGTATCCATCAGAGAAATATGCCAGCACATCGGCGGGAAGGTAGAATAATATGGCTAAAAAAGACGTCGTTCATACGCAAGGAAAACGAAAACTCGCGGTAGCCAGGGCTACTTTGACCGCAGGCACTGGAAAAGTCACTGTCAACGGGTTATATCTGCACAATTATGGGACTGATATTCTACGGACCAGGATCAGCGAGCCGCTAGTGCTGGCAGGAGATGCTGCTGAAAAAGTTAATTTTGAAATCAGAGTTCAGGGTGGAGGAGTTAACGGACAGGCAGATGCGGTAAGATTAGCCATCGCCCGTGCTTTAGTTGAGCATCAACCTAAATTAAAGAAAACCTTCGATGATTACGACCGCTTATTGTTAGTAGCTGACATACGAAGAAAAGAGACCAGGAAGCCAAACGACTCAAAAGCGCGAGCGGCAAGACAGAAATCATACCGATGAGGATACAAAAATGATCATACCAATTCGATGTTTTTCCTGCGGGAAACCAGTAGGCCACCTTTGGGAAGAGTACAAAGAGCAAGTCGACCGAGGAGAAGCTCCCAAGAAAATCATGGACTCTTTAGGATTGGATCGCTACTGCTGCCGGGGATTATTCATGGGCCATGTTGAATTGATCGACATCGCCGGTGAATTTAAGCGCGGATAGATTTATTTTTTTAGTTTAAATTGGAAAAAGAAATAATTTAATTCTATTTCGCTAATTCCTGAATATACTTTAACGCTTTCTCTTCATTTTCCGGACAATGTCTCATTTTTTGCATAATTTTTGGCACACTATCACCTTGTACAGTGTAGACAGTATGCATCAGCGGATAATTAAAAAGATAAGGATGCCAGCTCCACATCAGCGCATTATTCACTTCTCCACCCATAAATTCTTCCGCTTCCGCAAATAGCGCCGCACGTCTTTTCAACATCTCATCCTGAGAGAGACCCTCATGATACAATCGCTGAAGCTTCTCGAAAGAGACCACAAATTTTTCCGCGAAAGTATGATAGTGATCAAATGCTTTCACCGCTTTAGTATGTTCTTCAGGAAGATTTTTGTAGGTAAAATATTCTGCTGCTCCGGCATATCCGACCATACTGCAAAATGATTCATCTAAAGAAGAAGCAAACCCTGCTTTAATATTTTTTTCCACAAATCCATGACACAGTTCATGGACAACCACTTTGGCTTGATATTCTGGAGTAGATTTCAAAAAATCGAGAGTGATCGGGCTTCCTTCTTTCCCACCATAAGTATGATAATCCGTAACCGACCGCCAATTAGTATCATATCCTTTTTTATTATAATAATCACGCTCATCTTCCAAGGTATCTACTTCTGACTCAAGATACAAGAATTCCTTAATATCCGCACGATATGCGCTTAGTTTATCCAATTCCTCCACCTTTGCTATCCTTGAAGTAGGCAGAATAGTCTTTTCCGTGATTGACAAAATATACAGAGTATGCCCATTATCCTGTTTTTCGGTAAACCAAGTATAATGCTTGCTATCCTGTTCCATGCCTAAATGCTCAATGGCAAATCTGCGCACATCTTGCACAAAAGCCACTTCTTTTTTATATTGAGCAGGGACTCGTTCCTCTAAAGGAGTAGAATTAAGGGGGGAATGAACCTGTAATCCTGCACTGCATCCGGGAACGGCAGCAAGAGTTACAAGAAAATGAATTACTCGTGGATTCATATAGAACTGATGGGCTATAAGAATATTTAATATTTATGTATATATAGCTAATGTGTTAAATATTCGACTATTTTTATACGCATTTGCTATTAGTAATTGTGAACAAACATTCGAAAATAATTTACAATTACTATAGTTTACAGTAGTAGCTATGATTATCTCATTTCTTTACCACAATAATCCTTAAAAAATCTCTACTCTACCCAAAACTGTGGTAGAAACAAACATTCTCAACATTCCCGTAGAGCATCTTACTCCAGGGATGAAGCAGTATCTGGAAGCAAAACGCGCCCATCCAGATTGCGTGATCATGCTCAGGATGGGCGACTTTTATGAAATGTTCTATGAAGATGCCATCACTGCGGCCAGAGAATTGGAAATAACCCTTACCTCGCGGGGAAAAGAGGAAAAGAAAGCTCCCTTGGCAGGAATTCCCTATCATGCTCTGGAAAATTACCTCGGGAGATTAATCAAGAAAGGCTACAAAGTTGCCATCATCGAACAGCTGGAAGATCCTAAACAAGCTAAAGGATTAGTCAAACGAGGATTAGTGCGCATCGTCACGCCGGGAACGGTGATTGAATCTTCTTTGCTGAACGAAAAAGAAAATAATTACATCATGTCCTTGACTGCGCAAGAAGAGCAATTTGCCGCGGCTTTCTGCGATCTCTCTACCGGAGAATTTTTCACCCTGCAAGTGCATTCTTTATCCCATCTGTTAAGTTTGATGGTCCGCTTCGATCCTAGCGAAGGCCTGATTCCGGAAAGCTTGAAAGTCAATACAGAGTTAGTAGAAAAAATAAAATCCTACCGCTGCTTCCTGACTTCTGTGGATGATCACTTCTTCAAGCCGGAAAAAGCAAAAGAGGCTATCTGCGCTCATTTTAATATCGCTTCCCTGCATCAGTTTGGTTTAGAAGAAGAAAAACAATTAGTGAGCGCAGCCGGAGCGTTGTTACAATATCTCCATGATACCCAAAAAAACACCTTATCGCATCTCAAAAATATTTCCATTCGCAGCAATGACGCCATCATGCTGCTCGATTCCAGCACCATCAGAAATTTAGAACTGCTCAAAAATATCCGCGACGGATCAAGCCGAGGAACTTTATTATCAGTATTGGATAAAACAGTTACCGCGCCTGGGACTAGACTGCTTAAGAGATGGATCAAAGAGCCGCTGCTGGTAAAAGATGCTGTCCTGCAGAGATTAGATGCCGTTGAAGCCTTGCATCAGAATATCATTGCCCGGGAAGAGATCATCTCTTCACTTCAAGAAACCTATGATCTGGAACGGCTGATCAGCAGAGTCAATTATGGAAATGCCACTCCGCGAGATTTGCGAGCATTAGCAAAATCATTACAGCAGATACCTTTGCTCAAAGAAAAAATAAAACCTCTTTCTGGAAATTTGCTGCAGCAGATCGCTTCTATGCAGGACTCAGAAGAAGTTGCTGCCCTGATCAATAAAGCTGTAAAAGAAGATGCGCCCATCACTATCAGGGAAGGAGGCATGATCAAGCCTGGATATCATCAGGAGCTTGATTCTTTGCGCGATATCAAAAACAACAGCAAAAAATATCTCCAGCAGCTGGAAGAAAGAGAAAAAACAAAGACCGGTATCAGCACTCTGAAAATCGGCTATACCAATGTCTTCGGCTATTTTATCGAAGTGACCAAAAAGAACATCCATCTGGTGCCGCAAACCTATATTAGAAAACAGACTACCGCCAATTCTGAACGCTATATCACCGAAGAATTGAAGATTGAAGAAGAAAAAATCCTGGGTGCAGAGGAAAAGATCAACGAGCTGGAGTATAACCTCTTTCAGGATATTATCAAGAAAGTCACTCTGCATACCCTTGCCGTCCAGGATGCTGCGCAAAAATTAGCAGTACTAGATGTTCTCTGTTCTTTGGCAAAAACCGCGGCAGAGAATAATTATGTCAGGCCTAATTTTGTGGATCAAAAAATATTGCATATCAAAAACGGCCGGCATCCGGTAGTGGAACAATTAGAAAAATCCTTCATCGCCAATGATGTTGTGCTCAATGAGGGAGAGATGATGATTTTGACCGGCCCGAACATGGCTGGGAAAAGTACAGTGATGCGCCAGACCGCGCTGATGGTCTTGCTGGCGCAGATGGGCAGTTTTGTTCCTGCAGAAGAAGCAAGTTTGGGGATAGTGGATAGGATCTTTACCCGGGTAGGAGCTTACGATGATCTCAGCTCCGGACAATCTACTTTCATGGTGGAGATGCATGAAACGGCTTCTATTCTTCACAATGCGACAGAGAATAGCTTGATTATTCTGGACGAAATAGGTAGAGGCACCAGCACTTTCGACGGGGTTTCCATCGCCTGGAGCGTCGCGGAGCACATTTATAATCATACCAAAGCCAAAACCTTATTTGCCACTCATTATCATGTCCTGAATAAATTGGCAGAAAAGTTTTCTAGGATCAAAAATTATAATATTGCGGTCAAAGAACGCCACGGCGAAGTTATTTTTTTGCACAGGCTGATCGAAGGGAGCACCGATCAAAGTTACGGGATCCATGTCGCCAAATTAGCTGGGCTGCCTCTGACCGTAGTAGAACGAGCCAAGGAGATCCAGGCTATCTTAGAAAAAGATGATGAGATGATGCGCAAGATCAAAGCGAAAAAGCTTGAAGAGCAGAAAAGCTTGGAATTTTTTTAATTGATTTAAAATTATTTAATTAATTACTAATTTTCCTAAAGGTTCTTTACATACAGGACCTGTATCAGTAAAGGTAGCAATCGTAAAATGGTGAGTAAAAACATCAATCACTTCTGCAGCAGGAATTATTAATTTTGAAGGGTAATCATAGAAAACATACGGTGAACTGGAAGTAGAAAGCGTATCTTCTCTGAAATAAAATTCATTCAGGAAATAACATCTTGAATCGCCATGCGCAAACCCGTGCTCTGCCTGCAGGTGATATTCCTGCTTTTTCAAAGACATTTCCCACGTTCTTTTTTGAGATGGTATCTTCAAGACCGGATACGTTTGTGCTTCCCGTGATCTTTTGTAGACTTCCCGCAAGGTTTGCCCGTCTTCTGGTATAGGAAGAAGAGAATAGCGATGAAATAAACTATAGTATTTTGCCGCATCCTGCATCTCAATCTCATCCCAGGAAAGGGACTCTACTCTTGCTGGCGAGATTGTAATATCATAAAGTGCCCAGCCGTACCACTTCAAGATATCAGCTAAGTTCCTATCGCCCGGAAATCGTTTATCCATAGTTAGGTTTAAATCAGTCTTTTTATAAAGATTATGAGTAAGAATTCTTATCCGCAAGCTTTTTAACTATAGTTCAGAAAATAGACAGCATGTTGAAGAAAGTTAGCCATCTCGCTATAATCTTAGACGGCAATAGAAGATATGCTGCAAAACTGCTCAAGGAACCCTGGAAGGGGCATGATTTTGGAGCAGAAAAGGTGGAAAAATTATTTGATTGGTGCAAGGAGCTGGGGGTCACGGAATTGACCCTCTATACTTTTTCCCTGCAGAATTTTCAGCGTGACCAGAGAGAGGTAGAATACTTGATGGATCTGTTTTGCAATTTTTTTGAAAGCGAGAGAATTAAAAACAAGATCAGGAATAACCAGATAAAGATAAGATTTATCGGAAGGATCCATCTGCTGCCGCGAAAAGTTCAGGAAATCGTGGACAGAGTACAGACAGAAACGGCAGGATATTCCCATTTCACCGCTAATTTTGCCATGGCCTATGGCGGCAGGGAAGAGATCGTGGATGGAATAAATAAAATCATCAAAGAAGGAAAAGTGAAGCAAGTCGATGAACAGACATTTTCCCAATATCTGCAATTACAAAGCCAGCCTGATCTTATCATCAGGACCGGCGGGGAACGCAGAACTTCTAACTTCTTGCTCTGGCAGTCCTGGTACAGCGAGTGGTTTTTCTTAGATAAATATTGGCCGGAATTTGAAAAAGAAGATTTGCTGAAAGTGATAGAAGAATTTTCTCAAAGAGAACGGCGTTATGGGAAATAAGGCTTCATCAGAGGCTTAAACCTATGGCATTGTTCCTGCATTTCCTGATCTGCTTGAGCGAACATATGTTGTTTTAAGTCGCGGTCTTTATTTCGGGTGTATTCCAGGGGCGCTCCGGTTCCTAAAAATCCTTCCCGTAGAATAATTTCATCGACAGAAGAACAGCCCTTATATCCAATATAGGTCCTGGTTTTATTCCAGGTGTTTCGCTGTACGGTAATTGAATCTTTTCCATAATGCGGATTACTTTTAATTAGGATGGTATGGGCATACGCTCCATCTACTTTACGAAATTCTACCACTCCATGAGCAGGAATATGTATCACCTCTCCATTATAGACCTGATTGAATAGATACGTCATGCCCAGGGTTGTACCTGCTAATATTCCCATCACAATTCCTCCTTTGATGAACAAAGGCGTGCGTACAGAACGAGTGCTGGAAGCGATCGGCTCTTCCAAGATTCTTGGCCCCGGCAGAGAAGGAAAACTGTCTTGTGTCGGTTCCGGTTCGGTTTTCGGTTCCTCTCCTTGTTGGGATCGTTTCGCTTGTTCTGCTTTTACCTGCGCCTTGATCAGTTCTGTTAATAGATATTGATTGTACATTTTTAGCCTCAATTTTTATATTCTAAACTTATTTTTTAAATCTTCTCTTCTGTTTATCCACTGCAGTATATAAATCATTATATACAAAAATTCTACACCAAAATATATGTCCAAGATAGTCCTTCTTCCCGAAGACCTGATCAACAAGATCGCTGCCGGTGAAGTCATAGAACGGCCCGCTTCCGTGATCAAAGAGCTGGTAGAGAATTCCTTAGATGCCGGCGCCAGCAAGATAACTGTGGAATTGGAAGAATCAGGCAAGAAGCGCATCAGAATTACCGACAACGGCGAAGGGATGTCTCCAGAAGATGCGGAAAAATCAATCCTTCGACACGCGACCAGCAAGATTAGTTCGGTAGAAGACTTATTTTCTATCAAAACGCTGGGTTTCAGAGGAGAAGCGTTGGCCAGCATCGCTGCGGTATCAAAATTATCTATCATCACTAAGCAGAAAGAGATGCTGGAAGGCTGCTCCCTCAAGATCGTAGGAGGCAATATCCTCGACAAGAATATTATCGGAGCAGAGCAAGGCACCAGCATTGAGGTGCAGGATATTTTCTTCAACACTCCGGCCAGAAAAAAATTCCTCAAGACCGATGCGGTGGAATTGAAACACTGCCTGGAGGTAGTCACTCATTACGCCCTGGCTAATCCAAATGTAGCCTTCAAGTTTACCCATGACCATAACATTCTGCTTCATTCTCCGGCTTTGCAGGATGCCCGCAGCACTATCGCTTCCATCTACGGCATCCAGACCGCTAAAGAGCTGCTGGAAGTGAATTATAGCGATAAAAACGTGGTTGTACAAGGTTTCATTTCCAAACCTTATCATGTGCGCAATGATAAGAATCAGCAAGTTCTTTTTGTGAACGGCCGCTGGATCAAGAATTCCGATATCACCAATGCCGTGTATGAAGGATACCATTCTACTTTATTCGTGAACAAGCATCCGGTCTTGGTGCTGCATCTGCAATTGAATCCTGAAACCATTGACGTGAATGTCCATCCGCAGAAGCAGGAGATCAAGATTGAGCAGAAAGAACAGGTTGCCGCTGCCGTGGCTTCAGCAGTACGGGAGGCCTTGCAGAGCAATAAGCTTATGCCCACGGTAGATGTAAACACCGAACAACAAATAACCTTTGGAACTCCTATCCCCAGAAAAGAAACCACAACCGCCGTGAAATATCCCTTTGAACCTAGTGCGCAGACGGTATTTGCAGTGGAAGAAACCGCTGCAGGGTATGGTGGACAAGAAAGTGCCTCAGCTGTGGCAGAGCAATATCAAAGCACTGAATTGATGCAAGAGAAATTACCTCCTTTAAAACTACTCGGACAAGTGCATAAGACTTATTTCTTAGCGGAAACAGAAGGAGGACTATTCTATATCGATCAGCATGCCGCACATGAACGGGTGATGTATGAATCACTATTGAATCAATTTCTATACAGTAAAGTTGAGGTGCAGAAATTGTTGCAAGGTGAAGTGTTAGATGTTTCTGTCGCCGAGAAGATATCGCTGGAAGAGAAAAAAGACGAATTGAAAGCATTAGGTTTTGAGCTGGAATATTTCGGCGGGAATACCTTCGCAGTAAAAACTATCCCTTTAGTGTATGGAAAAGTGAAGATCAAAGAATTACTGCATGATTTGTTGAGCATGCTGGAGAATAAAAAAAGCATCCTGGAAAAGAAAGAAGAGATTCTCACCCGCATGGCCTGCCGGGCCGCAGTGATGGCCGGAGATCTGGTGACTATTCCGCAGATGGAAAGAATACTTCAAGAATTGTCTAAAACAGAACTACCGTACACTTGTCCGCATGGCCGGCCGACCTTAATGAAAGTGACCGTAGACGAATTAGAAAAGAAATTCAGGAGGAAATGATCACAAGATCGGACTTCCATATGCAGGTATAGTCATAAAATATATAAAGATTTGAATTTCAAGCCCTAAAATGGTCGGATTAACCTATACAGAATTCAAACCGCAGGACTTCTGTTATATTGTGGTGTATACTCCGATACCATCTCATGAGGACGTAGTAGAATTTCTGGAAGGAAATGTCACCGAAGTTAGCCATAACTCTCAAAAGATACCTCCAGAACATCCAATCTGGAGGTATTTACATACGCCACCCAAGAAAGTCGAATCCATCCGAGCTGTCGTCACAGATCCACATCCTATTATACGCCATCCTAGTGATCCTATCAAGCAGGGACAGGAACCAGGAAGGAATTATTTAGTGGTGCCGCCATTAGAGTACTTCAGATATTTGCATTCTCATGGACGTACAGAGGAAGCATTAGGACATGTGTATCGCTTCTTAGATCGCACTCAGCACACTCTAGAAAGAACGCAAAAAATGAATCTTGTGCAGCAGCAAAGGATAAGCCAATTGGAAGTAGCTTTAGAGCATCAGCGTAGAAAATAGCAACACTTTTTCTTTAAGCAATATTTAAATAACGAGCTTCTTTATATTAATAAACAAGAGATTACCATATGAAATTCAAGACTTTTACCTTAGATCCTTTTCAGGAAGAGGCCATCAAGGCTATCGAAGATAATAATTCGGTGATGGTTTCTGCACCCACCGGTTCAGGAAAAACGCTGATTGCTGATTTTATCATCGAGAAGCATAAGGATGATAACAAAAGAATTGTCTATACTGCGCCGATCAAAGCCCTTTCTAACCAGAAGTATAAGGATTTCTGTAAGGAATATGGAGAAAGTAAAATAGGATTGATGACCGGGGATATTGTGATTAACCCTCATGCTAAAATCCTGATCATGACCACTGAAATTTATCGGAACATGGTAGTGAGCCAAGACTCTGATGTCGGCGATATCGCCTACGTTATTTTTGATGAGATCCATTACATCAATGATATCGAGAGAGGCTATGTCTGGGAAGAGTCAATAATTTACAGTCCTGCTTCAGTACGGTTTTTATGTCTGTCTGCGACTATTCCCAACGCTACCGAGTTTTCCAGTTGGATCCAAGCCATCAAGAAACATCCGGTCAAGACGGTCATTTCTACAAAGAGGAATGTTCCATTGGAACATCTCTTCTATGATGAAGAGCTAGGCATGACTACCTTAGAGAAAATTAGGGAAGCTAAATCCATTCCGCAGTATCATCACGTTATTAGAGGTAAGAAAGGGCAGAGGGAAAAAGCTCCTGAGCCAAACCATCTGGAATTGATCAAAGAGCTGGGTAAGGAGAATATGCCGGCCCTGTTCTTTTCCTTTTCTCGAAGAGATTGTCAAGTGAAAGCAAAAGAGTTAGCTAAATTGAATTTCTTTGAACGGGATTCTTCCCTGGTGCAGTATATGAATGCCAAATTGGCCGAAGTGCCCGGTGAAATTAATCGCTTGAGTTCTACAAACTTGTTGAAAGAAACCTTATCACAAGGAATTGCCTTTCATCATGCTGGACTTTTACCTGTTATTAAGGGGATTGTTGAAGATCTCTTTGGCATGGGCAAGATCAAAGTTCTGTATACTACCGAAACCTTTGCCGTAGGAATAAACATGCCGGCTAAGACTGTAATATTTAACAGTTTACGGAAGTATGATGGATATAATTTTAGGTATTTGAATTCCAAGGAGTACTTCCAGATCGCTGGCCGGGCTGGCCGGCGAGGTATTGATACCAAAGGAACGGTAGTGAGCATGATCTACCGGCCTACCTTCAACTATAATGAGATTCAGAAAATTACCTCTAAAGATGTCGAGCCGATCAAGTCGCAGTTCAAATTGTCTATCAATACGGTCTTGAATCTGCTTAATTTACATACTCCTGCGGATATTGAACGGATCTTGCGGATGAGCTTTTATAGTTACCAGCAGTTCGGAGAGAATTATTCTAAAGTGCCCACTAAAGTGTTGTTGTATAGATACAATAGTGTGGTTAAGATGCTGGTGAAGTATGGCTATGTGGAAAATGAGACCTTAACGGTAAAAGGGCACTTTGCTTCCAAGATCTTTGCTGACGAGATCACTATCGGGGAGATCTTTGCTACTGACTTTGTGGAGAAGATCGATGAATATCAGATCTTATTATTGGTCTGTGCTTTAGCCTATGAGTCCAGGATAGGGCATGAGTTCAAGCAGGTGTTTAAGGATGAGAAATTTCAAGAGTTAGTGCAATTGATTCGGGGTAATTCGTACTTATCTAAAGAGAAGAAATTTGAGGAGATGCAATTCCTGACTACCTTTATCTATCCTATCTATAATGGCAAGAGCTTCTTTGAAGTGCTGAAGTTATCGAATTTGCTGGAAGGGGATTTGATTAGATTATATTCTCAAATAAATGATCGCTTAGGGCAGATTAGGAAAGCTTCGACAGATTACAAAGTCTTGAATAAAGTAAATAATTGCAGAAGGATAGTTGATCAGGCCTTAGAAGGGATTTATTTGGTGTAGATAACAGACTTAAGAAGACTTTATTAATAAGTGCCATACTTTTTAACCAAAACATTTAATATATGTTGTTGTTTATTTACTAAAAATGGCAAAACCAATTAGAGCAACCCCAACTCTTAGGGGAGCGGACGCAGTACGATTTGTTAAAAATATGATTAAAGAAGAAAGAAGCCCAAACCCCCGCCGCATTGCTACCATCAAAAGAGGATTAAACACTAAATTTAAAGTTGTTAGCTAAATCAAAATACATTGGAGTTGCGCCCTTTTTGCGTTCTTTCAATTCTTTGAAGCCAAGTTTCTTATAAAAATGGATAGGATCATTTGCAGTCCGTTTTATTTAGTATAGAGAAGAGGTAATATTTAGTTGCGCCACAATCTTTATAAAGTTCTTCAGCCAAGTAATCTATTAAAAAGGTGAAAAATGGCTCAATTTTTA
>JAUYPX010000021.1 GCA_030697505.1 Nanobdellota archaeon | reverse complement strand
TTGTAAATCCACATTTAAGTTTGGGAGGAAAAACGCCAGCTGAGGAAGCAGAAATTGACTTAAATTTGGGGAGAAATAAATTGATGAATCTTATTCGGAAAATGGCTCAGAAGAAGCATCATTCGCTAAGATGACTGTATCTATGTTGAGCAAGATTTAAAAGAAAGAGAACGAATCAATAAAGAATGAAAAGAAGGAGGAAATCAGGAAAAAATCACTTTCCACCAATGTTTAGCTTCCATAATGTAAGATATATTTTCAGCAATGATTATAGCTTGTTTAGCATTCAGTTGTATGCCCTGTAATTTGTAATCATCATCATGGAAGATCAGTTCTGGATCAGCTTTTAATTGGTCAGCAAGACCGGTAAGATTTTGCAAGGCATCTAAAGCATATTTTTTGTATCGTTGGATTTGCTGTTTTGTACCAATCATGTAATGTTCTGCAAATTCAGCGACACGAATCCTAAATGAAAGATCATTTCGCGGATGCTCGTAGCCGGGATAACAGACCATGCCGCCGACAGCTTGATCCAGCGCAAAATTCCAGACTTTTTCGAAATAAGGCATCTCTGGCACCCAGCTAGAAGCATCGCCAACAACCTGGCCGAGCCCATTAACTAATTCTTCTTCTTTCGGCTTCGGATAATATTGATTTAATTTTTCGATATCTACATCTACATGAATAGCGAGATCAGGATATTTTCTTGATCCACTGTCTTGCATATGAACTACAAATTCAGCCAAAGGGTAAAGATTTTCCATCTCGTTAAGATGCCTTTCCAAGCCATTACCTTTCATCACTATTTTGTTGCCAGCAGTCTTAAGCAGATGGGAGATTACTTTTTCATTATATTTGCCGTACTGAGAAAGGTTACTGTCTAATTTTCGACCATAAGAATAGAACTCTATTTCCTTATGTTTAATCAGTTCAGCAAGAGAAGGTTTAACTTCCATATTTAAGGTAAAGAGAAAGAATTATTTAAGGTTTATGATTTATTATTACGGCTTATATCTTTCCATCGTTCTTGGGAAAGGGATAGCATCTTTGACCGTCTCCAGTCCGCAGATCCAGGCGATCAATCTTTCCACGCCCATGCCAAATCCGCCGTGCGGAACACTGCCATAACGTCTGGTGTCTAAATAAAATTCGTACTGAGCAGGGTCTTCACCCTGGGCGACTAAGCGCTTCTTGATTTTTTCCAGATCATGCTCGCGGTGTGAGCCGCCCACAATTTCGCCATAGCCTTCCGGAGCAAGGACATCACAGCCCTGCACCGTTTTAGGATTTTTTGGATCTTCAGTCATGTAAAAAGCTTTTACAACTTTAGGATAGTGCGTTACGATAACTGGAACATCATACAGCTTGGTCAATTTCTCTTCTTCGATAGTGCGCAGGTCTTTGCCCCACTGCACTTTCATCTTGCACTTCTGGTCGAGAACCTTAAGAGCTTCGTCATAGGTCATGCGCACAAAAGGTTTTTTGGCGGTTGGTTCCAACTTCTTAACATCACGGCCTAATACTTCCAATTCCGGACCATGTTTCTCCAGGACTTTCTTTACCACCTGCTTAATCAATCCTTCAGCATGATCCTGTATATCTTTAAATTCGGCCCAGGCCATTTCCATCTCCGCATGCCAGTATTCAGTCAAATGGCGGGAAGTCTTGCTTTTCTCGGCGCGGAAACTAGGCGAGATAGTATAAATCTTTTCCAAGGCGAAGATAGCCGGCTCAGCATAGAGCTGCCAGGTCTGTCCTAGAAAAACATCTTTTTTGCCGAAATAGTCAACGCTGAATAATTCTGCACCGCCTTCGCATTGCACAGCTTGGAAGATGGGAGAATGATATTCAAAAAAACCATGATTACGGAAATATTCGTGAATGGCATGGAAAACAGTGCTTCTGATTTTCAAGATAGCGATCATCCTTTGGCTGCGTAACCAGAGATGCCTATTGTCAGCTAAGAATTCTACAGATTGATCTTTACCGATAGGATAGTTCTCGCTGAGCCCGACAATAGTATAGGATTCCACTTGGATTTCATAGCCGGTAGGAGCGCGCTCATCTTTCTTGATCTGTCCGCTGATTTCCAGGGAAGCTTCTACTTGCAGATGGTCTATTTCATCCCACTTTTTATCAAATTTTTCCCGCTCAAAGATGCATTGGATGATGTTACTTGAATCCCGCAGTACCACGAACTTGAATTTGTTGCTGCCGCGCTGGCGGTGGATCCAGCCTCGTACTGAAACCTTGCCGGAGCCTTTGTGCATGGCTTCTTGGATTGAACTATATTGAGTCATGAAGCTTTGATATAGGAATGATATAAAAATGTTTTTGTTCAGAATGGAAAAAAATCTTAGAGCGCCTAAAGCAGAAATCAGAGAAGGGAAATGTATATATAGATGCAAAACGATAGAAAATTATGGTTACAGAAAACATCCGCTTAACCGGAATGGTTCTTCACTCTCCTAACCTAGAACGGCTTACCTCTTTTTATCAAGGTATTTTAGGTGCAGAGTTCAAGCAAGAACAACATGGTCAAGGGCCTCTGCATTATTCCTGTGGATATGGAAAGAATGAGCTTTTGGAACTTTATCCTAGTGAAGCAAAAGTGAATCCTCCTTCTCCAAGCATATTATTCTTTGTTCCCAGCATCGAATCAATAAAAACAAGAATGGGGCCTTATTTTGAAAGAGCAACTGTTCTTAGAATGAAAGGGATGGTGGAATGTTTTGATTCTGATGGGCGCAAAGTTTACCTCCATGAAAAGAAGAATGAAAAATATATCTCTCTAGAAGAAGTGGTGTTAAATTCTCTGGATATAGAAAGATTAAAGCCCTTTTACCGATCGCTATTAGGGATTGAACCGGCGACCTACGGATATTCCGACCACTCCAAAAGTTACGTCTTTGGGCATCATAAAGCCAAGATAAAGCTGCACTCCTCAAAAACAACCGGGACTCCTCCATCACCAACGCTGCTTTTGAGCACTCCGCAACTGGATAAAATCGCCATGAGCATGAAAGCCGAGATTAAAGAAAGTAATGAACCAGAGCAAAAGAGATATGTCCGGCTTTCCGATCAGGATGGAAGAAAAATCTTTATTTATGAACAGAAATCATGGTGGCAAAAGCTGTTCTAAGTGTTCGTAGGTGATCGGTAGTAAGACTCTTTTCTTTCCTTGATCAGTATATTCGTATTGTATCTTCCACTCAGCCGTTTGGGAAATAGGAAAAGCAGTGCACATTATTTGTTTTCGTTTCCTATCTACGCCTTCTCTTTTCATAGGGGGGTTAGTCAATTGATATTCTTGGCCACGATAAGTGATGGTAGTTCCGCCAAAGAGATATGAATAACCTGCTTTTTCCTGATCGATCTTTTTGACCTTCCAAGTAGCTATACCCATCTCTTTTTCAAAGCTCCCTGATCTTTTGTATCGGGGACTTTTTTGTTGTAGGAGATTAAAGAGAGTGGCAGCGTTCCAGAATTCTGATACAGTTACAGATCTGGGAAGATCATATTTTTTTCCAGGAAATTGGGCTGCATCATCCATAAGGTCACGGGTAAAATAAATTGCATCCAGTTTTTGAAGATATTCTGGAATGAGCAGGGGACTGACCGCGCCGCGTTTTTTTCCGAGCACCGCTTCAATGGTCGAATCGCTCAACGTTCGGTTGATGCTTTGCGCTTCCGCTCCAGATAATCCTAATTCCACACGCAGTTCATGATAATCTATCTGTTTTTCTGCGAGGGTGGAAGCAAGAAAATAATGTTCGCGACCTTCTTGAAGATAGGAGAACAACATGGTCTTTACCATGCCTACATCTTCCGGCTTAATCCCGCATTCAGCGGCGAACTTTTTTTTAAAATCAATTTCTTTCCAAAAACGCAGCTTATCGACACAGGTTACGGTATCCGCGAAGTATTCAATTACGATGCTCCCTAGATTTTTATCTGGAATCTCCTGGATGCAATATCCTGCTTCTATTTCCGAGTACATAATGAGCTTTTTTGTTTTTGCTTTTAAATAATTATTCCAAAAATTACGGAAAATAATCCCAAAAAGAGCAAATATTTATATAAAAATGGAACATTTGTTCTATCATGGGCCAAGCTATAGACGAGAAGGATCGCAGAATATTGGAGATATTGAAAGAACATGCCGATTATGCTACCCGGCAGATCGCTGCAAAGACAGGACTTCCCATAACTACAGTCCATAATAGGATCCAAAAACTGAAGAAGGAAAAGATCATCAAGAGATTTACGGTTGAGGTAGATTATCATAAGATTCAGGAAGGATTCAGAGCATATGTGCTTACTTCCGTAAACCTATCTTTGCTGAAGCAAAAGAAAAAGTCACAGTATGATGTAGCGAAAGAGATCCGGCAGTTCCCTTTTGTAGAGAGAGTGGATATTGTTTCCGGAGGAACAGATTTGGTGGCGACGATAAGAGTGAAAGATGTGGCTGAGTTTGACCAAGTGCTGCTGACTAAATTACAGCGGGTGGAAGGAATTGATAAGACCCAATCGCTGATTGTGATCCATGAGGAATGAGCAAGATGATTCAAGACCTTATTTCAAGATTAAAACAACTATCCGTAGTAGAACGTGGCACAGTAGAACTCAAAAACGCGAGGACTTCCGATTATTACATCAACATCAAAAAAGCCTACGGCGATCCGGAACTGATGTTTTTGTTGTGTAAGAATCTGTGGGAAAAGATACCTAAAGAGGTGACTTGTATTGCCGGTTCTGGGCACGGCGGAATACCCCTGGCAACTCGAATGTCTGGATTATACGCCTGTAAGCTGGCCTTGGTGCGTGATGGGCCAAAAGAGCATGGGATGATTGAATTGATTGACGGTCATATGCCCAGCAGCAAAGACAAAGTAGCCATCATTGATGATGTCTTTAGCACCGGTGGCAGCTTACGGAAAGTGATAGAAATTCTTCAGCCGACCGGAGCAGAGATTATAGGATGTTATGTGATCGTGAAACGCGGCGAGGGCGTATTGCCGGTGCCCTGGCAGTACTTGATGACCGCAGAGGAGTTGCTGTGATCCCTGAAGAAAATAATGCAAAATATTTTATACTTCTGGCCTATTTATGGTATAATGGTCAGCCCTTTCTTCCAACTGTTGATTCTGTTTTTTGTGATATTTGATCCATTAGCTAGTTTTGTCATCTTTACCGTCGCCACCAGTTCGATGCAGGAAAAAGAGCGTCGAAGAACAGCGACGATCGCCGTTATGGTCGCAGCTGCGATATCTTTTCTGGTGTTGCTCTTTGGACAGGGGTTATTGCAGTTGTTTGATATGGATATAAAAGAATTTCAGGTAGCTGGGGGCATTGTGTTAGGGATTCTGGGGCTAAAGATGGTCTTAGGATACTCTTTAGTGGATGTAGAACGGGTAAAAGGCGATTCCACTTGGGCCATTGCTTCCATTATCGGCACTCCCTTGCTGACTGGCCCAGCAGCGATTACGTCAATCATCGTCTCTGCCAGCAATTATGGTAAAATCGTTACTGGGTTAGCTGTCGGCATGGTTTTATTGGGAACGGCAATACTTTTTTACAACACCAAAAGAGCTAATCGTATTCTAGGAAGAACCAGCATCCAAGTTATATCTACGATATTAGGATTAATTACCTTAGCCTGGGGCGTGAAGTATGTGCTGCAAGGGATTTGAAAGAAAATCTTGAAAAGCAGATTTTCTAAAACAAGAAAAGAAACACATGAAAATTAACAACGATTAATTTTCAGTGCTGAAAAGTAGTGCTTTTCATGCAACGATTTCTTTTCTGTCCAGAAATAAAGTATTTTTCTTTATTTCTGAAATCAAAAATAGCGAAATTCTATTGATTTCTGCTTTTTTGATTTAAACTCACTGCATCGTATACAATACCCTTCCTAAATTGTGAATCAGGCTGGTCATTCTTAGCATCCTGGTCAAAACCCGGTTGAAGCCAGGGATCTTCTGCACATTTTGTTCAAGCATTTCCAATTCTGTATCAAAGCTGCGTTTCAGTTCTGCCTGTTTGAAGGCTAATTCTGCATCTTTAGTGTACGCTGCTTTCATGGTGGTACTATAATAATCATGCATCTTGATTAAATACTGCTGCACTTGCTGCTGAACTGGAGCAGGCATCTTCAGGCTGTGGGCGTGCCGAGCCGTTCTGCGCACTTCATCGGCAATCGCTTCGACGTAAAAGCCGATAAAGTGGGCACGCAGCAAGTCTAATCCAGATAATTTAAAATTCTTGAGCGCCTTCATAGGATTGCGCAGGTTGTAGAGTATGCTTCTATACAGAAGGAAGTAAAGCCTATTTACGTCTTGATCACGTTCATTGAGACTTTCATAATTATCTTCATCGAAGATCTGCTGCGCTTCCTTCATCATGGTCCTGGTGACTAGATCCATCTTGCGGATAAGCTCCTCTACAGAGACAGAATCCATGTTCAGGAAATCTTTGGCGATGATGGTATCAGAAGTCTGCTCCATGATTTCCAAGGCAATCAACGATTGCACGATCCCCTGCAGTTCTTTTACTTTATTTTTGATCTCTTTTCCCCGCAGAATGATGCGGGGATAATTCTGGATATAGGTAGAGCAAACTTCCCGGCCGATAGTATACGCTGATTTTCCATCGATGTAAATTATTTTTTCCCGTTCTTCAGGCTTCTCATCGCTTTCTTTTTTGCTGAGAAGAAGATTCGGTCCAGATTCTTGAAGATACACTAGATCCCCTTTCTTAAGGCTGTTCTGGCCGATCCATTCTTTTGGCAATGAAACAACGAAGCTGCTTTTGCCGAACGAAATTAATCTGCGGTATTCCATGATCATGCCCCCAAAATTTTATATTGAGTCAGTAAATTTTATATATACAGCAGGTATATACACCTTATTTACAGGTATGTCTTGCTATATAGCATTATAGAAATGTATTTATATTTAAATGTTGTGAAGACTATAGTGGATTAGGGGCAGTATAGAGTTTTGAGGGCAATATGAGAAAATGAGATATGTAACTACTGCTTTATCATTGGCAGCGCTTCTATCTACAGGATGCGCCAAACCATATATCCAAAATCAAGTGGGTTATGCGAAAGGACACCACAAGATAGGCAAGGACGGTTATGTAGATCTAGTGTGTGTCAGGACCAGGGGAGGAGCAACGGTTTCTGAAAAGCACGAATTCCGCTTTGGCGCCGATGTTTGTTATGGGAAACTGCCTAAGACCACTTCTAAAAAAAAATATAGTGTAAATGTACCGGTAGTCGGAAAACAAGAAGCCGATGTGGATGGGATGACCAAGAACAACCTGGTAAAAATAAATTTTCCCTTTATTGAGTACCGGCTTGGCGCGCTGGAAACAAATTTTCCCAGCCAAGTTCCCGCTGACCTAGGAATCCGTTCGCCCATCGCAAAAGATTTTTCCATGAGCATATGGATAGCAGCAGGATATGACCTTGAGATTCTTGCTTCAGAAACAAATTACACCACCAGCGGCGGTACCGTGGATAATATCCCTGGGATAGATATTAAAGGCCAGTTTTATACTGAAGTAGGACATGAAATGATCTTTTTTGGAAAAGTTCCAGTAACCTTAGGCATCAAAGTGCCTGAAGATGGAAATGTAGGATTTATCGCAGGCAGCGGCTATAAGCTGCAGTGGGGGAAATGAATTATTGGTTAAATTGATACTGCTCTTGAGAGTTTATAAGATGGAGTGGTAACACAAGTTTAAATAATTCAAAGTATTACTAGTGAAAAAGAGTAGGGGTGGATGAGATGGCCGCTAAATATAAGCCTAAGACATATGTCGTAACTTCAGCTCAATGCCGGGATGAAGATGCCGAAGATATTGATAGCATCGTCAACCAAGAATTCTACGCTACTTTACAAAGATATTGCCAGGAGAGGGATGCTGAATTGTTAGTCATGCCCATGGCGGGCCGAACTGCCCACGATAATAAGTTTGATGATGAAATTCGGAAATACCTTCTGAAACGGGATAAAAATCTAAATGAAAAAATTAAAGTAAGTAACAATAGTATTCGGCCGCAGCAAATTGATCCGGTCACAGGTTTAGGAAGGTTTACCCAGAGCGATGTCACCACTATTTTCGCCAGTCCAAAACAGCGGTTTAAAGTCATTCCTAACAGTAACGATAGCCTGCCGAAAGTATTGATGACTACTGGCGCACTCACTCATCCAAATTACAAAGAGGATCGGATCGGAAAAATTGCAGCAAAAGATCATGTCTATGGCGCTATCGTAGTAGAGACGGAAGGCGCTATTCCTTATCACTATCGGCAACTGACTGCTAACAGAAATGGCGAGTTTGTCGATTTAGGCGTAAAGTATACTCCTAAAGGGACTGAAGAATGTGGTTTAGAAGCATTAGTGCTAGGAGACTGGCATGTTCGTGACACTGACCCTTTAGTTAGAAACGCCACTTTTGAAATGATTCGTGAACTAAAACCAAGAAGAATTATTGTGCATGATTGGTTTAATGGGCATAGTGTTAATCCTCACGAAGAGGAGAAATTTATAACCAGGGCTATGATGTATGCACAGGGTCGGGCCTCCATTGAACAGGAGTTAAGAGACAATTCAAAAGAGTTATACGAGATGAGGAAAGTCGCTGGCGATAACACGGAAATAGTAGTAGTGCGAAGCAACCATGATGAGTTTTTAGATAGGTACTTGCAGAAAGGTAGATACTTAAAAGAAATTCATAACTGGAAAATTGGACATGAGCTTGCGCTGGCCTGTTATGATCCTGGCAACCCCAAACTTCGCATTAAAAATCCGCTTCATGAAGGACTGCTACGCTATGGCGGAATACCAAATAATGTTACCTATTTAGAAAGAAATCAAGATTATAAGCCCGTAATGGGATGGCAGTTGGGGGCGCACGGCGATAAAGGCGGTAATGGCTCAAGAGCTTCAGTTAATGGCTTGGAAAATTCTTACGGTAAAAGCATCTCTGGACATGCGCATACCCCTGAAATACTGAGAAATACATTTAGAGTTGGAACAAGCACCTATCTCAGCTTAAGCTATAATGATGGCCCCAGCAGCTGGATGAATACCCACGGCTTACTATGGGGAAACGGAAAAGTTCAGCTTGTGAATATCATTGATGGAAAGTGGAGAAGGAAGTAGCACTGGTAAGATGCAGTTCAGCCAAATGAATATAAAACATTAGGGTAGAGTTTATATTTCACCTTATTTTTTGCTTCTTATTCCTTAAAGAAAGGTGCACGTGAGTGAAAGCTGAACAGGTTAGCCGGAAAGGATATAAGAGAGCTCTCTCGGCAGTCTTCAGAATATTAAAGGATACCTTTGGTGAGGCAGTGATATGAAATACAAAAAGATAATCATGCCTATCACCATGGCCGCCATGGCAACCATAGGATATTTTGGGGGATATGAAACTGCAAAACATAGATCAGCTGCGCCAATCAAAGGAAGATACTTTGCTATCGCTCCGGAAGAATTTACAAATATCTATGATTCTTCTCTTCGGGTGGATAGATCATCAACTCTGGAAGAAAAATGCAAAGATTCCACAACGGTAAATCATTTTGGTTCGGGAGTTTTGCTCCGGGATTCACAGACTGGAGACGAATATATCCTTACCGCTAATCATATGACCCCTTATGCTCCAGGAGAAGATTGCGCCTGCAACGAAGAAAAGGAAGGAAAGAGATCTGAAAGAAGGATAAAGGTATTCGAAAGCCATGTAACTGTAGAAGAGCTTCCGGCAGTGGTAGTGAAGCAAGATAAAAAAGCAGACCAAGCTTTACTAAAGATAGAAGGACAGGTTAAAGTAAAGATAGACGGACAAGTTAAAGATGCAACTCCTTACTTCGGAAAAATTGCCAGCCAATTACATCCAGGAAATTATGTGCTAGGAGTTGGTTTTCCTGATGGGAAACACTCTTATTCTATTGCCAATGTTGAATCTCAGAGAAAATATATGACCTTACTCAATATGAAACTGATTGGCGGAAATTCCGGCGGTGGCGTATACCGCTTCGGTGATAAGGGATTAGAATTGGTTGGCACCGTAAGGGGAGGGACAGCAATAACTCCTCTGGAGAAAATGCGGGAATTGATCCAGGGAACCCCGCTGGAAGATGATTATTTGTAATTACCCCAATAGAAAAGTCTTTAAACTTTCTTTCTCTTTCTTAAAAGATGGAGTATCTCAAAAGAGGATTGAGCAAAACAGTTGATTCTATCAAGAAACATAAAGGACTTTTTCTGGCCTTAGTATTGCTGCAGGTCATTTTTGTGGTTTCTTCCTTATGGTTAGGCAGCCAGTATCTGATCAAAATCTTAGAGGACACCCAGGGAATAATAGGCCCATTGGAAAATGCGAATTATGATTCACAGAAGATCGAACAGGGCCAACCCTTCACCCCGGACTATGCCGCTATCTACAACAGTTATCAGTCCATGCTGAAGAATGTGCTTGTTTTTGCGGCCTGGATAGCCGCGCTATTTTTGATCCTTAACGGAAGCATCTGGCTGCTCAGCCATTGGATGCTGCAGGAACAAAAACAGTGGAAGCTGAGAATGAAGGAAGGGGCGCAGTTTCTGGTGAAGGCGTGGGCTTCTGCGTTTCTGTTATTAGGGCCGTTTACAATCATTTCATATTTCATCTTACTTCATTTTATCCGAGTGAGCCAATCTTTTAGCGATATAGCCTTGGTGCTTAAATCGTTGCTGGTTGCTTTATGGATAGCCTATTATTTCTTTTTGGCCGCTCTTGCGGCCGCCCCGATCCGGTCTTGGAAAAGATTTGCTGCGATCTGGATACGAATATCGGTTAAAGAGTTCCGCAAAACAACTGTTCTTTTTGTAAGCATCATGGCAGCCTTACTGGCAAGTTTTGCTGCTCTCTACGCAGCGGTCGAGTATACTGAATCAGTAGTGCTGCTGCTGCCGTTAGGATTGTTGTGTATGCTCATGCTCAACGCAACCCGCCTCTTCTGGATCGCCAGCATACAAGAGATTGAAAATATGCCGACCACATGAAACAGATCATCATCGACACTAATGCCTGGATGGCCATCACCGAGTTTAAGCTGGATATTTTTGCGGCCTTAGACCGTGACTGTGATTTTTCCTATCGAGTGGTGGTGATGCAGGGAATCATTGATGAATTAGAGAAAATTATATCAGAACAGCGAGCAAAATTCAGGCAGGCAGCCCTGTTAGCCTTAGGGATCATCGAGATAAAAAAAATAAAGATTCTTCCTGAAACAGGAGATGTTGATGACCTCTTAGTAGGACATTCCAAGGAAGGAGATCTAGTTTTAACCCAAGATTCTGCTCTCAAGAAGCGCTTACATAAGCCATATTTGACCATACGGCAGAAGAAAAGAATAATATTAATATCTTAAATTGAACACAATTTTTTTAAAGAGAAGTCCCCATTCAGCCCTATCAACAACAAAGGTGATGCTCATGAATATATTGAAAGACATCCCGCCAGGAACAGCGGAAGAGATGAATGTTATTGTCGAAATACCCCAGGGAAAGCAAAACAAATACGAATACGATAAGGAGCATAAGATGTTTGCTTTGGATAGGGTATTATATTCGCCGTTCCATTATCCAGCCGATTACGGCTTTGTGCCCGGGACTTTGTGCGAAGACGGAGATCCTCTGGATGGTTTTGTCATCCTTGGTGAACCTACTTTCCCAGGCATATTAATCAAAGCCAGAGCCGTGGGCGTGGTCGAGATGGTAGACAATGGAGAACAGGACAATAAAATGTTATGTGTAGCGGTAGATGACCCTTACCATAAGAATGTCAAGGATGTTAGAGACCTTTCCGAACATTTCCTCAAGTCTGTAAAGCATTTTCTGGAACACTACAAAGATTTGCAAGGAAAGAAAGTGGAAGTGAAAGGCATCAAAGGAGTAAAGGAAGCCAAAGAAGAGTTTGCCAGGGCGGTGAAGAGGTTTAAGAAATAAACTTAGTTTATGCTGGTTTTTGATTTATTTTTATTTAATTCTTATTGGCCAGGTATTGCTGGATTAAGCTTTCTATATCTTTTCCTAAGCCTTCTACTTTTTTATAATAAAAGTGATTTGCTCCGGCACCCATCCATTGTTTCTCATATCCTCTCTCAGAAGACATGCCGATAATCACTACACCTAAGTCTTGTTGGCGCAGTTCTGCACAGATTTCATAACCGACGGGATGGGGCATTTCTGTATCCATGAATATGATATCATACTTAGTATCATTATGGGCGGATACAACTTCTTGCGGGCTGGTAAGTATGTTGACTGCATATCCATCGCGAGAAAGCGGTCTTTGCAGGGCTTTACAGATATTCAAATCATCGTCCACTATCAATACTTTAATCTTTTCACTCATTTTTCTTCCAAAATGAAGATTATATATAAAATGTTTATATAAAATGTTAGAATTATTTTTGCCTTAACTTGACGATCATCTGCTGGGTGCGTTTAAGTTCCTTCTGCAATTCTTGGATTTCCCGTTCGGCTTTCCGGTTGACCTGATAATCATACTTTGCTTGAACCCTATCTCTTTCAGTCACCCGGTTTTGGCTCATCAGGATGATAGGTCCCTGAATGGCTGCAAGCATGGAAAGAGTTAGATTAAGAAAAATATAGGGATAAGGGTCCAGTGGCCTGTATGCTAGCAGCCAACTGTTTACGCCAGCCCAAAGGCCAATGTAGGCAAATAATAATCCAATAAAAAACCAGCTTCCGCCAATGGTCGTAATTTTATCTGCCGCTTTCTGTCCAAGAGTCAATTTCTGATGATAGGGCAGATGATTGCCATTGGTTTTTGAAGATGCTTCCTCTTTTCTAGGCATGAAGCGTTGAATATCTCTACAATTTAAATAGTTTTTGAGAAAGATCTTTTTTTAATCCTAATCTGCTCATTTTCCGATGCAGGGTTTCCGGCTGAATTCTAAGCTGGCGGGCAGTCTCGGCAACCTTCCCCCTATGTTCAGAGAGCGCTTGGAATAAAAATTGCTTCTCAAATTCGCGTTCGGCCTGTTTCCAAGTCAGATGATTATGAGGCAGCAATTTAGCGAGATGCCGGGAAAGAGCGGGCACTTCCTGATACATCTTTTCCATTTTCTGAGGCCTGATAAGATCTTTGTAATCGTCCAGAGCGCCGCGAATAGTCCTGGTGATCAGGGCTTCATGACACGAATTTTCGGAAATTTGTTCCTGGCGGATGCTTTCCATGCTCAAGCCCAGTCCTTTGACGGACCGATGCACGCTTCTCCGGTCTAAGCCGATGAATTTTGCCAGCTGGGAAATGTTACCGCCATGAAAACGCAGTTGATTTTTTAAAAACTCAGCTTTAAATTTTTGCTTAGCTTCATGGAAAGAAGATTCTCGAAATAGATACAATTGCTGAGGCAGAGGGTTCTGCAGCTTGTCAGTAATGTCGGATTGGACCTGAGGGATATAGATTCCCCAGCTTTTTTCCATGGTCTCTTCTAACAGCAGGGCTACTTTTCCTTTAACTGTTTCTTCTAAGTTGTGTTTATTCATCTTTCCTCGTCATTCTTTCATCCGCAGTAAAGTGCCGATGGGCAGCCCGTAGAGGAAGAGCAGAGTGGCGACCAGAAGCTGTTTGCCGGAGAGGAAATAACCGATCAGGAAAAAAAGGTAATGCGCGTAAAATAGGTAAGAGGATGGTTTTCTGAGATCTGCTGTGATAAGGATCACGGAAAAAAGCAGATACGCTGCGGTTAAAATTGGAAACCGTGAATATGCAAAATAAGAGACCAGCATAGACAGAAAAATAAAAAGAAACCGGTAAAACAGGATGAAATATTTTTTCCCTGCCGGTAACTCTTCTTGAGCAAGAGAGGAGAGAAATACACCGGCTAATAAACCACTAAGGGAAAAGAAAGGAATAAGCAGGTTGGAGATGAGCTCAGCAGGAATTTTCATGTTTCAATTCCTCTTTGAAGTTTTCCAAAAAACGAACCCAATCTTCTTGCTTGATAACTGCGCCGCAGGCGTTAGGGTGCCCGCCGCCGTATCCTTCTATTCCTACTAAGGATTTCTCTAAAGCTCCGGCGATAGGAAATTGAGCGCGAAGGCTGCATTTCATAGAGCCGGATTTTTCCCTGGCCACGATAATCACTTTCTTAGGATAAGTCGCAGATAATTCATTGGCGATATTCGCAGTAAAAGACCACTGGGCCGAATGGTAGGTGAAAAGAACGATTTTGCTCTTGGAGATATTCTTTTTCGCCTGAACCAGGACTTCCTCGTATTTTGCATCCACTTTTTCGAAACGTTTATAGAGGAATCTGCCAGGAGAGGATTGTTGCTGGAAAATTTCTTGCGGAGATTTTATTTTAGCCAAGATGTTGATCGTTTTTCGCACCTCAGGACCAGGCCCTTTCTGAAGAAAGAAAAATAATTTTACCAATTTGCCGACGGGGTATTTGTATAAGGCAGTGGCCAAGTCTGTTCTTTTAGGAAGCAATTCAGGAAATTTTTCGATAAAACTTTCTATGAAATCAGGCATATGCCAGTCCGCCAAGCAGCCCGCAGCGGCTATCCAGAGGTCATCTTCATTTTGGGAAACCTGATAGGCCATCCTGGTGGTCGGCACATAGGCATCGGGATCTTTTACGCGCGGGTTGAAATAAGCCGCATTTTTGATCTGCTGCGGCTGATGATGGTCTATCCAGAAAATGGGAACTTTCACCGCATCGACGAACTGCTGCTCCATCATAGGAATGTCCAGTACAAAGATAGCATCGGGGCTGATTTCCTGCACTTTGGTTATAAATTGACTATC
>JAUYPX010000006.1 GCA_030697505.1 Nanobdellota archaeon | reverse complement strand
AAAACGGGATGGGCTTAGGACCCATTGGCTTAGTGCCTACGCAGGTTCGAATGCCAGCAATCTAGGCGAGTTGGGCGGGTTACCAGTAACCCACCGCGACGATTAGATAGCTGCTCGAAAGTCCTGCCGTCCGCATTTTTTTCTTAATTATTATCTGTTCTAAAACAACAATTCGTATAATCTCTTTCTCTGATGATTAAACAGAATTTATGTTAATATCACTTTGATCTCATTTTCAAAAATGAGTTTTTCAATCTCTTTTACCATTTTTTCATTGTCAGCTATAGTCTCATTAATTCCGGCAAGCTTTTTCTGAGAAACAATTAATTGGCTAAATAGCTGGCGGTTCAATGATAAGCAGCGTTTGATGGTGGCAATGGTAATGGGTCTTTTCCAGGCCAAGGTAGATTTTGAGAGGGTATTCAATAATTCTACTAATCTTTCCAGGGATTGCATCACGCTGTTGATAAGAAGTTCGCTGCTCATGGGATCTATCACTTTAGTGAAGATGTGTTTTCCGTCCTGACTGAGCATAGGTAACATCTCTTCCAAGACCGTCTCCAGGGAATGGATGTACACATACAATTCATGTACTTCTCTTTTATCTACGGTGCTGGCCTCTACGTGAGTAATGATCCTGCTGGCATTCTGGCGAAAAACCAACAGGCTAGACCGCAGGCGGTTAATCTTTTCCCGAAAAGACATATCATAGATCTCTTCTAAGATAGCGTCCTGCTTGATGGATACTAATTTTGAAGTTACTAAGGCTAATAACAAAAGTCCTAAAGTCACTTCGGCGATGGCCAAAATTTTGAAAAAGCCTACTGGAACAATATCTCCAAACCCGGTGGAAGTAGCGGTGATAAAACTAAAATAGAGCGCATCAGCAAAGGTATGTACTGACTGATTGCCTATGGTTGAAACCAGATTTGCGCCTAACCTTCCTAAAAAGAAATAATATAATGCTCCAATAATAACGATAAGAAAAAACCAGGCCAGTAAGATCTGGTAAAAATCTACCCGATCCAGGAAGGAAAAGCGTTTCTTTCGAATACCATCAAAGGCTTCCTGCAGGTTGAGAAATTTATTTTTCATTCTACACTTGCATAAATAATTTTGCCGCTTTTTCTTTCCCGATCTCTAAGATGAATGAAGCCAATCTTGGCCCGCGTTCCTTATTGATCAGCACGCGGTAAGCCAAAGTAAAGAAATCTTTAGGCAGGATATCGTGATTCTTGCAGAGGATGTACATCTCTTCATGCAATTCAGTATCAGTCCATTTTCGTCCTGACAATTTTGTAGCTAATTCATGCAACATTTTCTTTTCTTCTTTGCTCACTTTTACCTGAATTTTTTCTTGTACCGTAAATTTGAATTCTTCCGGAGCGTGTTTCTGCAGCCAGTTCTTGGCGCATTCCGCTCGGGTACGGAGACGTTTTTTGTCATGATCGTTCTTCAATTCTTTTTCAAAATAGCTGACTACCTTGTCAATCTTTAAATTATGAATCTGCAGCAGCAGGGTAAGGTGCCTGAATTTGGGCTGGTACGGAATAGTTTTAGGAAGCTTCCCGATGTAGCTCAATTCATAGGCAATCTTGTATTTCTCTGCTTTTTTTTCATCATGGAGTTCTTCTACACCAAAATAGACCCGCTCAGCCTTGTCAAATTCTTCGTAGACATTGAGCACATCAGCGTCAAAACTTATGGCAAATTCCCGGTTCGGCCGAGTGCCGGCAAAAAGGTATCGGGTTATTTCCGGCTCATAGACTTCCAGAACATCTTTCAGAGTAATTACCTCGCCTTTGGAGCTGGACATCTTGCCATCCATACCTTTCAGGCTGATAAAATCATACATGATATAACTAGGCGCATCAACATTCCAGACCTGCTTGCAGATCTGTTTCCCGGTATCATAACTGCCGCCGACGGTAGAGTGATCTTTTCCGCCCGGTTCAAAATCCACTTGCTCATACGCCCAGCGCATCGGCCAATCGACGCGCCATTTCAATTTGGTCAAAGTAGGCTTTTTTTTGAAATCGAAGGTATCTTTATGCCCGCATTCGCATTCATAGCTGAGAGTGTACTTTCCCGGCCAGGCTAGGGTGTTAATAGTATCTTTCCCACATTGCTCACAAAATAAAGCAACCGGCAGCCATCCTTTTTCTAAGGGCTCTTCACGATATTGGTTGAGAATTTTGATTATTGTTTCGGTATTTTCCAGGGCCTGCTTCAGTTCTTTAGCGTATTCTCCGGAACGATATTTTTTGGCCTGATAGAGACATTCTGGAGTGATTCCGACTTGAGGAACAGTCTCTTCCACTTCTTTTTCATGATGTTCAGCATAACTCTTATGGCAGCCGAAGGTATCGGGAGTATCGACGATGGGTTTTCGGAGATACTCGCGTAGAATTTCCGGCTTGGGCATATTAGCTGGAACTTTTCGGAAGACATCGAAGTCATCCCAGGAATAGATGAAGCGGACTTTCTTGCCGCGCTTTTCAAGAGCTCGCTTGACTAATTCTACGGTGATGATTTCCCGAAAGTTGCCGATGTGCACCGTTCCGGACGGAGTGATCCCTGCCGCTACAGTATAGGTTTTTTTATCGCCTTTTTCTTGGATAACTCGTTCGGCAGCTACATCGGTCCAATGCACAGATTGATCTTCTTGGGAATCTTCTTTGCTCATGTTCTTACGCGAGGAGAAGGAGTTTTATAAAGATTTTGGGAAATTTGCTTTCCCTATTTCCGAAATCCCCGAAAAATCTCATTTTTCGTAGGATAACGGAAAAACTTTGTTTTTCTGAATCTCTCAAAAACTTGTTTTTTGTTACATATCGTCAACAAAATGGAGGAAAGACCCGCCGAAGCTCAGATTAAGGGTGCCGACAGCATTAAAATTATTATAAATATGAGACGCGAACAAAAACCGGATTTGATCATCTGTTGGCCTATCCAGCACAGCAAAAGCCATAGCCGTGTTTCTTTCAGCAAAGACAATATCCCTGTAGGCCTTCAATAATTCAATATCTCCCTCTACCGCTGCTCGCCATCCTTCGTGGGTGAGAACTTCATCTTTCAGCAGCCAAGCAGTATATTTCCCTGCGGCTCGATCTACTTCTACTCCCTCAAGGTCATCGTACTTGATTGATAAGGCAGTGCCATTAAAATCTTTATAGATGGTGATAAGTTGAAGACAAATGGGAACTATTTTAAATTTCGTAGTGCCGGCTTGGTAGACTATTCCGGTGCAAGAGTCATTCTGCCGCTTGAATAAGCGCAGCCGTTCTTCAGGATCCTTGTGGTTCTCATAATCTGTGACTTGCGCTTCGATGGTTTCCTTGAAGGTCAAAGGACGGTAAACCCTGCTTCCATCATTCAGAACAAATTGAGGATGCGCTGGATTAGCTTCTGCCTTGCATGCTTCTTTCAAGGCATCTACGCCTTGCGCATAGGTGCTCTGCTGCGGCAGTAAGATGTAGGTGCCTCCTGTAGGCCGCCATTCCTGCTGAAGAATAGGCGGAGGGAGCTGCTGAGGCGCAACTTTCTCTTCCGGCTTCCACATCATATGTCCCAGCAAATCTCTATCTATATATCGGGTCATTTGCTCAAGAGCGCCTCGACTCCGCTTTGGAACATTTTACCTTTATCATACACAGGGAAATAATGAATGTTTTTATCTTCTTTCACTGCGTTTCCTAAAGCATAACTGCCGCCGATCTCAAATAAAATGACTGGAGTGTTTGGCTGTTCCGCTAATTGCTTCATCTTTTTACTTTCACGTTCGGTTCTGCCTTCGATATGTAAGTCTCCATCGGTCACTACAACATAAGTCCGCGGTTTCCCGTCATGGTGCGGTATAATGTCTAAATCTTCGACTTCGTAGCCGTTTTCCGGCCTGAACAGAACTTTCAATATATCGGAATTAGCTTTTTCCCAGAAGTCGCGGACATCAACTTCAGCAGAGCTGAGTTGCCAGTCAGCAAAGTTATGAAATTGCACTTTAGTCGGCTTGCACAATTCAATACTGGCCTGATATAACGCATCGATATATCCATAGAGCACACTGCTCGACATATCCCAGCTGCTGCCGTCGTTCACCTTGAACTGCCCTCTTGTTCCATCAAACATCGAGCCGGAACTGTCAAGGTAAAATTCATAGATATCAGATAAATCTAAACTTTGATCCACATAGGCTATACTTTTACGTTCTCGTTCTTCAATAGCATATTCATTCAATCGATATAAGCCATTAGGTAACGGAATCAAGGTGGGAAGCCTTGTTCGCTGCTGGAATCTTGCGATTCTGGTTAAATTTAATCTGCTGAGCTGCTCTTCGGTAAGAACTTTACTATTCTTTACCACAAACTTTTCATCTTTTCCTACTACGACAGTTTCACTTTTTTTCGCGCCGCCCACAATTTTTACTTTAGGATGATTGCGCTTGTAGGATTCGTGAAGAGCAGATACTTCTAAGTTATTCAGTTCATCTTTACTGATGTTCTGGGAAGTGATGCGGTCGGGCCTTTCCATAGAAGATTGATCATTTTTGCTTCCGATCTGGGCAGCTAGCTGGTTCAGGAATTGCTGCTGTTCTGGCCCAGTCATATCTTCCAATAAATCTCGTAAAACAACCTGCGGACTGGAACCGCTGCCTTCTCCATGATAGCAAGGCCCTTGAGGCGTATCTCTTGCAATATACGGACTTAACACCGCCATGATACGTTCTATAGCGGCATAACGATCCTCGCCTGCGAACGTTTCTCTGACTTTCTTTACCAATCTCTCTTTCCGCTCAAAATAATCTTCCTTAGAAAAAATTTCTGTTGCTTCACCCATAAAAGAGGCATCAGCTTCTTTCGTAAGCAGGGCCTTCATAGCTTCCTCAGCAGCGCTGACTCCCTGCTCTCCCGTCTTTTCTGCGAAGAAAGCATATGCTTTGGCTGGGCCATAGAGTTTCCCATAAATATATCTGGTGATGGTGTAAAAATCAGTTTTATTCGGCTGGTCATGAAGTTCTAACACATCCCAGACCGGAATGATGTCGTCTCGGACATATTTTCCTTCTTCATTATCAACAGCAAAACGATTGTCAAGAATAAAATCTTTCACTGCGATCTGCAAAGCGGTGACGTCCAAAACTTGCTCCAGCGCGGTTAAAGTAGGTTCTGCTTTGATGATCCCTCTGCGGATAGCCTGATGGATTTTTTTTTCATCATCTTCACTTTTCGGCGCTTCCAGAGGATGATATAATTCATGATAGAGCAAGTAATGTAAGGTATGTAACGCTACATCTTCCGGATTTCCGTCCCAGTATTTAGAAACAACCTCGGTAAATTTTTTGCGCAGGCTTTCGTCATTATGGATGAAGGCAAATATTTTTTTTGAATCAGTGCTGAAATGCCAATCACTTCCATGCCCATGTTTTCCTTCTTTAATGACGGGAATAGTACTCCAGAGAGGATGGTTGTCACTAACTTCACTTCGCCAGCGCTCTTCTGCCTGTTCCAACAATTCATTCATGCTTTTCATCATTTATCCTTGGATAAAACTTAATCTATGGGCATAGACACTCGCCTGTGCTTTTTTTTGTTCATAGAGCATGCGGAATTCTTCTATGCTTACTTTTGGATCTGGTGCTCTCAATATCTTTTCAATCGGACTTTTGTAAGCATTACTGAAGTGGCCTAAGACGGCTAAATCGGCAGCCAGCCGGGAGAGAATAATTTTATCCGTAACTCCTCTCGCTTGAGTATTAAGATTACTTATCCCTTTGATGATAGTATTGTTATAGGCATCAAATCCTTGTTCATGTCCGGCGTACATAGCGGCCTGCCAGAATAATTCACGTATACCGATATTAGCTGGAACGCCCATTCCTGCGCGGATCCGCTTATAGGCATGCAGAGCGATGTTGACTAAAGCGAGAGCAGGCCCATGCTTAGAGCCGGTTATTTTCTTACTTTCTAAGACGATCCCCATGCCGGCAGCGATATCATAGAGAGAAACGGAAGTATCGTACGTTCCTGTTTTCACGCCTTTGATAAAGCCCAGCAAGGAAGCAAAATTATGGATTTTCTTCAAGTCCCGGCGTACAAAACCATGCTTGAGATTTTTTTGCGCTTCACGGACGCGTTGCGCAGCATTGCTTTCGTTGACCGTACGCCATGCTACATAGCCGTTGCTTTTCAGTAAGTCAGTGTTTCGTTTTGCAACTTCAATCGGGTCTTTGCTCACATAGCCGAGGGCGACGTCAATAAATTCTCGGGCATCATGATGCAGCTCTGCTTTCACAGTTTCTGGATCAGCAACGAGAGGATATAAGTCTCGCCAGGTTCCTTTCATGCCAGTTTTTTTGCGGAAGGAATCCCAGAACTGATCATGTAAGTTTTGATAGGCTCGCTTATCCAACTGGCTGGCGCCGGCTTCTTCTACGCCGTTAGGGAAAGTAAATTTCAGGAAGCGATTTTCACCTGCTAAATCTAGCTCTAATGCAGAACTGTGTTGTGCATCAGCAGGGTTCATGGATGCAAATACTACCAATTTCTTAAATCTGTCCGTGCCAGGGATCGGTATTCGCAAATATCCTACATCCCCTTCATGGTAAATAATACCATCAACAGCTTGGAAGACTTCTTGGGTGTCTCCTCTATTGATTTCGTCTATGTGAAGAGAGCCGTATTTTTGACATTGGTCATGATCGATACGCATCTTTGGAATACCGTCCTCTAATCTTGTTGCTGTAAACGGTTCCAGCGCAGATGCCGCAAGGAGGCCGCCGCCTAAGCGAACAGTATAATGAGAGCCAAAGCCGAACACCGTTTCAGAAAGAGCGTCGGCGGTATACGTCTTTCCAACGCCAGTAATCCCTTCTTGTAAAAGATTAAAGTCGTCAAAGAACAAAGATGCTATGTGCATATCTAAGCAAGTAACTTCAATGGTGTTTGGTTTTGGTAAATTTCCTTTGCCATCCAGAAATTGTACATCTAATCTTTCACCTTCGGTGATCTCAATATAGGGAGTAGGGTCAACAACTTGGTCTAAGGTTTCGTATAATGATTCTATGAAATGTTTTCGTTGTTCTTTCGGGTTCATTTTGGATCTCCGTCAGCGATTTTGTGTATCTTTACTTCTATCAAGTCTCCTCGTTTCAGATATGGTTTTAAATCTTTAGGAATGATAAGTACTACATTGTCGCCTTGCTGTGCCAGTTTCTTGGTTATGGTAAATCCCATTTTTTTCCTTGCGTTATAACTCTACTATAGCCAGAAGCCTGTTTATATATAAATCTTGGGTAAAATTAGCTATTCTGGAGTAGCACCTAATTCTGCTTTTCTTTTGTTCTACAAGAAAATTTATATAAACTACCAAATTGTTGAAGCCTATGGCAGCAAATGAATATCTCCTTCTTAGAACGAAATTTCTTAAGGCATTTGCTAATCTCCCTGAAAAAGTGAAGTCAGAAGAAGTAATAGTGGTTATAGATAACGTACCTTACACCTGGACAGCTGCTGCTATAGAAGTGAAGGGAGAATCAACTACGGGCAAGAAAATCTTAAAAATCCTAAAGGAGCTAGATGTGCTATGAATGTAAAAATATCTGAAGAATTAAAGAAAATAGTATTATGGAGATTAGAAACTATTCCCCCTAATTACAAATTATCAGTTGGAAACGAAGGCACATTCACAAAAGACGAACTAAAGCAACATGTAGAAAAAGGAGACGAGATAGGGGTAATGTTTGCCAATATGCAGCTTAACTTTATGAAAGCCTTAGCAAGCGGGAAATTCTCGAAAGCATTAGTAGAATGAAAGCAGTCATTACTATGCCTAACTATGACGATGCTACGGCATATCTCTATTCTTACTCTGAAGAATTGATCAAATTTGCTGAGCAGAACAGAATATCTATTATTCAGCTAAAGCGCCCAAGATTACGAAGAGCTAATCTTCAAACTAGCATCAGTAAACAAAAGCCACAACTGATTTTGTTTAATGCACATGGTGATGAAATGACAATATATGGAGATAAGCTAACTAATACAACTACAGAATATCTCATCAGAAAAGGAGAAAACCATCATTTACTTGAAGGAAAGCTAACATACGCGCGTGCCTGTAGCGCAGCTACTGTACTTGGAAGAGCATGTGTCCAAAAAGGTGGCGGCTGTTTTATAGGTTATAACCAACCGTTTAGCTTTTGGACTGATACAGCCAGGACAACCACACCATTAAAAGACAGAGTGGCTTCACTTTTTCTCAAGCCATCAAATGAATTAGCTATGGCTCTTCTTCGTGGTAAAAGTGCGCGTGAAGCAGCTGATGTTTTCATGGCTTTATCAAAGAAAAATCTTCTTCAGTTGGTTAATAAAAAAGAAGAACCAGGAGCAATGATTTCTGCTATGATCTTATGGAACAACATATCAGCGCAAGAAGTTCTTGGAGACGAAGAGATGAGTTGTTCTTAATTCATTCTTCTTTCATCATTTTTTTGGTAGGTTTGGAGCTACTTTTATATATCTAAACTCTTTCTTTCCCTCAAAGAGGTGTTTACAAATCATCATCACTACTTGCGGGAATTCGGTAAAGATCGCTAAATCATTAGCGGCAAAATTAAAGGTCACATATTCGCCCTTAACCATCTCCTGCTTCCCAGATGGAGATACCTATCTAAAATACAATACTAATGTGAAAGGCAAAACGATAGTACTGGTGCAATCCTATCAACCGAATCCTGAAAAATCATTGCTGATGACTGTCTTTGCCGCAGAAACAGCCAAAGACTTAGGAGCAAAAAAAGTAATTCTCGCCGCTCCGTACTTAGCCTACATGCGCCAGGATAAACGATTCCATCCCGGCGAAGCGATCTCATCCCGCATCATGGCCAAGTTACTGAATAATTCTGTAGATAAAATAATTACTATCGACCCGCATCTGCATCGCTATAAGTCCATGAAAGAAGTCTTCAAAGTTCCGGCAAAAAACCTTACCGCCAATCTCTTGATCGCTGATTATGTGCAGAAGAAAATTCCGAATGCGGTCATCATCGGCCCGGATTGGGAATCATACCAGTGGGCAGAAGCCATCGCCAAAAGAATTGGCGTGCAATCAACAGTACTGGAAAAAACCAGATACAGTTCCAGGCACGTCACCTCTAAGATGACTAAGCCGGTTGAACTGCAAGGAAAGAACGTGGTGATTGTTGATGATATTATTTCTACTGGACATACTATTGCAGAAGCGGCCAAGAAAGCCCGAGCTGCTGGAGCGAAAAGCATCACCGCTATCGGGGTGCATGGATTGTTGGTAGAAGGCGCTTTATCGAAGATGAAGAGAGCAGGAGTCACCAAAGTTATTACCACGAATTGCATTGAGCATAAGACAAATGGGATTGATGTGACGGGATTGTTGGCGGAAGAGTTAAGGAAAGAGAAGTAAGTTATTTAGAAGAAGATAAAGATTTTCTTCTTTCACTCTCTGATAGCTTGAGATAATTTTCTGATGTGCTAACTTTCTTTCCACTGCGTTTCTCTAATTCTTTTCTGGCGTTGCCTGCGACTTCGCCACCTTCCTGTGCTGCATTTTTATTTTCGGGAAAGCCCTGCGCATCTTTGCTTCTGGCGATGGCAGTTGTAGAAGCTTCACCCAGCATGGTAAAGATAAGCTCCAAATCATTCATATGATCTCGAAGATTCTCTTTCTTCAAGCCTTTGAAATTCTGATATTCGCCAGGAGTCATACCAAATGTAGCTTTGGAGATTTCTGCTGTTAATATTGCAAATTCTTTTTCTATTCCTACGCCGCGGTCCTTCCATTCGTCGGTGAGTTCATCTCGTACTGCTATTCCTCTCACGCGCTTTTCAATCCAAGCATCAGAGTATCCTTTCTGGCGGTAAAGTTCTTTCATTCTGGTTTGTGCTAACTCGGGATTTTCTATTTCTTGGACGCGCTCATAACCAGTTTTTGCCAGCCATAGCTTAAACGGTTCTGCTTTCTTGGAAGGGATAGATTGGATAATACGGAATAAGGCTTCAGTATTAGCACAGTCAGTTTCGTAATTTTTGCCATCAGAAGCAGGTAATTTCAGTCGTACCCAAATTGGGGACAACTCAAGTTGGGTAAATTCTCTATCTTTAAGTTTACCCCAATACTGTCTTGGTGTTGGGCTATCGGTTAAAGCTTCGATGACATTTACTACTGAAAAATACCACCCATTGTTGTGCCAAATTCTTCGTATTTTCTTTCCTTCAAACACAGATAATTTATTCATATTCGACCACCCTTCAAGACATAGTTGAGTAGAAAGTATATAAACCTTAGGCATACCTGTCCAGTGCGTCCAGTGGTCATGAGAAATATTGAGATATGGCTTTTATCTCTAAAATTTTCAAGAATGAGAAGCTTAGAAGATTTGTCCAGTGGATTGTCTGTGACTAAGAGTAATTTACAGAACGAAATACAATATCACCGGCAAGATCAAGCAGCCCATCAGATGATTCTTTCCTATACCGAAAGCAGTGGTTACTAAACCGATCGCCGTGGCGGTCAATAGAATAGTAAACCCGATAAATCCATCAAAGTACAAAGTCAAAAGAGTGATGAAGATAATAATCCCTGATAATAATTTGGTATAATTCACTTTCACAATGTATTTTGCAAAGATTTTAGAGAGATAAATCGTCAATAGGGAAGCAATCCCGCCTGCTACCAAGGCCACGCCCATAAATAAGATCATCTCTTTGAAGCTTACTCCACCCATCAATTCATGTACCGCAACGATAGCGCCATTGCGGGCTTTCTGCAGCACATAGGCAGCGGCGATGGAAATGGCCATGCTGGCGGTATTCAATCCGCCCACTAAAGTAAGAAAGCCTTCATCACCGATATCGCCTACGGCATTGGTGGCGATGATAGCGGCTTGTCCTGATCCAAAACCGGGCAGGAAGGCAGCGATAAATCCCATTCCGGAAGCGGCAGAAACAGATTTTACGAGATTCTTTTTGGAGATAGATAATGGCGCACTTTTTTGTTTTGGGATGACCGATTTCTGTCGAAGGCTTTCGATGAGAATAGAAAGCCCAAACAATCCCGATAATAAAGGGAAGAGCGGCTGCTCCAAATTGGGAATACTAAAAACTAGTAATCCTAATGCTCCTGACAAAGAGAAAACAACTAAACATTGCAGCCATTTCTTTTCTTTGAAGATCATATACGCCATGATGGCGATCAGAAGATAGCCGATGAGTTGATTGACAAGAGGCGATATTGTATCCATGGTAAGAATAAAAACAGGAAATAGGATCAGGCTTAACAATAAACTTCCTAGTGCGCCGATGACGGTGTAGGTAATAGCATTATGTCCTAAACCCTGGAGTAATAATCTATGTCCGGGAAGAACATTCAACGCTTGCGCATCGGTAGGAGCACCCAAATAAATGCTGGGAATGGCATCCAGAAAAGTATGAGTGATGGCTAAAGAGATGATGAAGACGGCTAGGACGATGGGGGAAGTATAGGTTAGAAGAACAGCTGAGAAAGATATCAGTAAGACAGAAACGAGATTGACGTGGATGCCCGGAACGAGGCCGGTGATGATACCGCAGAGAACACCCAGAGCTAACGCTACTAAAACCTCTAGCAACATTTTCTATATACCCTCATCCTTTTTATATTTTGTAATGAGTTTGTACTTACAAATGCCATGTTTTTCTTCTTATTTTTTGGAAACACCCCCTTTTTATTGATTACTGTGATGAAGTGTATGCTTGGATCATTGTTGGAAGAATACGTGTGAGATGTTGTTACAATGAGAAGGATAGTTCATTCAACTACAGGAGTTCTTAATCTAAAGAGGAAATAGTTTTAGAAGTTAGTAATTTATTTCTCTATAATACAGTATCTCTAAATCCATCCCTAGCTCTTCTTTTAACCAATCGACAGCATTATGCAATCCTCCAATCTCATCAATAAGTCCTAATTTTAATGCACCAATGCCAGTAAATATTGTTCCATCTGCCAAATTTAAAACGTGTTCTTCTGGCAGATTTCTGAAAGTAGCAATTTCTTGAGCCATTAGTTTAGTTGAATTAATCAAACGAATCTTTTCTTCTATATACAATTTAGATTTATCAAATCTTGGACAATCATCATAATACATTCTTTTAAATTCTGATGAGGAGATATAACATTTCCTATACTGGCCATTCCCATTCTGGTCATATTCAATAATTTGAGTGACCCCAATATCAGCAATATTTGAGAGTTCATTCGCAAAAATTCTATTTGTTCCGGCTGCAAGGTAATATCCAGATGAAAGTGCCTGATCTCTGACGACTGCAACAACTGGTTTCTTCATCTGTTGTATCTCTTGGACTAATCCACTTTGGCTCTTAATATCTCCACCATTGGAATCTATATCAAGAATGAATGCTTTAATATTGTCGTCATTTTCGTATTTTTTGAGAATTTTTGTTATTTCTTCTGCTGAGACTTTGTTAGTCTCTCTATTCCAGAAATCTGAATTTGGTGCCTCTGGAGAAGTTGTACCAACTATTTCTCCATGGATATCAACGATCAGAACAGATGGCTTTTTTTTCCCATCAAAAATATAGAATGACCCTACAATAATTATGATTAATTCAATAATTATTAGACTTTTCAAGATATGGATTTTTTTTATTTTCATGTTTGGTTGGACGACATATCCCGCAAATAGATTATCCATAATTTAGTATTCAATTCTTTTTCTAACCAAGTGACAGCGTCTTGGGTCGTTCCTATTTCGTCGATCAATTTTAGTTGCAGTGCTTCTTCTCCGGCCATTATTTTATCGTTAGATATATTTTCAATAAATGGTTTTGATAATCCCCTCATTTCAGCGATACTGGAAACTAAAAGTTCATGTGAGCCACCAACGTAACTACGCAATCTCTCGAAGGTTAGATAGTCAAAACCTTTACAATCACTTTGGGAGACGATTTTATAACTTGAAGAGGTGATATGACATACTTGTTCTTGCCCACCACGGTTTCTATTCACGTAAATAAAAGTGTTTCCTATTTCACCTATTTGCGACGATTCACTAGCATATATTTTATCAGTACTAGCAGCAACAAAGTAACCAGACGATAAAGCCTTATTGGTGATGACTGCAATAACTGGCTTGTCCATTCTTTTTATATATCTTGCAATTTCCTCTTTTCCAACTGTTTGTCCACCATAGGAATCTATTTCCAAAATAAAAGCCTTGATGCTATCATCTTTGGAGTAAAATTCTAACATTCTAATAATATTTGTGGAAGATGTTCCACCCGTTCGATTTTGTCCTCGCTTTTCAAAGATACCATAGCCGTTGACTACTATTTCCCCATCAATATTGATTACCATAATCGCCGGTTTTTTGTTTTGTGCAGCAGTTAAGTTATTATTTGAGAGATAGAAAAGACCAAAGATAATTACAATTAATAATAAAATTGCAAATAATTTTTGTTTCATAATTAGGGATGCCAAGATAAACCGATCAACCAGCCACTAATTGTTCCTAAAAAGAAAAAAATTGTAGAAATTATAAATAAGACAGTAAACCACTTTGATTTATTTTTTTCTTTAAAGTGTAGATTATAGTAATTTACAGCAATCAAAAGATATAAAGGAAACATAATTATTCCTAAAATACTAATTACTAAACCTAAACTGGAACCTTCAAAAATAACCGCAAAAAGTGCCATCCCGGTAAAGAAGAGATAGATAAAGTAAAATAATCCGAAAAGAGCAACTACTTTTGATAATAAGTAAGATAAACCAATTACAACGCCAAGTATTAAAACTATTTTTAACCACAAAACAGTTCCTGGTTTAAAACTTTTTAAAGTTAGTTTCTTTTGTTCCATTAGGGATTACCTTTTTTGATATTATTTATTTTGAGGAAAACCATTTTTTTACTGTACTAGTTGCACTTTTTACTGTTTCTTTCACTTTTGAATAAGTTTTAGATGGTAAACCCAAACTTCTTGCTCCTTGGGCACGTTCATATTGAGCTTTGTTTAGAGCCCCCCTGTCAGTAGAAGTTGAAAAAACATCATTTGTCAAATGGCTTAGCTTACTTCTTTCTCCTCCTTGAATTTCCAAAGCATGATAACCAGCAACTCCACTTGAACCAACGTCATGTCCAAGAGCATGCTCAAGATTTCCAATTGTTCCGAGTTTTCCTCGTGATAAAGCTTGATCGAAAGCCGATTGCAAATTAACTGATGATGATTGGCTATAATCTTTACCTTCATGATAATATCCTTCAGCTCCAGAACCCATTACATCCATCTGGAGGTCAAGACCAAGAGCTGATGCACTTCCTTTAAATATCGAACTGACTATCGGATTCTCACTTCGTGAGTATCTATACAAATCTGGCTCTATTGCACCAGCTGCAACATTTGCTGCTAGAAATGGGTCCCCTGTTGCTAAAAAATAATTCTTAAATGTATCGGTATAATGAATCCACACCGCAGCTTTTCCATCTGGATCTACATAATTGTATGGGCTGTTTCGTGCATAAGCGTATCTGTTTAACTGTTGGGGATCATAAAGGTCAGGTAAAGTGGGGTCTGGTTGTGTAAACATAGCAAAAGCAGACGGAGCTAAGAACATAGAAATCAAAAACAAAGTAAATATTTTTCCTAATCGGTTCATCTTCTACCCCTTTTCTATTTAGAAATAAAATTTTGAACTATTTAAATGTTGTCACTAATCAAAAAGATTTTGCTAGCCCGTTTACCGTCTTCCCCACATCCTTCCGGAGATCGTTACTCTCCCGTTTTTCCCAAACCCTAAGTCTTCCCTCAGGATTCCTGAAGATATGAATCGTGACTAAATACGTCTTGATGCGTGAATTCTGCGTTTCTCTTTTATTTCTTGTAATGCTTTTGTAAGTACAAGTAGAAATTGATTATTTTTTCAACAAACGTGTCTGATTACAGCCGGTGATGATACCGCTGAAAACACCCAAGAATAAAGCCAGGAAGATTTCGAGGATCATACGAAGCCAGTTAGGGAATGCTTTTTATGGATTGTGGTGGTGGAGTAAAGATATCTTGTTCTTTTTTGGGAAAATTATTTAAATAAGCCATCCTTACAGTAAGAAAGTAAGAATATTGAGGACTAAAGAAAAATGAACGTCGAAACAATAAAGATGAGCTCAAAAGGACAGATTGTAATCCCTTTAGATATCAGAGAAGAACTGCACGCCCATACTGGAACAGTATTTGCAGTAGTCGGAAGTAAAGACACCATTGTACTAAAGAAAATTGCCACACCCAGTAAGGAAGACCTTATTAAGGACTTAGGATTATTTGCCAAAAAAGCGAAGAAAAAACTGCAGAGTAAAGGTTTTACTGAAAAAGATTTACAGGCAAAATAAGGATGGTTGTTACCTTTGATACAAACGTGCTACTTTCAGCTACGTTATGGGACGGGAGTGTTGCCCAGAAATTATTGTTTGATTTGATTAGGCAGAATATTAAGATTTATTCCTCAACAGAGATTATTTTGGAATATCAAAAAGTGTTGAAGAGAGATTTTGATTTTTCTGATGAAGATGTAGCAGAAATTATGGAAAAAGTTCTTGCATTTGTGACTTTAGTAAATCCCACCATGAAAGTTAATGTGGTTAATGCCGATATTGATGATAATAAGATTATTGAGTGTGCGCTTGAATCAAGATCTAGATTTATTATTACATATGATCTTCATTTATTGAGATTGAAAGAATACAAAAACATCCAGATTATTAAACCAGAGATGGCAAGGATAATTTTTTGATATAAATTCGAAACTTACTTAAACCATTTCTTTCTCCTTCCATCCATGAAAAACTTCCGCCGGCAGAAAACCTATGGAGACTACAAAGTCTCGTATTGCCCGTTCTGTGAGAAGATCGCCACGCAGAAGAATGAGCAAGGCTTAGAGGTCTGCCGATTGCATACCAAAGAAAAAATAGAAGAGATCAAATGCACCTGCGGCAGCTGGCTGGAAACGAGAAGCGGGAAGTTCGGCCCATATTTCCATTGCTTCAAATGCGGCAATATCAATTACCATAAAGGCATGGCTATGAAAGAGATGACTACGCCGATTAAGATAGATGAGCCAAAGAAAATCATACCTGAATTTAGCGAATATAAAATTAAAAAAGAACCAATTAAAGATAAAGAGCGGAAGGAAACCATCATCTCTTCCCGTGATGTGGAATATTTTGATT
>JAUYPX010000001.1 GCA_030697505.1 Nanobdellota archaeon | reverse complement strand
TGATTCACCACCAGTGAAATATGCACAATAAAGAAACTACTTTATTGGCACATGAAATCAGGAAACTACCGGATTTCAGTGCAGAAATTAAGTAGTTTCTTAATTTCTTGCATCCCAGAAGCTTCGCTTCTCAGGACACTGGTGGAAAAAGCAGATTATAAAAATAATTCTAACTACTCTCTCCAATCCTCAACTTTCCCGTCAACTGCGGCCAGAAGAAATCTAAACCGGCATTAATGACCACTTTCTGGGTAGTCCCATTGACAGCGCAATGTAATTTCTCTATTCCTGAAGCTTGCTCTAACAATTCCAATTGTAATTCCGGCGGGACTTTAATGTTCTTGACATATTCGCATATAGGCGTATCAAAGTTCTGGTATTCTGCCACTAAAGATTGCTTTACCCCGGGAAATATCTCTTCTACTGCTCTTACTTTTTTGCCGCCAATATTTGCCAAGTAGACATTCCGGAAATTCTGCGCCTGAGCGACAAAGGTTTTTTCTGCCAATACGCCGGCACCAAATAAGTTCTTGAACCATTTCATGATGTTGCTTACAGCGCCAGGGCTCAATTTCATTCCATCCCGAGCATATATCAGGGCATTGAGGTCCTTAGAATAGTACAGATTGGCGCTGGATGGAAATTCTAAGCCATTCAGGTTGCATTCTATAAAAGCACTGCCGGAATTTTGGCAGATCTGGCTTAATTTTTCCTGTGGTATATTTAAGGATAACAGGAAGGAATTGGGATTCGTAATATCTTTGTTTAAGGTCGTGGCGAAAGCCACTTTGAATTGGCCGCCTTCTTTATATTGAAGTATACAGACATTGTTGATGCAAGTATTCTGCGCATCGGGAACTAAGCCTTTATCCAGATTTGGGTAACAGGTGTTTAATATTTTTGGCGTCTGCGGCTTGCCCAAACTTGTAGGTAAAGAGGCTGGCTTTTTTTCTGTTACGGTGACTGTGCCGCCTAGATAATTTTCGTTATTTCCTAAATCCAATAAAGCTTCCTTGTAAGGCGAACAATACAGCACATATTCGCTATTCTCAGCTACCTGCAGCAACTTTGTGGCCAAAAATTTAGTCCTGCTGGTCCAGTTTCCTTGACTGCAGTAATTATCAAAAATATACTCGTTGTTATTAATGCATATCGGGGCTTGGCCCTGATAGAAAGTCTTAGCCGTATTTTCTATTTTTCCTGAACCTAAGACAAAACACTGGCTTTCTTGAGGGCAGAATCCCCATTGCTTATTATTCCAGTCAAATTTCAAAGCAGAGCGCTTCCATCCTCCATCCACACAGCGATAATCTCTGCCGTCAGCAACATGCTCCGTTGTAGTGGTCAAAGAACTCATCGGTTCGACACAGGCATAGCCGTTCCAGCAATAGCCGTCCGGACAGCAGGCCGCGCCTGAGCGCGCATCAGGATCGGCTAATTCCATATGGGATTGATAAGAATAGTCAGCCGGGCCTAATTCATCAACTACTTGCAATGATGGTTTCTCTACTTGACAGGGGCCGGTAAATTCAATTACCACATACGAAGCCTCATCTGTGTTAAACTTTGGTAAATCTGCTTCTTTACTGTTACCATCTTTGTCTACTATCAGGACTTTCGCTTGACAATTTTGAGCCTGACTCAAGAAGATGTCAACCTTTTTTCCTACTGCCAGACGTTCAGAGCGAAGTTTTTCATTAGCTGCCAAAGTAACTTTTCCTGTCTCGATCAGATATTTTGGACTGTTAAGGCTGGCAACTTTATTTCCGCCGGCATCAAACAGTTCCCAATGCGGGATTTCTTTCGCCACGGTAGCAAATTCAGGATTAGAGATGAAATTTCTGGCCGGTAAAACTACAGCAGTATGATTTCGCTTTTCCGGAGAAATGGGGACCTTCAAAAGCTTCAGTTTCAATTGCGATTGCTCATAATAAGCGGAGATATTTACTCCCGGTTCTGGCGCAGGCAAGGCTTCATATCCCACATTAGTGATTTTTTCATCACTCCAGGAATCAATAGTGGTAAATTTCTGTTTTGCCGCCTCCTGCTGCACGCTTAAAGCGCAGAACATGCCGTCGATGGCTGAACAGTATTGCTTATTGGAAAAATAGCTGCTGATCAGCGGGTCTTTGCCGATGAAATCAGCGGCATTGCAGCCATAAAAACCGGAATTCAGTTTAGCGTCATCTCCGCCGTTATGAAAGATCACCTGCTGCGCGACTTTTCTCGCCTTTAAATTCCCATATTCAGCAAATTGCTGATCTTTTTGAGTGATCAGTTTCTCATTTTCCGGCAACGAACCGGTCACAAAATACAACTCGTACAGATCAGGATGTAAATTGGTTATCTTGTAAGGTGGATTTCCCGGCAAGGATAACAAGCATTCATCGCTGCTGCAGGAATCGGTCACGGTTGTAGTTTCCGTCTTGCGAGCTGCGGAGGTTTTAGTGGGAGGAAAAAACTTCTTCTTCTCCAATTGCATCACGATAGCTAGGGGGTGCCCCCATAAATGCTCCACTTCTTTTTCATTGAGATAGATGGATGGTTCTTTAACCAGTAAGTCTTTGCCGTCTTTACTATTTGGATCGGCTAAAGAAGGAATTGCCTTTCCATGGGTTTCACCGGTGATGGTGTCATAAAAGAATACATCAACCAGATCATTAGCGACGCCAATATCCTTGAACCATAATGAAGTTTTTCCTTTCACCACTTGAGCAGGAAGGAACGTTTTTTCCGTTAAGTTAAAGACATACAGTTTTTTAAAAGTCTGGCCGGGCTGTAAAACAGCAGATTCTGCTGGGAAGATGTTATAGAAGTGATCATAGGTAATGTAATCATCGCTGCTCTTTGGTTCCTCTACGTCTTTTTCCGCGGTGCGCAGAGAAAAATCATGTAAATTTTCCAGAGTGATAGGATCGTAGGTGACTTCATGCTTTGAATCAATAGAGCTGACCTGGAATTCTACATTCATGATCGTCTCGCCGGAAGCGATGGGCTGTGAATTCCAGCAGCCATAATTCTTTGCTTCGCTGGTCGAAGCTGCATCTTGGGGTGGATATGGCGCGCTTTTCCCGGCATAATATTCATGCTGGTTGTTACCACAGCAATTCGCTGAAGTGACTTTGGCATCTACCTGCTGATCGCTTCCCAGCCAGGCGGTTTTGCCGTATAATGCTGTACAAAGATTTTTTCCATCTACTTCTTTATCCGGATCACCGAAATCAGTATCGTTAAGCCAAGAAGATTGAGCTATAGAATCCTGTCCTGAACAGAGAGGATTTTCTCCTTCTTTACTTAAGTAAATGTTGCGTACTTTCATGACGTTCGGAGCAGCTCCTTTACTTGTGCTTGGTCCTAGGGTGAACGATTTTACGGCCTTGTAATCTCCTATAGGGACCCGCACATGCATGTAGCCGTCTTTATCAAATAAGGGGCCGTTCTCTACATATCCTAATACTTCTCCATCAAAGTAGATTATATCTTTGTTGTTTTCATCCTTAGGGCCATATAGTTTAAGATTTATACCAACCGGTAATTTAGGCTTCTCATCAACAAATTTGACCATGAAATTAAAATAATCATAGCTGGAAAAGTCCATATAATTGTAATCACTATAAAATTTCTTATACCAGCTGGAATGAAAGTCTAAAGCCTTGCCTTCCCGTTCCGGATCTATAGTTACTTCATCTCCTTCCACATCAGGAGTGGAATCCTGCACTAACGGAAGAGAAAATAACCCTTCGCCTTCATAACGTCCTTTGATACCAAAATTTCGCCTAGTATCTTGCTTGCCTGCACATTCAGCTAAAGCCCAGCGGTTTCCTTCATCATAACAATAAAAGCGATGGGCTTTAGTAAGGTCAGCTTCATAATCTTTTTCTACTGCTCCTGGTTCTGGTACAGTTGCCGGAGCTCCTTCTTTGCAGATGAACCATTCATCATTATTAGAGACAACGTCGATGGGCTTCTCTCCCGGTTTTAGCAAAGCTATGATCTGAAATTTAGTCTGCGCGCTAATCGCATTTAGCCAGCACCAGTTCTCGCCGCAGCGTGAATCACCTTTTTCTTTTCGGTCTAAGAGATCCTTTATCCAATTTTTAAAAGTATTATCTGCTTGTTTTGTGGCTTCGCTGCCAACCATATTCTTGTTAACACAGAGGAAATTTCCTTCTTCATTGGAAACCGTTTGCCCTAAATCATTGACGCCGTTGAAGCCGCAGCAGTAACCGCCGCTCTTGGTATCCACCCAGGAGAAATCTTGGTTGTAGATATTAAATCCTGATTTAGTTTCAGCTGCTTTTGAAAGATCACATTTTCCTTCCTTACACTCATTGTCAAAGGAACATTGCTGTTTCGGATCTTTGACACATGTCCCTATTACTTTGCTATTAGGTATGGGTTGTTGGGTGCAAGAAGCTTGGTTTAGATGACAATCATCGCTGGTTTCTCCATTCGGTTCATTTTTATTTTCCGGAGTGGGCGCATTAGGGCCGCCGCAGTCATTGTTGACATTATCACCGCAGACTTCTGGAGCGCCAGGATTGGTACAGATTGCGCATTGGGAATGTTGCGGAAATTTACAAAGATCTTTTACCTTATCACGGATACCATCTAAAGTCAATCCAGCCCATTCTGGTTTCTTAATGTCGACAACAGGACAATTCAAAGTCGAATCTAGTTCAGGATTATCCTTACAATCTCCTTGTTTAGTGGTCCATCCATCGTGGTCTTGATCGGAATCTATTAAGGTCCAATTATATACATATCCATCACTTTTACACTCGTAGAGTTTATCATCTGCCCAGGCAACTTGGTCTAAATTTTTTTCTATACAAAGATGCCAGGTACTATCATCAGAACAGACATATTCAAAATTACTTTTTATATAGGTATCTTCAATTAAATAATCAGCATCAGCAGGATTATCATTGATTGTAATTCTATCAAATAAGTTATTTCCAAGGGATTGATCCTGCCCCCATTTATTTCCAAAAGACGCCTTAGCTGCTGAACAATCATCTCCTGGGTCAGCTGGACCTCCTTTTACATCTTCTTCTCCACCGATAACCCAACACCCATTTGATGGAGGTATATTGTAAGGACCGCCAACAATACATGCTTTTTCATTAGTAAGGGGGATTTGTTCTGCACCATGCCCGATAAGAAAACTTTGACAAGACATATCTGCAGAATCACAATTTATGGGGCCTCGAAAAGGAGTTCCTGGTCCAATGTCATCACAGGCACCACATTGTTCTGGATCGTTTCCAGATATAACCAAGGAAACGCACCGAACCGTACTTTCCCCATTACAATGTCCACTCCATCCAGCCAATCCAGAAAAACTCAACAAAATAACTAAAACTACTACTATCAAAAACCCTCTTTTTTTCAACATCATACTCTCGACTACATCAATAACTTTATCTTTATAAATGTTATCGGAAAACAACGATTTTCCGGGAACTTCCGAAAAATTAAATTTTTCGATACTTATGAGAAAGACAATAAAAAAATTAAAGAAATTAATAGTTGGGCATGTACTGGTCGCATTTGCCATCCTGCAGCTCTTTGCAAGAAGAGTTAGTGATGCAATCAAGCAATGTGTAAACGCCACTTAAATGTGTCTCACATTCATACTTTAATTTTTGACGAAAATCAGGGTCTTTAGCATCGGGTTCATTGACATACAAACCGCAATCCCATTGGATTTGAAGAGCAGTATCGCAGTTGACTGAAGGATCCTTTTCTGAACCTTCTTTTCCATCAACATTATAGGTATTATAAGTACAAGCCGCTAAAAACGCCAAAGGCAATATTTTTCTCATTTTTCATTTCTCCTTAATGTGTGGGCATATATTCCGCACATGCTCCTTGCTGTAAGTCGGAACAAGGGGTATCCTTGATACAATTTAACCATACAGATGCATATTCTTCCATACGGGCTTTTTTACATTCCTTTACTACACTTTCGTAAGTAGCACCGCTATCAGTAATATTACATTGCAATAATTTACTTGCCCAATCATCGCAGGTCGCTGGAGAACTTCCGTTATTAATGTAATAATTATTATGGATCTCGTCTTTTGGGCCGCAATTTAGTAAAGCAGTTAGACCTAAAATAGCTGTTTTTGTTTGTAATTTTGTAAGTGATGTCATGGTATCCTCCTGTTTTAAACCAATTTACTACTAGAAAAGGACAATTATTTATAAATCTTCCCTTGTGATTTGGCGAGGCCCTTACAAACCTAATATCCTACCTAAAGCCTGCAGATCCTTGGCTGAACGCATCTCTTCCCTAAAAGCAGTAAAACTGCCAAACAACATAGGGACCTTATACTTTTTACAGAGCTTGATATTGAAGATCATGCGAGCTAACAATTTTCCTTTATTTTGGGAATTCAATATTTCTGAAAACGAAAATCCTATGATCTTGCCTTTTTCCGCAGCGATGGCGCATAAAACCTGATCTAATCCGCCGCGCACAAAATGCAGGCTGTCCTTAGGATGAAGATTCTCCATGCCATAGATAATATCTACTCCGTTTTTTTCCAGAGCGAAGCGCAGCATCTCTTCTGAATCCGCCTTAAATAAGGTCTTCAGTTTTTTATTCCTGGCCTGGTCAATTTCTTTCAACAGCTCCTTCTGGGTCTTTCCGTTTAGCACCACAAAATCAGTATCTAAAAAGTGCACTCTAGTAAAGCCTAGCTCTGCGGCTAGTTTCTCGATTTCTACACTTTTCTTCATGAAAACATAATCATCCATCTGCTCTAAAATAGTCATTAAATTTATAAAATATACCAGAGGATTAGACAAAAGGTTAGGGTCCTCTGTATATACAAAGGACTTAGGTTATACCAAAAATAAAATTCCTTTGGCATATGCCCAAAACTACAGCTTAACTAAACTGCGCCTTACTTAGAGACGCAGAGAGGTAAAAATGTACATCGAAATATTCAACGAACGAGAACAACGTACGCTGCAAATTGAATTTGCCGGAACATCAGTCAAAGATCTTCTCACTCATTTAAAACTCAATCCCGAAGCATTTTTAGTGGTCCGTAATAACGAAGTCATCACTGAAGAAGAAACCCTCCAAGATCAAGATAAAATAGAGCTTCTCAGCGTCATTTCCGGAGGGTAAGATGAGCTGCAGTAAGTGTCAAAACAGCGCGGTCATTGCCCTGCAGCACGGAGGTTTATGTAAAAATCATTTTATCGATTACTTTGAAGAAAAAGTATTCAAAACCATCAACAAATACCAACTTATTGGCAGGAATGAAAAACTCTGTGTGGCTGTTTCCGGAGGAAAAGATTCTCTTACCGTCCTTTATCTCACTAAAAAATATTTAGAAAAAAACAATCTCCCTACTAATAATCTCATTGCTCTTGCTGTGGATGAAGGCATAGATAATTACCGTGAAAAAACTCTTGTTGACCTCAAAAAATTCTGTCAAGAACATGCTGTGCCTTTGACTATTGTATCCTTCGAGCAAGAGTTAGGAAAAACCCTAGATAAAGCATATCCTATCATCAACAAAGATACCAACAAAAGGCCTTGTAACGTCTGTGGGGTCTGGAGACGATATCTGCTCAACAAACACGCCAAGAAATTAGGCGCAGATAAGGTCATTACCGGCCATAATCTCGACGATGAAGCCCAAGCTATCATCATGAATATGTTCAAAGCCAACACCAAGCTTGCCGGCCGTTTAGGGCCTATTTCCGGATTGGAAGAACACGATTTATTTGTGCAACGGGTAAAACCATTGTATTTCTGCGCGGAAAAAGAAGTGCGTCTGTATGCTCTTCTACAAAAATTTCAGATCGAATTCACAGAATGCCCTTATTCAAAAGAAGGCTATCGCCATCACATTCAGGAGATGTTGAACGATTTTGAGCAGAAATACAAAGGGACAAAACAAGGTATTGTCAATTCCTTTCTTACTATGCTTCCTCTGCTCAAAGACCAAGAAAACCAAACAGCAGAAACCAAAATCAGATCGTGCAGCAAATGTCAGGAAGCGTCAAACAAAGATATCTGCAACGCTTGTGTGATGAAGGAGACCATTCAAAATGCATAACTCTGGAAATAATTCTCGGTACTCGCGGCAGATCCTGCTGGAAGAAATTGGAGCTGAAGGACAGGCATCACTGCACAACCAGAAAGTTGCTATTGTTGGAGTTGGTGCTTTAGGGACGGTGGCTGCTGAATTGTTGGCTCGAGCAGGAGCCGGTAATTTGATTCTCATCGATCGGGATGTCATAGAAGAATCAAACTTGCAAAGACAGACCCTCTTTAGTGAGAAAGATCTCGGAAAAAATAAAGTTGCTGCCGCAGAACAAAGAATCAATGAAATCAACTCAGAAATAAAAGTAGAAACCCACGCCATCCATCTCAATCCGCAAAATATTGCAGTTCTGCAAAGCGCAAACCTTGTTCTCGACTGCACTGACAATCTCCAGACCAGATTTCTGATCAACGATTACTGCAAAAAAGAACAGAAACCTTGGATTTATGCTGCCGCCATTAAGACTTCAGGATATGTAATGCCTTTTGTTCCTGGCGGCCCTTGCCTGCAATGTTTTCTGGCTGAAAGTAATCTGGAAACTTGCGATACTGTCGGAGTGCTTAACACTATTACTGTTTCCATCGCTTCCTTGCAAGCGACGCTAGCTCTAAAGATGCTCTTAGGAAAGGAAGTAGAAATTTTGCTGTATCATTATGATATCTGGAATCAGAATTTCAAAAAATTAAACATAAAAAAGAAAGAAAACTGTCCTGCTTGTGCAGGAAATTATTCCCACTTAGAAAAAAAAGAAACTTCTAAGTTTATCCGTTTCTGCTCTGCTGGAAAATACCAAGTCTTAGGAAATAAAGAATTAGATCTTGCTAAAATAAAAGAGCGTTGGGAAAAAATAGCTCCGGTTATTGACGAAGGATCTTGTTTGCAAGTTCAAAACATCACTTTGTTTAAAGACGGAAGAGCATTGATTAATGCCAACTCCATAGAAGAAGCAGAAGCGATTTATTCAAGGTTGGTGGGGAATTGAAGCTAAATTCTTATACCTATTTAGTTGCTCTTCTATCTGCTTCTTAGAATAGGCAATTAAAGGTTTCATAACGGTTAGATTAGTTTTCCCCTTTGCCTTATCGCCAAAAGTCTGCCCAGTTACAAGAATCGAGATTTCTTTCTGAGTCGCCAATTCCTCTAGCTCCTGAACATTCTTAACCTGATGCAGTTTCAATTCCACCGGACTAAATGCCTGCAATAAAGAAATATCCATCTCTGCAAAAGCGACCGGAAACACACTACAGCCCCGCTTCAAAAACAATAATCCTGCTAACAAACCTGCTTCATCCTCAACTAATAACAAAACTTTTCCTTCAACTCCGGCCGGTAATCCTCCTGCACAAGTTATACTTTCAAAGAACAAATAGGCTCCTTCTTGATTGATTTCTATTTCTAAAACTATGTCTGGATCGGTTAAAGAAAAGCGCAAGGCAGTTTTGTCTTCAATATATCCTCCTACTGACCGATTAAACTCTGGCGAGGTAATGGGAAAGGACTTATCAGAACGTTTGGTAGCTACCTTAAAAGTGCCCTTTTTCTCCTGTAAAAGCTCTACTGCTTTGTGCTGGATCTCCTCAGTAATTTTCTCCACACGAACTGCAGGTGAATAGGAAGTTAAGCCAAATATTCTCTGCAGCACTCTATGATCGGAAAAATAAGGCATCAGTAACCGCCCTTGGCTCTTCTTGACCTTGGGAACACTTTTAGCCTCTCGGGAGACTATTTCCCGTATATTTTCCACCAATTTCTGCTCAAAAGTGCCTCTATTTTTGCCCTTCAAAAAGATCTCGCCGTAGCGTAATAAGATGGTATCGTAGGTCATATCTCTGCACGCTAAAGTCTCTTTAAAAATCTTCGTTCTTTTCCTTAAAAATAACCCCTTGATTTCGCCTGGAAGAAAATGTGTATTTATAAAGGGAATATTTAAATACTCTCCCTTCATTTAATAAGAAATATGGATACTTGGAGGGCAGGTCAATATGTCAAAAAAAACTTCTAAAATAACTTCTAAAAAAGAAATAACCATCGTAAATATCGTTATTTCCAGCAGTCTTGAAAAAGACATCCCTTTAGAAAAGATGGCCGCTACCCTGCCAAACACCGAATATAATCCCGAACAGTTTCCAGGGTTAGTATTGCGCATCAAAGATCCTAAGACTTCCGCTTTGATCTTCTCCAGCGGAAAGATTGTCTGCACCGGCGCCAGGACCATGGAACAGGTAGACCTAAGCATCCAAAGCATCATCAAGAGCCTTAAGAAATTAAACATTCATGTCACTATCAAGCCAAAAATAACTGTCCAAAACATCGTCGCATCTGGAAGTATCGGCATGGCCTTAAACCTTAACGTGCTGGGTTTAAAGCTCCCTAACACTGAATACGAGCCGGAGCAATTTCCTGGCCTGGTGCACAAGCTCAAAGGAACCAGCGCTACCTTCTTGCTTTTTAGTAATGGTAAGATCGTCTGCACCGGCACCAAAACCGAACAGGAAGTGAACGAAGCTACCGACTTACTGATAGAGCGATTAAAGAAAGTACTGGAAAAGCCATAAAATCTTACATAAATCTTTATATAACCTTCATTTATTTTTATTTTGCATAAGAGGGGGCTATGGGGGATTTAACTACTACAGATGATAATTTACCTACGTTAGATGTAGGAGAACAACTAAAACTTTTTAGAGACTTTATTGAGCAGAATTATAAGCCTCAACTTTTAGAAGCAGTACGCAAAGGAGAATCTTCTATCAAATTTGATTTTTTTGAACTGCTTAGATTTAACAAAGATCTAGCGGAAGAGCTTCTAGAGAATCCGCAAGAACTTCTTAAAGCCGGCGAAATCGCCATCAAAGAATTTGATCTGCCAAAAAAAGTCAGCAAATTCAATATCCGTTTTATCAATCTCCCGGAATCACAGAAAGTGCTGATCAGCGAAATCAGAAGCAAGCACCTTAATAAATTGCTCTGGGTGGACGGAATTGTCCGTAACAAGACTGATGTACGCCCGCACGTGAGCGCTTCAAAATTTGAGTGTCCTTCCTGCGGAAATATACTCTCCGTGCTGCAGCTAGACCAGAAATATAAAGAGCCAACCCGCTGCGGCTGCGGAAGAAAAGGAAAATTCAAGGAAATATCAAAAGAGTTAGTGGACGGACAAGGCTTAGTGCTGGAAGAAGCGGCAGAAGATTTGGAAGGATTTCAGCCAAAAAGAATAAATGTTTTCCTGCGGGATGATCTTGTTTCGCCGCTTACTGAGCGGAAAAGCAGCCCGGGATCAAGAATACAATTAGTCGGGTGGGTTACCGAAGTGCCGATTACCCTGAAGACAGGCGGCCAATCTATAAAATATGAGCTCATTGTTGAAGCTAATTCTCTCGAACCGTTGCATGACGACACCTTGAGCCTTAACATTACCGAGAAGGATATGGAAGAAATAATAAGAATCGCCAAGTCTCCTGACCCTCTTCACCTTCTCGCAGCAAGCCTTGCTCCTTCAATTTATGGACACGACAAGATAAAAGAAGCGATCATATTGCAGTTAGCCGGGGGATGCCGTAAGGTTCGCCCAGATGGAGTCACTACCAGGGGAGATATGCATATGCTGCTTATTGGCGACCCTGGGAGCGGCAAAAGCCAACTTCTCAAAAGAATTTCTCAGATAGCGCCTAAGGCCCGTTTTGTCAGCGGAAAAGGGGCGACGGGGGCAGGATTGACCGCCGCAGTAGTAAAAGACGAATTCCTGGGCGGATGGTCGTTAGAAGCAGGAACATTGGTTTTAGCTAATCGTGGGTTTGCGATCATAGACGAAATGGATAAAATGGGGAAGGAAGATACTTCTGCGTTACACGAAGCTCTTGAACAGCAGACCGTCAGTATCGCTAAAGCTAACATCCAGGCGACATTACGATGTGAAACCACCGTCTTAGCCGCAGCCAATCCCAAATTCGGGCGTTTTGATCCTTATGACTTGATCGCTAACCAAATCAACTTGCCTCCTACTTTGATAAACAGGTTTGATCTTATATTTCCGGTTAAAGACTTGCCTAATCGGGAAAAAGATGAGACTACCGCTTCTTTTATTTTGAATTTCCATAAAGATCCATCCCAGGCAGTCGCAGAGATATCCACCGAGCTGATGCGCAAATATTTTTCCTATGTGCGTTTGAAAGTAAACCCTAAGATAAGTGATGCCGCGATTGAAGAGATTAAAAACTATTATGTCTCCATGCGCAACTCCGGAAATGCCGAAGAAGGTGGAATCAAAAGTATCCCTATCACTGCCCGGCAGCTAGAAGCGCTGATCAGGCTGTCAGAAGCTTCTGCAAAAATAAGATTGGCCAAAAGCGTCACCAAAAAAGATGCCCAGAAAGCTATTGAGCTGGTAAGCCACTGCCTCAATGAAACCGCCAAAGACAGCGAAACCGGAAAAATAGATATTGACCGCCTGGGTGGAAGTAAGATTACTGCTACTCAACGAAATAGTCTTAGTGTCATGAAAGAGATCATTTCTGCTTTGGAAGAACAGCTCAACTCAAAAATAATTCCTGTTGAAAATATTGTAGAAGCGGCTAAAGAGAAAAATATTCCTCCAGAAAAAGTAGAAGAGTCGCTGGAAAAATTACGCAGGTCCGGGGATATCTTTGAACCAAAAAGAGGATTTATACAGAGATTATAGGAAATAAAAATCAAAAAGGATTTTTAATGTCCTAACAAATGCATTGCATTTTTGGGACGCAAAGGTGATGGTTTTTCACTTTTAGCGTCTACTTGCGCAAACAAACAAAAAATGGAAACAGAAAACAGGCCATTCTTCCGATTCCCTGCAGAAAAAATTTCCATACAGGAATTGGAAGAAGGGGAATATATTGAAGAAAAAGAACAAAATCCTAATTACATCTTAGTGAATGAAACTAAAAAGATATTTAGGATCAATGTCATAGCCGCCCTGATACATAAGGAATTGAGAGGATCGGTCACTTCCATCCTCATAGATGATGGAAGTGGAAAGATAATCCTGCGGCTTTTTGAAGAACACCGGGCTGCTTTTTATTTGGAAGTTGGCGATGTGGTGCAGATAGTTGGAAAAATAAGGATATTCAATCAAGAGAAATATATTTTTCCAGAGATAATCAAAAAAATAAATCCTGCCTGGCTGAAAGTCAGATTCTTAGAGCTGCAAAAAAATAAAAAACTAGGAGAAAAAGAAGAGAAAACCGTTCAAAAAATAGAACCTAAAAAGAATGAAAAAGAAATGATTTCTACGCCTAAAATAACTCAAACGGCAGAAACTTTTGAAGTCATAAATGAAGAAATAGAAGAAAATGATCCTTTGCTGCCTTTTGAGAAGCTCTCCAAGCTAATTACAGAATTAGATAAAGGAGAAGGGGCCATGATCGAAGAGATCATTGAGAAATCCCCTTTGGAAAAAACAGAGGAAATTATAGAGAAGATGTTAGAGAACGGTGATATTTTTCAGAATATGCCGGGAAAAGTAAGGCTTCTTTAGAGAATCCTGCGTAATTTGTCTTTTTTGGCAAAGTTCTCTTTAAAGTCATAAAAGTGCAAAGCTATCGTCCTTTTAATGCATGCTTAATTGTTCATTGATAAAGATCCCTAACTAAGAAAAAAATAAAGGAGTGATGTACACTTCCACAATGCCGCTGATCAACAAAAATCCGATGCTTATAAGGACTAAATCTAAAACATCGGTCATAATAGAATCATAACTTAGATCTTTCTTGATCAAAGCCATAGAAAGGATCCCTCCGGCCAATCCTATGATAAAGTATGCCGTTATTTCTAAGATGCCGTGTAACATATACTTAAAAAAACTGAAAGTAGCTGTTCCAAGATAAGCTGAAAACAGCCCAAATCCGGCGAGAGATGCGGTCTCTGCTATCTTGTTCTTGATTAAGCCGCCGACCGCAGCGGCGATGACCGAGGCATTCCACGTTAAAATGAATAATGCTCCGGTTCCATATAATAAGGAAAAAATAAGGCAGAAGAAAAGCACTTTCAGATTATTTAAAAAAATCTTAATGAAAATATCTGTTTTTGTGGTTTGGCCGGTTATATCTTCCCCAATAATATTTCCCCGGACATAATTATTGACATTCACAATGGCTTTATGCTGCAAATCAAAGACATTATCCACTATCTCATGAGGAAGAAGCACATAAGAAAAAATTAACGCCGTGGTTATCCCTAAGAACATAAAAAGTAGGAAAGCTATAACTTTAGCATGTTCCTGCAATAATTTCCATTCCCCTTCATATTTTATATCTAATTCCTCTTCGCTTTTAACAGTGATATACATTGTAGGTAATATTCCTATGACAATCAAGAAGACGGTTAAAAGACCGGATACTTCCTTGAAAACTAAATAGGAAAGAAATAAGGCTATGATCGAATATATGAAACCAACCACAAACATCTCCCAGGGTCTCTTCTTTAAGACAAAAGGATTAAAGATATATTCCAGAACCATCAATGCTAATATTAAAATACAAAATATATAAAGATTCCTATGAACACGGCTTAGTGGAAAAAGATGAAGGGTGCCGGCCAAGATCACTTTTGAGACTTTTTACCAAGCCTATGGCATTTGATTTCAAAATCATTGAATTATTTGTTTTTTAGCGTAAATAAAAAGCAGTTTAATGAACCTCACCCCTTGATTTCCGATGGAATATTGAAGTAACAAAAAATAAACCTGTTTTTATAAAACAAATATGGGGCTTTTCAGATAAAAGAGCTGAAGAGAAACAATTTTTCTCATTAAAACTTACTTCCTTTAGAACTATTTTGAGTGATATCGGGGTAATTTGGCTTCATTGATGATTATTATCGATAATCATAATTTAATCAATAATTTAATTTACATTTAGTTAATATTAAAATCAATGTTAAATGTAATTATTTTGTTTCTTAATCGATAGTTATCATAAGCTTCTGTCTCTTTCCTTTTATGTAACTTTTATTTATTTTATTTATTATTTATCTTATCTATCATATTATTATTATACTATTATTTTCAATATAGAAAATAAATATATAATAAATAAATAACTTAAAATAAAGCTGAAAGAAGAGAATTGAGAAGAAGGGCTAAAATTGCATTTAACATCTTATCGAGTATAATAAAGTCAAGAAAGAATCAAAGAAGAAAAGTAAAAAATAAGTAAAAATGAGCTTATTACAGAATATGATAATTATAACTTCTTAATTTACTTTTAGTTACGGAGTGAACAAAGACCTAATCTTGTCTCTTCTTCTATCGTATCTTAATTATAATTGAAATTAAGTAAAGAAATATATAAATACTCAGATTGTTTCCAGTAGCAACATAGGTGATAGGAAATCTAAATGAAAAAGTATATCCTCCATCTCCAAATACTTTATTAATCATCATAAAAGACCATCATAATTCCAATCAAAGCTCTTTTCCATAAGAAATGAGGGGGTCGGTGTTCGTAAAAGATGATACAAAACAAAGATTTTGTATCATCTTTAAAAATGGAGGATTTTTGTTAGATGGTGGAAATAAAGAATTTTTTTGAAAATTATCTGAAAAAGGAATCAATTTTCATAGATAAGAAGATTTTACTGCCTTCGTATGTCCCAAATGAGATTTTATACAGAGAAGAACAACTTCAAGAAGTTGCGAATGTGCTTGCTCCTGTTTTACGGATGGAAAAACCTTCTAATCTGTTCATTTATGGCAAAACCGGTACAGGAAAAACAATCTCTATCAAACATATAATCACTTCTATGGGTAAAGTAGCGGCCCAAAACAATATTCCTCTCAAAAGCATCTATTTAAATTGTAAGCTTAAACGGGTTGCGGATACTGAATATCGCCTCATCGCTCAATTGATCAAAGAATTCGGACAAGAAATACCTTCCACCGGGCTTCCTACAGATGAAGTATATAATATATTTTATAAACTACTTGACCGTGAAAAACAGATAGTGCTCTTAGTTTTAGATGAAATTGACCAGCTTACGAAGAAGATAGGAGATGAAATCTTATATAACTTAACCAGGATAAATGTAGAATTAAAGAAATCTCAAATTAGTTTAGTCGGTATCTCTAACAATTTAGTTTTTACTGAACATCTTGATCCACGCATCAAAAGCAGCCTTTCTGAAGAAGAACTCATTTTTTCACCATATAATGCCTTACAGATTCAAGACATATTGAGGAAAAGATCCTCTCTGGCATTTAAAGAAGGGATTTTACAGGCAGGAGTGATTGAAAAATGTGCAGCCTTTTCCGCTAGAGATCACGGAGATGCCCGCAGGGCCATAGATTTGTTACGGGTCGCTGGAGAGCTCGCTGAGCGGGAAGGTTCTACTTTAGTGCAGATAAGCCATCTTGATGAAGCGGAAAAGAAAATAGAATCAGATAAGATCATCAATGCCGCCACCAATCAACCCAAGCAATTTCAATCGATATTATATGCAATTTTATTGATAGCTCCTCAGAAAAAAAACTTTTTTACGGGAGAAATATATGATGTCTACAAGAATCTATGCCGGCAGACCAAATTGAACACTCTTACTCAACGCCGCGTCTCTGATATCATCGCTGAAATGGATATGTTAGGGATAATCAACGCTAAAATAATCTCTAAAGGAAGATACGGCCGGACCAGAGACATGTCTTTATCCATCGATGAGAATCTTATCTTAAAATTAAAATCAGTGTTAGAAAAATCATTGCAATTAACTTGATTCAAAATCACATAATCATCATTTTATTGATCCCTCGATGAAACCATGGAAGACCAACAAAAAATAATAGAAGATTTATTTGAAAAAGGAATATTGGTGAGTAAAGATTTCTTAGAAAAAAAATCAGATAACCCCATGAGTGATAATTTAGTGGGGAAATTAGAGCAAGAGAGTGATCTATTAGTCTTAAATAACGACTATGCGGACATTGTTACCAAACAAAAAAACCTGGTCGATTGGTATGAGATAGATTCTCTTCGCGTACAGGCGGAAAAAGAAAGGGACGATGAATTATATCAAGCTCAATTGCAAAGCTTTAGGCAAGCCGAATTGAATGTAAAAGGCCCTGTTTTTAATCAAAAGCAGCAATTAACCAGCTTGGAAGTAGAAATAAGCCAGGCAGAAGAAAGCGAAGGAAATTTTTTCCCTCCGCACGCTGCCAACAATCTATCTTCAGAAACAACTTTTTCTGCGACAGAAACAACTCTCTCTCCGGAGATAACTTCAGAACTTTTAACTTCCTCAGCAGGATCAACTTCTCCCTCCGCGCTGCTCTCTCTATCACCGGTGCAGATAATCATTTCCTATAAGAATGAAGCACGTAAATTTGAAGTGAAGGATTTCACTCTTTTATTCGCTTCCCGATACAAGTTTTTAGAAGGGATTTTACGGCAGAGGCAGGAACTCCAGAATACCATGCCCATCAGCAGGCTTTTAGCCAAAAAGGAGAAAGAGAATGTTTCCTTGATCGCGCTGGTTGAGGACGTCAGCGAGACTAAGAATGGAAACATAATCATAACCGCCGAAGATCCGACCGGAAGGATAAAAGTCGTATTTACAAAAAATAAGAGGGATCTTTACCTGAAAGCAAAAGATTTAGTCTTGGATGAAGTGATAGGGGTAAGCGGCGTCCTCGGCGATAAGATAATTTTCGGGGAAGAAATAATTTGGCCCGATATTTCGGCCAATAACCAACTCAAGAAAAGCGAAGTAGAAGAATATGCTATTTTCTTATCGGACATCCACGTAGGATCAAAACTTTTCCTGAAAGAAGAATTCAATAAATTTTTGCGCTGGATCAACGCGGAAGCAGGCAACCCCGCTCAACGTGAAATAGCCAAGAAAGTGAAATATGTCATCATTGCCGGAGACTTGGTCGATGGAGTGGGTATTTATCCTTCTCAACAAGATGAATTAGCCGTCCACAATATCATCCACCAGTATGAAGAATTTTCTGAACTAATCAAAAAAATACCTGCAGATAAGCATATTATCATCTGCCCCGGCAATCATGATGCCGTCCATTTAGCCGAGCCGCAGTCTTCCTTTGATGAAACTTTTGCTCCCAGCTTATTCAAAATCCCCAATGTAACGTTAGTCACCAATCCCGCTTTAGTGAATATAGGAAAGACAGAAACATTTTCTGGTTTTGACGTGCTCCTGTATCACGGTTATAGTTTTGATTATTACGTCGCTAACGTGGATTCAATCCGAAATAACGGCGGATATCATCGCGCTGATCTGATCATGAAATTTTTACTGAAGCGCCGGCATCTGGCTCCGTCGTTTAAATCCACCCCTTATTTTCCCGGCCATAAAGAAGATCCTCTGCTCATAAAAAAAATTCCCGATTTCTTAATCAGCGGACACATCCATTATTCCAATGTCGCTAACTATAAAGGAGTCACTACCGTCTGCGGAAGCTGCTGGCAGGATATTACCACTTTTCAAGAGAAGCTCGGCCATCAGCCCGAGCCGGCCCGCGTTCCATTGGTAAACCTCAAGACCAGGGAAATAAGGGTCTTGAACTTCGGATAAATATCATTTGGATGAACATTGATCCTGATCAACCGGTTCCAATTAAAATAGAAAAGAGTTGACATGAAAGCGTCACCACATATACAAGAATACTTTGATAAGATTGGAAAAGATATCCAGGAAGCCTATGATGTAGCCAAAGCTGCACGGAAAAAAGGACTTGATCCGGAATTGGACGTATCAATCCCTCTCGCTAAAAATATGGCGGAAAGGGTAGTAGGATTGATCTCCGTGGTAGCGCCGCAAATAACTGATTCTAAGGTAACTGAGCGGATCGCTGAGCTGGAAAAAGAATATGGCCTTCTTGACTGGAGAGTCGGTTTCAGAATAGCTGAAGAAGTGGCCCAGGAAAAACATTGCCGATTTAAAGATAAATTAGAAGCCATGGAAGTGGGGATCAGAGTCGGATTCGCGTATCTTACGTTAGGGATAGTGTCTGCACCTTTAGAAGGGTTTATCGGCCTTAAAATCAAAAAACGCAGGGATGGAAAAGAATATTTCGCCCTGCGATATGCTGGTCCGATCCGCGGCGCAGGAGGCACTGCCGCCTCTACTTCCGTCATTCTTGCTGATTATATCAGGATTAAAATGGGATATCACCCGTACGATCCCGATGAGAAAGAGATCAATCGTTTCACCATCGAGATACAGGATTATCATGAAAGAGTCACTAACTTACAGTATCGCCCTTCTGATGAAGAAATAAGATTCATGGCTTCCCATCTGCCGGTAGAAGTTGACGGCGACCCTACCGAAGAAATAGAAGTTTCAAACTATAAGGATATCCCCCGCATCGAGACTAATTTTATCCGCGGCGGAATGGCTTTAGTGATGGCGGAAGGGCTTTGCCAGAAAGCACCTAAGCTCTGGAAACGCCTTTCTAAGTGGGGGAAAGATTTTGGATTGGAATGGGAATTCATGAACGAATTTCTGCAGTTGAAAGAAAAGATCCATGCCCAGCATGCCGCCGCTAACAAAGAAAAAGAAGAGACAGCAGAAACAAAAAAAGTTGTCAAGGCGAACAATACTTTCATCATGGATATGGTTGCGGGAAGGCCTATCTTAACCTATCCTTTGGCTGTGGGGGGTTTAAGGCTACGTTACGGCCGCACCCGCGTGTCTGGATTCTCTGCTGCAGGTATGCATCCCGCTACGCTGATGGTCTTAGAAAAATATATCGCTATTGGAACGCAGTTGAAGGTGGAACGCCCCGGAAAAGGAGCTACGGTTACGATATGCGATACTTTAGAAGGCCCTATCGTCCGTCTTAAAGATGGTTCTGTGGTGAAAATTAACAACGAAGAAGAGGCCCGGCAGCACAATCCTTACATCGAGGAAATAGTATTTTTAGGTGATATCATGTTTAACTATGGCGATTTTTCTGAGAACGGGCATTACTTAGCTCCAGCCGGTTATTGTCCGGAGTGGTGGGCCTTGGAAGCAGAAAAAGCCCTCGATGCCAAATATGAAAATGCCAAAAACAAAGAAAAAGAAGGAAAATTTTCTTTAGCTGCCCAGGAATTGGGAATGGAAGAAACTCTTCTGCAAAAATATATTTCTTCTCCGCTCTTTGAAACTCCTTCTTTTGATGAAGCGTTAGCTATCAGTACTATACTTACTGTCCCCCTCCATCCTGAATATACTTATTATTGGAAATTAGTCAGCCCAGAAGACATCATTCTCTTGCTGCAATGGCTGAAAGAAGGAAAAATAAAAAAAGAAGAAAAAGGCATTAAAAAAATAATTCTCCCTTATTATCAGAGCCAGGAACTGCATCGCAAAGGGAAAAAAATATTGGAATTTACGGGCATTCCACATAGCGTCATAAATAAAGAAAACATTGTCCTGGAACGAAAAGAAGCAGCTGCGCTGGCTTTAAGTTTTAATATCCTGGATCAAGCCGATCTGGAAAAAAAAGAAATATCTCTTTCTCAGGAAAAAGACGGCTTAGAATTGATAAACAAAATCAGCCCGGTATTTTTTCGTGATAAAGCCGGCACATTTGTGGGCGCCAGGATGGGCCGCCCTGAAAAAGCGAAGATGCGCCATCTTACCGGAAGCCCGCAGGTATTGTTTCCCGTCGGAGATGAGGGCGACCGATTACGAAGCTTCCAATCCGCTCTGGAAGCAGGAAAAGTGCAAAGCACCTTTCCACTCTTCTTTTGCAATGCCTGCAGTAAAGAGATGATTTACCCCCGCTGCGCGGAATGCGGTAAAGAGTGTGTTCAGAAATATAATTGCAATTACTGCGGAATATTGGAGAAAGATACCTGCCGGCACGGAAAAACCTTCCCCTACAAAAATACCGAGGTGGACATAAAATATTATTTCACTAAAGCAAAAGAAAAACTGGGTGAAAAAATCCATGCCGACCTTATTAAAGGTGTTCGGGGAACTTCCAACAAAAATCACCTCGTAGAACATCTAGCTAAAGGGATTCTTCGTGCTAAACATGATGTCTATGTGAATAAGGAAGGAACCACCAGATATGATTGCACTGAGCTTCCTATCACTCATTTCAAGCCTAAAGAGATAGGAACTTCCGTAGAAAAGCTCAGGGAGTTAGGATATCTGAAAGACATCCATGACCAAGAATTAAACAATGATGACCAGATTCTGGAATTGAGGCCGCAGGATATCATTCTTCCCGGCTTTGACTCCTTGGACGAATCGGCCCCTAAGGTCCTGAAGCGGGTTTCCCAGTTCATCGATGATCTTTTAGTCCGATTTTATGGCCTGAAATCATTTTACAATCTCGAAAAAGAAGAAGATCTGGCCGGGCATTTAGTTATAGCCCTTGCTCCGCATATTTCCGCCGGACTGGTGGGCAGGATTATCGGCGCTTCGCAAACCCAGGGATTGCTGGCGCACCCTACCTTTCATGCTGGTCTGAGGAGAGATTGTGACGGTGATGAAGCCGCAGTGATGTTGCTGATGGATGCCCTACTTAATTTTTCCCGTCAATTTCTTCCCAACACCCGAGGATCAACCATGGACGCACCGTTAGTTCTCACTTCTTTTCTTGACCCTACTGAAGTTGACGACCAGGTACACGGGATCGACGTGGTCTGGAAATATCCTCTGGAAATGTATGAAGCCTCACTTGAATTAAAAAATCCCTGGGAGGTTAAATACGGCCCCGATAAGAAAAAAGTGGAACAGCTTTCCGATCGCCTGGGCACGGAAAGGCAATACGAAGGATATGGATTTACCCATCACGTTGATAACTTCAATAAGGGGATCCAATGCTCCGCCTACAAGATACTTCCTTCTATGGAAGAAAAATTATTCGGCCAGATGGAGATAGCCAAGAAAGTCCGCGCGGTAGACATGGATGATGTGGCTAAATTAGTCATCCAAAAACATTTCCTTCGCGACATCAAAGGCAATTTACGCAAATTCTCCATGCAGCAGTTCCGCTGCGTCAAATGCAACGCCAAGTTCAGAAGGCCTCCGTTGATTAACAAGTGTGTCACTTGCGGCGGGAAATTGATCTTTACTATTTCGGAAGGTTCGGTGGTCAAGTATTTGGTACCTTCACTTAAGCTGGCGGAGAAGTATGATTTTTCTCCCTACTTAAAACAGACCTTGGATATGGTAAAAGAACAGGTGGACATGATCTTCGGCAAAGAGAAAGAAAAGCAGGTTGGTTTGGGAAGCTTTATGGGATGATTTACTATTGTTAATTTACTTTAGAAATAATTTCCGGTTTAGTAATAAATTTATTAAGAATGAAGGAATCTCCCCTAAAAATTCCAATCACTCATTCATAATCTCCGCATGCGGAACGTTGTCAATAAAAATAATTTTCTTCGGATCGACTAACTCCATCTCTACTCCGATAGCGACAGCTCCTTTGCCGGTAAGATGCAGATGCCTTGCCGTCATCATGATCTGCTTGACTTCTTCTTTAGTCTTCGGCTCGCCCTGATAGAATTTCTTAGTAAGGTCAAGCTGCAGCCGGTCTTCTTCAAATTTCTTGCCGACGATATCTGCGTCAGTGACCACTACCAACATCCCAAATTGGCTTTGTTTTTTAGCGACGATGTAATCCATCTTAGTATCCGCAGTAAATGATTCTTCTTAGATATTCTTGACTGGTTTTTTGGCACCGCAGGCTTGGCAGCGCAGATAGGTGATTCCTTTTTCTTCAATCAGTTTGGTTTCCGGCTTGTTACATTCAGAACAGAAGACATATTCGCTGGCGTATTTCTTGATTTTCTTATTGATAGCCGAAGCAGCCACTTTAGTCCCTAAGATTGCCCGATCCTTTTCATATTTTCCGGGAGTTGCCAATTCCCGCAGCAAATATTTAAGCAAATGACTTTCATCTCTTTGCAGACTCTTGGCAATTTGCTTAAGATTGGCCAGAACAGTCTTATTTCCTTCCAGATGTCCCTTGATTTTCTCAATAACAAAACGTTCCCCACCCTGAATTTGCTCTGGCAATTCTTCCTGGGCTTTCTTCAATAATTGTTCGTATCCATCCATATATATCTAATTTCAACCTTATTTTATAAACATTTACCTTTTAGTTACCGTAATGTTTATATACCTAAATATATTGTTTTATCATATATAAGCAAGCATATCATAGCAACCAAAAAGAGGTGTAGCAGATGGTCGTTCAGACATTAGATATTCAATATTTTACGTTAGCGGTTATACTTGGAACACTTTTAGCGATAGTGTATTCCTTACGGGTTCTTATTCTCTTGGAACGAAGAGTTGCTTCCATGGAGATGAACATCCAGAAATTGACCGGGAAAGTCCTGAAAGAAGAAGTGAACATTCAGAAAGCGCTTTCTCATAAAAGAAGAAGATAAAATTTTATTTTTTCTTTTTTACTGATTTTTTTACCGCTTTGGCTGTTTTTTTGGTCGCCGTTTTTCGCTGTTTATCCCGCTTTCTAGTCTTCACTTCTTTCTTACGCGCCTTAGATACGGCTTTTCGAGCCTTTCTTTTTTCCATAAATTCTTCCAGCTCAGCTTCAATCTCTGCTATCTTTTTGCGCAGGGTCTCTACTCTTTCCGCATTATTTTCCTGTGACAATAATTCGCCGCATTCAGGGCAGTGGAATTCAAAGTCCATGGCCTGATCAAAATTAAGCCGCACACAGCGATTCGGGCAGGTGAAGAATAATTCCTTGCTTTCTTCTTCCAGGCGCTGCTGGAGCTTAGCTAGCAATTCCTTTTTTCGCTTGATGTAACTAAATTTTATGCTTTCTGACTGGAGGGTCCAATAATAAATGTACCATCCTTTTATTTTATCTTTCTTTCTTATGAAACTGACTAAGTTATGGTTGTACAGAAGATAGAGCATCTTGCGCACGATCTTGATATCCTTCTTCAGCTTATCGGCCAACTCAAATTCAGAAACATGCTGCTTGCCGGAAAGCTCTTTAACTAACGGCAACCCTTCCTCTCCCAGAATGGAAAGCATAATTTCTTCGATTTTTTTTTGGGTCAGGCGCATGGTTAGAATCTTTATAATAAGGCTTTTTAATGTATATACAAAAAGACTCAAAATCCAAAGATTTTGCGCCTTTTTTATACACAAAGGGCTAAATTTTCTTTGAAAATTTGTCCTTTGGTGTATTTTGGTGGTGACGCTTTTAAATATTTCGGTCTTCTTGCTGCTTCTGTAATTCAGAAACTCCTAACAATTCTTCAACTTTCAACCCTTTCCTTTTCGCTAATTCCAGAGAGATGGCCCAGCATTTGCCGGTGTTTTCAATATCTTCCAGCATCAAGAAATACCAGGGTTCGCTGGGAAATCGCACCCCAAACCATCCTTCTGCGCCAAACTTGTTGGCAAAGGTCCGCAGTTGCTCAATATCTTCATCTGAGAGGTATTTTTTAGTCTCTGCCGTCACTTTACATTCGATCGCTACTCTGCGCATGGCATTTCCTGCCAACACGTCTGGAGAAGGATATTGGCTGCTTCCCGAACCCGCTGCTCGAATGCATACCCAACCATTCTCATTAAACACCTTGACTAACTCCCGTTCGCCTTTCGTGCCCTTGGCTTTGGTGTTCATGATATTGAGAAGAAAAAGGATTATTTAAGTTCTTCGAGAGTGGAATATTCACCATACTTTTTTATTAAAACACCATTTTTCCACTCTATGTTACCAAAATTCCCATCCAAAGCATTCCTTGCTCCCATGTCCGGAGTCAGCAACGCTGCTCTACGATTGCTCTGTAAAGATCTAGGCGCAGGTCTCGTAGTAACAGAATTCACCAACATCCACGCCGTAGTCGCCAGAGAAGCAGACTTACATAACTTCATCGAATTCTCCGAGAAAGAAAGACCTTTAGCTATACAATTATTTGGCTCTGATTTAGAAGCGCTCAAAAAAGCAATTAAGATTGTCGAACCTTATTTTGACATCATCGATTACAATATGGGCTGTCCTGCTGATCATATCACCCAACAGATGGCCTGTTCGGCCTTATTACAACATCCTGACCTTACTCGCCAGATTTTCAAAACCATGCGTGCCGCAACTACAAAACCAGTAACCGTCAAAATCCGTGCTGGGGTTACCAAACCGGATAAATGGCAGGCCATCGCTAAGATCGCCGAAGAAGAAGGGCTGGACATGATCACTTTCCATCCCCGCACGGTCAAGGAAGGATATTCAGGAACTTCTAATTGGGCCTTGATCAAAGAGCTCAAACAGATGGTTTCCATTCCGGTAGTCGGCAATGGAGATATCAGAACTCCTGAAGATGCTAAGCGTATGCTCGATGAAACCGGCTGTGATTACGTCATGATTGGCCGGGAAGCGATGAGCAATCCCTTTCTCTTTACGCAGATAAATCAGTATTTAGAGACAGGAAAATACCGCGGGATGTCCTCCAAGAAAAAGATTGAAACCTTCTTCCGCTATGTCGAATATGCCAAACAATATCCAACTATCAAAGTATATAACATCAGAATGCAGGCTATGAACTTTTCTAAAGGCTGTCCTGGTGGGAAGGAGTTAAGAGGGAAATTACTCAAGTTGAAAGAAACTGCTGAGATAGAAAAAGTGATGAAAGAATTTTATGATGGGTTGTAAAATCAGTTACTTTTGGTTATAATTTTGATTCTGTTGAGAAAGTTTTTTATCGTTATAATGATAGAGTCCACCAATAGTTAGTCCAATCACGCCTCCTACAACAGCTCCAAGAGTCCCAGCGTTGAAAAGTCCCAGAAGCCCTCCCCCAATAGCTGTGCTCCCATAATAAGGTACTATTATGTCATTTACTATTTTTCCAATATTGCTTCGTTGGTTATCTCCTGTCATGATTCTCTCTAATTAGTCTTAATTTAAAAATCTTCACACCGTAATCTTCATAAAATCTTCCGCCACCATAGAATTATCAAAATACGTTCGTGCCTCTTCGATCATCTCCGAAGGAACTTTATAGCGCTGGCTGATATGAGTGATGACCAACTTTTGTACATTATTTTCAGAGGCGATCAAAGCAGCTTGTCTCACCGTCATGTGCCTCGATTTTTCGCTTTTCTCACGAATTTCATCTAGATGTGTGCCTTCGCAAATCAATAGATCGGCATCCTTAGCCAGGAGATCTGCTCCTTTGCAAGGAACCGTATCAGTAACATAACTTATTTTCTTGCCTAGTACAGCATAGGTTACATCTTTTGCTTTGATCTTCTTTCCTTTTAGAGTAACATTCTCTCCTTGCTGCAATTTTCCTAAGATTGGGCCTTCCAGTCCTAATTTCTTTGCTTTGACCACATCAATGCGCAGTTTGTCTTTCTCGCGAAAGCTATATCCGATACAAGGAACAGAATGTTCTAATTTCTGCGCTTCTAATACAAAATCGTCACCTTCATACACTTTTCCGGCAGATACTTCATGCACATAATAAGGGATGATATCTTTGGCGGCAAAACTTTTGAACATATTAGTAAGATATACCTTTGATCCTTTCGGTCCATAGATGTGTAAAACCTGTTCTTCTTCCTGTCCCATCCTGTCCGCGCCCATAGAGCTCAGCAATCCGGGAATGCCAAAGACATGATCACCGTGCCAGTGAGTGATGCATAATCTGGTGATTTTAGCAGGCTTAACCCCGGCAATGCGCATCTGCCGCTGAATTCCCTCGCCGCAGTCAAACAGAATATGTTCTTTCTTGTAACTCAATAAAACGCCGGCATGGTTTCTAGTCTTAGTAGGCTGCATGCATCCCGTTCCTAAAAAGGTGATTTCGACCATTACTGGTCAAGAATACTTGATAATTCTTTAAGGTTTCTGATTTTTGGATGAAAATGCTGGCGCTGCTTATGGTCTATCAAAACGCCTTTGATTCCTGCTTCTTTGGCCGCTTCCATATCGCTGTGGATACTGTCTCCCACCAAGACACAGTCCTCTGCTTCTAGTTTGGTTTCCTTCAGAACTTTCTTCAGAAATTTCTTATCGGTTTTGATCAATCCTACTTCACAGGAAAGAAAGATATGATCAAACAATCCTCGTAATTGAAATTTATCTAACACTTGGCTTATAGAAAAGGTATCGGTATTGGAAACTAAAATTAAGCTGTATTTTTCTTTTAATGTTGTTAATTCTTCTAACACTTCTTCATAGGGCTTGGCTAACATCCAGGACTTGTTCCACATCCCTATCAATTCTTCCATCTTTGCTTCAGTACATTCAATCTTAAACTCAGTACAGACTGCTTCAAAGGCTTCCCGCAGAGAATTACATTTTTTAGTCATCATCGCTTCTTCCATGCGGCTGACATAGTCAGAAAACGGAAGATCAATCTGCAGGATCTGCTGTACTTGCTTGATAGGGCTCCATACTCCGTTCTCTACCAACGTGCCCCAAAAATCAAAGATAATAGCTTTTACCATATCCACCCCAATGAGAGTATTTATGGGAGGAGTATTTATATTTTACTGAAATGTAAGCTCTAAAAGAAAATATAAAAAAAGAGAACTACCATTCACAAAGTTGCCCTGTCCCATCAGAACAATTGTTACAGGATTGGGGAAGGGTTAAACATTTTAAATTTTTCCAGCCCTTTGAATCTATCTCGCCTGTACAATATCTCTCTAAAATTAAATTTGATGATTGGCAAAAGTCTTCTTGTTTTCCACTATTATCCTCACAATATCCTTTTATATTCGGCAAGTTACTACCATCTGATTCAAAGCACCATGTGCCATCATAACCAGTCAGGTTCAGAGCTGGTTGTTTATCATCTTTGGCCGGTTTTGGTTTCTCAGGCTCGCTCGCAACAAGTGCATCTAAAACTACCTTAGCCAAATCTATGGGCGAATTTGCAAATGCAACAATATTTATATTATTTGGGAGGAAAATAATAGTTGATCTTATTGCTTTATTAGACTCATTAGAAGCAGTATTCATGCCACCATTTTTTTCATAGATTTTACCTGCAGGAGTATCAATGATTATGTCAATACCAAATTTATTGTCAAGTATATATTGTGCTTTTTTAGCAGGAATAACGGTGTTCTTAAAGCGCACAGCATCTAGAACATCAAGTAATTCTTTTGTTGATAATACCCAGCAATGGCCGCCCCATTGTGAACAATCGTTCCACTCAAATCCTGTATTGTTCCCAGAAGGGAAGGGGTAAGCTAGCGCATGCTTTATATTTGGATTAAAATCAGCATTAGTGATGCCTAGGGGAGTAAATACATTATTCTGCATGTAATTTTTATAATATTGGAGCGTTAAAACAGCCCAAAGCTTATCATTATCGGCAAGGAACAGTTTATCTTTACTAATGTCGCCATTAATTATAGAAATCAAAATGTATACTAGGTCAAAATTCATATTATTATAGGAAGGGTTTGCTGGATATGTCACACCAGTTGCCACGGTTTCTCTCATTGATGAAAAATAAGTAGATGCAGGAACCAACTTGACGAACCCGGACTTGTGCGTCAGTAAATCTGCAAAAGTTATGTTGTCTATATTTTGACCTTTTTTCCAGTACAAAGGGAGATAATCAATAATTTTAGCATCATAAGAAATTCCCTTACTATCCAATAGCTTAACCAACCCTACTGCTGCGAGAAATTTAGTTACACTTGCCATATTCATGCGGGTGTTTTCATCCCAAGGCAAGTTCTGATCGGCGGAAGTTTGAGCCAAGCCATGATTGTTTTGGTAAATAAGTTTGTCGTTTTGACGAACTTGCAATTCATAACCAACTACTTTATCTTTAAGCTGTTCATCAATTAGCTGACCAGTCCTATTTACATCAAATAGAGGCATTTTCTGAAATGCTGAAGCAACTTTCAGATTAGGTAATTCCTCGATTTGATTAACATATGTTTTTTGGGCGTAGATAAAGTTTTTTACTTGATCTATAGTAATCCCAGGAGGAAGCGTTATATCTTTTAGTGCAAGATCTTGAATTTGTTGCGGAGTAACAGTTACTATTCTAGGAGAAACTTTTTTAGCATATGATTTTGCTCTAATTGCCTGTCCTGCGAATGCGCCACTTTCTTTACTCTCCAAATCTGCTAACAACTGCTCCCGCTCTTCCAGAGTCAGCTTAGCTAACTCTGCTTTCAATTCTTCATCGGTAAGTGGTTTTGTGGGAGCGCAGGAAATTAAGAACATAAACATAATTAATAATAAAATTGCAACAAGTATTTTCCCCATACATAACACCTCATTTTTGATTGACAGTTAATAGCTCTTTTGATTATATAACTCTTAGGGGGATTGATTCTCAATAAGAGATAAAATTAAAAAGAAGTGTTATTCTGCCAAAATTTATGTCTAACCTCTTCAACATAACCGATAAGAGTGGAAGAAAAATAAGACTCACTAAGGAACGTTGGCAACACATCACTCTAGAACACCCGCAAATCAATAATCCTGAAGAATTAAAGGAAACTCTGGTTAATCCTCTTAAAATTACTTCCAGTAAATACGATCCCGATAAGGTGTGCTATTATTATTGTTACAACAAAAATATCAAGAGATACTTAATGGTTGTAGTAAAATATTTAAATGGCGAGGGCTTTATAATAACATGTTATCACACAAAGAAAATACAATGAGCCAAAAAATGCATATCCATTGGGATTCGGAAGGGGATCATCTAGAGGTACGTTTTGGAAAACCAACCCCTTCGTATTATGAAGAAGCGGGCAATGATGTCTTTGAACGGCGGGATGAAAAAACAGGAAAAATAGTAGGGTTTGCCTTTTTTAATGTGCAAAAGCGGAAGGCAAAAGTGCCGCAAGATATTGTTGTAAATCTTCCTGTAACTTCAGGTTCACCAGCTTTATCATAATTTTCTTTGCGAATTCTCCCATTAAATATTTAAATCTCCTATCTTTCTAGCAAAGTATGAATCCGGAACAGAAACTTGCCCTGATCAAGCGCAATACTCAGGAAATCGTCACCGAGGCAGAACTTCTAGACTTGCTGAAAAAGAAAAAGCAGCCCGTAGTCTATTTAGGAACCGCTATCACCGGCAGGCCGCACATAGGCTATTATGTCTGGGTCTTGAAGATGGCTGATTTTCTTAAAGCTGGGTTCAAGGTAAAAGTCTTGCTGGCCGACATCCATGGCGCCTTAGACAACTGTCCCTGGGATGTGTTAGAGAAACGCTACAAATACTACTCTAGTGTAATTCCCTTGATGTTTCAAGCTGTTGGCGCAGATGTTAAAAACATCGAGATAGTCAAAGGATCAAAATTCCAGCTCAAGAAAGATTACATCCTTGATGTCTTAAAACTTTCAACTCACACTTCTATCCATGATGCTACTAAAGCTGCTTCCGAAGTAGTCAAGTTCGGTGACAATCCGAAGTTAAGCGGGATTATCTATCCTTTGATGCAGGCTTTAGACGAAGAATATCTTCAGGCAGATGTGCAATATGGCGGCATTGACCAGCGTAAAATCCTGATGTACGCTCGCGAATACTTGCCCAAAGTTAGTTACAAACCGCGAGTGGAAGTGATGACTCCTTTGATTCCTGGCTTGATTGGCAAAAAGATGTCCGCTTCCGATCCTAAGTCAAAGATCGACCTCTTAGACGATGAAAAAAGTGTGCAAGAGAAAGTCCGCGGCGCCTACTGCGAAGAAGGGAAGCTGGAAGACAACGGTGTTCTTGCATTCCTAAAATTAGTGATCATGACTCTCAAGCAGGATAAGAAAGAAAAATTTGTGATTGAACGTCCGGCTAAATTCGGCGGCAATATCTCCTTCAGCACTTACCAAGAAATTGAAGATGCCTTCGTCGCCAAAAAACTCCATCCTCTTGACTTAAAGAATGGCTTAGCCAAAGAGATTAATGTTCTGCTAGAGCCGTTTAGAAAAAACAAAGTAAAGTTAGATAAGATTGCAATGGAAGCGTATGTTTAAGACTGGAGAAAATAAGTTATATTGTCTCTGAATTCTTTAAAGTATTGCGCTGCTTTTTTGTTACGCTCTTCCATAATCTCTTTTGTCATTTGTTCTTTGGATAGTTTTTCATATTTTTCAAAAGACCCTCTAATTTTCTTTACGGAAGATCCTAATCTCTTAAGGAAGAAGCGTTCTCCAGCACGATTTTTAAGATCTTCAACTCGCTTAGCACATTCTTCTGCATCTCTTTCAGCCTCTTGATAAGAAATAGGATAAAAGCGATCACGATCAAGCTCCCTTTTGACGCCGTTAATGAACTCCGGTTCAGTATTATCAAGCTTAGCCACTAAATCATCATGCTTTGGTAGTTCGTGTTCGCAATTATAAACTCGATACCAATAACGCAACATTTGTGCAAGGTCTTCAGATTCTTTAGTTGGTTGCATTTTTATTTCTTCTTCTTTGTTCTTTTTTTAAATCTTTCTTAAGTTTTTCTGGAAGCGTATGTGTAATTTTTTGTAACTCATCCTACAATCTTCCCCGTGTGGCTTTCCACTGCTGGCAGTTGCGGAGGCAGGACTTTCCCATAAAACACCCGGAGCGTATTCTCATCAATCTTCAGCACAGACGGATCATACACATTATCTGCTTGAAGAACCGCTACAGGTTCGCCGAAATCAAGCCCGTCAGATGATTCGAGATAATAAATTCCTTTAGGAAGAGCGGCAAATCTTTCATCTATGGATGCTCCAAAGAGCACATATTTATCGCCCATTTCAATCAAGGCAGGATCCACCAGATTTGGAACCCTGATTCCAGGCTCTTTTACAAAATTAAGGCCGTCAGATGATATGGTAGACCCAATCCCATGCTCTCCTTCCGCTGCTGTCACATAATATAGCCTTACTCTGCCATCAGAAAGAGTTATCGCGTCCGGAACAGAAGCCCAACCTTTATCGCCGTTAGTCTCTGAATCGATCCTCAGCCCTTCTTTTTGGAAGGTCAAGCCATCCGAAGAAATCGCAGAATAGATTTTGTGGATTGATCCTGGACCAGGTTTCATAGTATTAGCGCCTTTGTAGTACATCCTCATTTTTCCGCCAGGAAGATCTACTATGGTAGGATCGCAGACATGAGTTTCAAATCCTGTCCCTGAAGAAATTCTGATGCCTTGCTCCTTTGTAAAAATCAGACCGTCGCTGGAGACTGCTGACAATATTTTATCGTCCTTGCAGTAATACAAACGGACTCTTCCATCTTTCAATTTATGTATGAAAGGGACAGAACCATCTGCAATTCTTGCGCCACTGTCCTTCTCCCAGGAGAATGACAATGTTTCTGCAGCCGCTTTGGTTGCCACATCGTCAGTTTCAGGGATTACATCTTTAGGCTTTTCAGAAACAGCTTCCGCTTCTTCTGCTACTATGTTTTCATTTTGCGCTATCTTTTCAGGCTCGCTGCAGCCGCTCAAAAAAACCAAAAGCAGTATTGTAAATATGCTCAGTCGCATGAAATCTGATTGATTTATATTTAACATTTCATTTTCCTTCCAGCACCACTTGCGCATAATGTTTGAAATACTTCTCTACCGCTCTCTTCACATCCGCAACAGTCACTTTCTTGATCTTCTTTAGATATTCCTTCATCGCACTAGCATCTTTCACCTGCTGCCAGAACAATAATTGGTCTGCAATTTTCTGTGTATCTTCGATCTCCAGCAAATAATCTCCTTCGATGAAATCCTGCGCTTCTTTCACTTCGTTTTCAGAAACATTTTTTAGGCTTTGAATCTCTTTCAGCATCAAATCTTTTACTAAGGAAATATTTTTCTTGTCGATGATGGCATACGCTGCAAAATAACCGAAATCTGCTTCGTCTAAGACTTGCGTGCCCACATCATAGGCCAAACCTCTGATGCTTCTGATCTCGGTAAACATCTTGCCGCTCTGTCCCCGGCCTAAAATACCGTTGATGACATCTAAGACATACGAATCAGCATGCAAGCGGGAAACTGTCTTAAAACCAAGCACCAAGTGAGTGTTAAAGATTTTTTTCTTTACTAGGATGCGTTTATCCTTGGATAAGGTTGGTTCAGCTGGAAAACTCGTTTTTACCGCTTTTCCTTTTTTAGATGTAAATTGTTTCTCAATTTCCTTTCTCCAGTTTGGAATGTCTCCAACAATAGAAATCACCATATTATTGGATAGATAATGCTTCTGAAAGAAATCCTGCACTTTTTTCCTGTTCAAGGCTTTTATTATTTTTATATCTCCATAGGTCGGATACTTGCAGGGATGTTTTTCAAACAGATTCTGCTGCAATAAAACCCATTGATAATGTCGCGGCTCATCATAGATCATGGCGATCTCTTTCAAGACCACGTTCTTTTCCTTCTTGATATCCTCTTCCCGCAATAAAGGATTTTGCAAGATGTCAGCCAATACATCTACAGCGATGGAAAAATGTTTCCGCAACACTTTCGCGTAAAAACAGGTCTTTCCAGTCGAAGTATAGGCATTAAAGTCTCCTCCGATGCGCTCAATTTCATTGGAAATCTCTTTGTTGGAAGGCCTCCGGGAAGTTCCTTCAAAAAGTAGGTGTTCTAAAAAATGTGATATTCCTCTCTCATTACTTTTTTCATGGCAGCTGCCCACATTGATCATCACTTCCACTACTACGGAATTGCTTTTTTTGGGATAATAAAGTACGGTCAGGCCATTGCCTAAAATCGCTTTTTTCATAGTTTGCGAGGTATCGAGTAAACTAGAGAAAAATATTTTTTTATTTTTCTCGTAATAGAAATGTTATTTTTAGCGTTTATAAGTATTGCGGACAGCTAATCTGAACAGGCTTTTAACCAGAATAAATCAAAAACCTTAGTGTGTCTTTACCGTGGCCACGCTTTTCTTAGTGCAATAAGGGCAATTACCAGTAAATCCTACCTTGCGCCGAAATTCATATCGGCAGCTGGTGCAGCGATAATGGCTTTCAGAAGCGGCTTCCATGGGAGCGCTTTGTTCTTTTTTAGGGGAAATGGACGGTTCTTTTATCTCTACTCGGTTTTTTTTCAGAGGCCGATCCTTGAGAATATTGATCCTGCTTCCAGGGAGGCTTAGGCAATTCACGCACATGAGAAGATTAGTTTGAGAATCAGTCTGTAATGTCGAAGCATAGAATTCTAAATGACAATTATTGCACTCCATCACCACATCCTTAAATTCTTGATCCATAATCCTTCACCCTTTTTTTTTAGATGATACTATGATAAATTGTATTTAAACTTTTCTGCAAGGGAGTAGATAAATCTTTTTCAAAAGCTTTTTTAAGAAAGGAACTATACTACTTATATGAAACTCAAACAATTCCAATCCTATCTCAAAAGCAACAATATCGATCTTGTCTTTCTTATCCATCCGGATCCTAATATCATCTATTTCACTCAGATGAAGCCTTCTTTCGCTTTATTGTTAATTACTGCTTCTTCCGCAGAGTTATATCTTTCTAAGCTGGACCTCCCGCCAAAAGTAAAAGGAATTTCCGTCACCTTCCTGCAGAAAGATTGGGAGAAGAGATTGGCGGATCCAAAAATAAAAAAAATTGCGGTGAATAAACTTACTCTTAGCTTACAGTTCGCCGAAAAATTAAAGAAATTATATCCCAATGCAGAACTAGTTGATGTATCTTCAACTCTTAATGAATTACGGGCCCAAAAGACACCAGTAGAGATACAAAAAATAACCAAAGCCTGTTCCATCACCTCTCAAGCATTTGATGCTTTGGCCAACAGATTCTCTTTACAGAAATTCAAAACAGAACGTGATGTAGCTTTTTTCCTGGAGAAATTCATCCGCGAACATGATGCCGAGTTAGCCTTCCCTACTATTGTCGCTTCCGGAAAGAATAGTGCTACACCTCATCATGTCACTTCCTCCGCAAAACTTAAACCGGGATTTTTACAATTAGATTTCGGCGCTTGTTACCAACAGTATTGTTCTGACATGTCCAGATCCCTGTATATCGGAAAGCCAACTAAGGCCGAGGAAGAGCATTACCAACTGTTACATGCTGCCCAGCTCGCCCCAATCAAAGAAGTTGCCGCAAACAAACCCTTCACCGAACTGGATAAAATCTCCCGAAAGCATTTGGGTAAATATGCTGCTTACTTCATCCATTCTTTAGGCCATGGGGTAGGTGTAGAGATCCACGAAGCTCCCGCCTTTTCTCAAGAAGCCAAGCAAATGATCAAGCCAAACCATATCTTTACCATCGAGCCGGGCATTTATTTTCCAGGCAAATATGGGATACGAATTGAAGATACTCTCTTGTTTAATGGCAAGGCTAAGATCCTGACCACTGCTTCTAAGGAACTGCTAAGTTTGAAATAAATTTTTTTCCACCACAAACCTTTTAAAAAAAGACATGAATTAAGCGATATTAACAAAAACCAAAGGTTTTTGAAGTTTCTTAACAGAAACCTTTATAAATAAAACGATGGGGCTGTAGTGTAGCCTGGAGAAGGGTTACCAACAAAATCAAAGATTTTGAGGTTGCTCTTCGAGCAACTATCACTAATGGTTTGGGTGAGCTTCGGCGATGACCGGAAAATACAAAAAAACCATTGAACCCCGGTTCGAATCCGGGCAGCCCCATATTTAACTATCCTAGCTGGGAGTTGAAAACTGGATTCGAGAGGGTCACGAACGGAATGAAATGGAGTGACTCGACCCGGTTCGAATCCGGGCAGCCCCATTCATAATCAACCATGTCAAGCACAAAAAGATTCGGAGCAAGGTACGGGCCAAGCCTAAAAAAGAAATTTGCCCTTGCTGAAGTTCAACAAAGAGCAAAACACAAATGCCCTTCCTGCAACAAGACCAGCGTAAAACGCCTAGCTTTAGGAATCTGGCAATGTCAAAAATGCAAGGTTAAATTTGCAAGTAAAGCATATACTACTAACTAAGGTGCAAAATGTATTACATCTGTTTCGATTGCGGAAAAAAAGTGGAAGACGAATATACGAGAGTGAAGATCCGCTGCCCTTACTGCGGAGGAAAAGTCCTCTACAAAGACCGCCGCACCGTCGTCAAGGTCAAAGCTCGATAATTTTACACCTTTTTAGGAAGAATTTACCATGGATCAATCTACCATAGCTCAGCTGCAGCTGCTACAGCAGAACTTACAAAATCTTCTTCTTCAAAAAAAACAGCTTCAAAACAATCTCTTTGAGCTCGAATCTGCCTTGCAGGAGATCAAGACTTCTGAAAAATGCTATAAGATTCTAGGCCATATCATGGTTGCCTTCCCCAAGGACGTCCTCTCTAAGGAATTGACGGAAAAAAAAGAAATGAACCATTTGCGGCTTAAGAATTATCTTTCCCAGGAAGAAAAGCTTAAAAGAAGCATCGAAGATACACAGAAAGAAATCATGCAGGAAAAAAAATGAATGATAATTTGCAGGAAGTCATCGCTCGGCTGGAAGAGCTGAAAGAAGAATTTGATGCCAACAAAAGATTGAAAGAAAAGATAGATACGGTTATCTCTATTCTCAATCAAGACGCAGATCTGGTTATCGAGAAAGCCCTTTCAGAATTAGAAGAATTGAATTCTATGAATCTGCCTTCGTATCATCGAACTCAATTATGGGATGTGGTCAGTTTATTGGAAAGTTTGAAGAACTGATCTTTATATTTAACCTTGGCTTGATTCTGACTTATGAATCTTTGCGTTGATTAGTTAATTTTTAGGCAAAGATCCATACAAGAAATGAAGAAACCACTTCATTTCTGTACAGAAGGCCTAAGCCTTCTTGTATTAGAAATGCGTTAATATACTGCACTAATCAACGCATTTCTCTATATTACTCTTTCTTCACTTTAAACTTTGATTTCAAGAATAAAGTATTAGGAACATACAGGGTGTCCCCATACTCGGTAATTATTTCAGTTTCCAGATATCCTATCTTCTCTACTCTTCCGGAGATTTCTTTGACTTCCACTCTTCTGCCGACCGTGATCCTTTCATCTTTATGCAGTATTACCCAAGCAACTAAATTGGGTATGACATCCTTAAGTCCTACGATGAAAGTCAGGATAAACAGCATCAAGACCGCCCCTAAAATCAAGTATAGCACATATGGCGCAATTCCTAAAAGACGAAGAAAAAGGACAATGCCCACCAAATAGATGACATACGAGACGATAGCGCTTACCCACTTCTCTAAATTGTACATTATCCCTACTTTGCTCATGATATGGTTGAGTTCTATTTCCCGAAAAACTTTGAAAAGTATTTTCTGAGTCAATATCCCTAATCCAAACGCTATTAAAAGAATGACTATCCCTTCAACTATCAGGTATCCATAGGATTTTGCAGTCTGTACTGCGCCAACTATCGTCTCATTGAACATGGGACATAATCACCAGATTGGTTTATAAACATTGCGAATAAATAAAGTGGAAAAAGCGTTAAAATAATATAAAATTATGGTCGATTACAACAAGCAGATCAAGGAACTGGAAGAGGAGCTGAAAAAGACAAAATACAATAAGGCTACCCAGGGCCATGTCGGTATCGTCAAAGCGAAGATCGCCCAGCTCCGCGAAAAGCAAGAATCCCGTGTTCAGAAAAAAACAGGAAGTTCAGAGTATGGATATTCGGTACGAAAATCAGGAGATGGCACGGTACTATTATTGGGATTTCCATCAGCAGGAAAATCAACCCTCTTAAACAAATTAACTGGAGCGCATTCTGAAGTTGCTGCCTACGCTTTTACTACTTTAACAGTCATTCCAGGGATGATGGAATACAAACAGGCAAAGATCCAGATCCTGGACGTGCCGGGAATCGTCAGCGGAGCCGCTTCCGGCAAAGGAAGAGGAAAGGAAACACTCAACGTCATACTTAACGCCGATTTAGTTTTAATAGTGGTCGATGTGACCCATCCGGAACATTATCCGGCTATCCTCAAAGAAGTGTGGGACTCCAATATCCGCCTGAACAGGACCAAACCTGAAGTGTTCATCAAGAAAAAAGCATATGGCGGGATCAACATTGGCAAGACTGTCCCTACAGAGATAGACGACGAAACTATCAAAAAAATCATGCGCGAGTTCAAGATTGTGAGCGCCGACGTGTTGATCCGCAGCCCCATCGATGTTGACGCTTTTATCGATGTCATCGAAAGCAATAAAAAATATGTTCCCGCTATCACTTGCCTGACCAAAATGGACCTTACCGATGCGGCAAAAGTAGATAGGATAAAAAAAGAGCTGGATGCAGACATCTGTATTTCTGCTGAGCAAGATCTTAACATTGAGTTGTTGAAAGAACTGATCTTTGAAAAGATGGATTTCATGCGTGTATGCCTCAAAGAGCCAAGAAAAGAAGCGGACACAGAAAAACCGCTCATCATCAAGCGTAATTCCACTATTGGGGATGTATGTAATAAACTGCATAAAGATTTTGTCAAGAAATTCAAGTTTGCGAGAGTGTGGGGAAAATCAGCCAAGTTTCCTGGCCAGAGATTGATGACCAGCCATGTCTTGCTAGATAAAGATATCTTAGAGATTCATCTGCGGTGATTTTGTTGTATTTATCAACATAAACGTTTATAAAAAACATATATTCTGTAGTATCCATGTGTGGCATCATCGGGATATTCAACGATAAGGAAGCGTTTTCCAAAGTAAGAACAGCGCTAGCCATGCTGCACAACCGCGGTAAAGATGGCTTTGGCATCGCCAATGAGCATGAAATTCAGCACCATCACGATTTGAAGAAATTCTATCCTTTGAAGGATAAAAACATGGTTGGCCATGTTCTGCATGCCGTAGTTGACCACATTCCTCAGCCGATCAAGAAAGATGGCCTTCTAACCGCTAATTGCGAGATATACAATTGGAAAAAGTTAAATGTTAAATACAGATTCAACGCCAAGAATGATGCGGAACTATTGCTTTTCTTCTTAGACCGATTTGGCCCAGAAAAGCTGGATGAATTGGATGGGGTCTATGCTTTCGCCTATTGGAATAAGGACACTTTATACCTGGCTCGGGATATTCTAGGAGAGAAACCATTATGGTTCTCTCACAATACAGATACATTTGCTTTTGCTTCGGAAAAGAAAGCTTTAGAAAAGATTGGATTTTTAGATATACAAGAATTGAATCCACGTCAAATAATTAAATATAACCCCAAAGAAAATAAACTAGAACCTCTCCACCGAGAATTCTTCACCTATCTTCCTGAACACAAAGGATCTTTTGAAGTGCTTAAAGAAAAAACTGCCCGGTTTCTGGACAAGGCTATCGAAAAAAGAATTCCAGAAAAGAAATTCGGCTTATTATTTTCCGGAGGAATAGATTCCACCTATCTGGCAAAATACTTCAAAGACCAAGGACATGATTTTACCTGTTACACTGCAGTTCTGGATTCAGAATCGGGAACGGTTCCTCCAGACTTAGAAGCCGCACAAAAAGTTGCTAAAGAATTAGGACTAAAATTAAAGATTAAAAAAATAAAGCTGGCAGAAATACCCCAATACCTCCAAAAAATAGTCCCTTTGATCGAAGATTCCAACGTCGTAAAAGTGGGAGTAGCCTTAACCTTCTACGTTGCCTGTGAAATGGCTACAGAAGATGGATGCAAAATCATTTTCTCCGGCTTAGGCAGTGAAGAGATCTTTGCCGGATATGAAAGACATAAAAATTCTGCCAACATCAATCAGGAATGCTTGTCCGGCTTAAGAAAAATGTACGAACGGGATTTGTACCGTGACGATGTTCTTACCATGGACAATAGCATGGAACTACGCCTTCCTTTTTTAGATACTCAGCTGATTGATTATGCGCTTAAGATTCCCAGCAAGTACAAAATTAGAGGAGAAGTTACCAAATACATTCTCCGGGAAATTGCGCTGGACAAGGGAATACCAAAAGAATTTGCTTTTCGAAAGAAAACTGCCGCACAGTACGGCTCTAAATTTGATTATGCCCTTGGTAAGCTTGCAAAACAGCAAAAATTTCCTTCGAAATCAGCATACCTAAAAACATTCTATCCATCCCACAATGTAAAGTTAGGAGTTTTATTTTCCTCGGGAAAAGATTCTACTGCTGCAGCTTACATCATGAAACAGCAAAACTACGGATTAACCTGCCTTATTCATATCAAATCAGAAAATCCAGATTCTTATATGTTTCAGACTGCCGGAACGGAATTAGTAGAAATGCAGGCCGAAGCGATGGGATTGCCGATCATTATCCAAAAAACGAAAGGAGAAAAAGAATCAGAATTGAAAGATTTGGAAGCAGCGTTCAAGGAAGCGCAAAAGAAATACCACATCGAAGGAATTGTTTCCGGGGCTTTATTTTCTACATATCAACGTGATAGAATCGAAAAAATCTGTGACAAGCTTGGATTGAAAGTATTTTTGCCCTTATGGCATAAGCCGCAGGATAAACATTTGCAAGAATTGATTGATCATGGCTTTGAGATAGTATTAACTGCAATCGCTGCAGAAGGATTGGATAAGAGTTGGCTGGGAAGGAAAATCACTATAAAAGATATAGAAAGGTTACAAAAACTTCATAAAAAATTAGGATTGAATGTAGCTGGTGAGGGGGGGGAATTTGAATCACTAGTGCTTGATTGTCCATTGTTTAACAAGAAAATTGTTTTGGAAAAAACTCAAATAATCGAAGAAGATAAAAACAGAGCCCACTTAGTGATCAAAAAAGCAAAGTTGCAAACAAAATGAAAATTCTCATAAAGGGATTTTCAATGTTTGCTACCACAAACAAATGAAAACCATTATGTGCTTCGGCACCTTCGATTTACTGCATCTAGGCCATTTAAACTATTTCCAACAGGCAAAAAGATATGGGGATTATCTTATAGTTGTTATTGCTAGAGATAAGACTAAGCAGATGCAGAAGAAAGAAATAATCTTCTCGGAAAGAGAACGTCTGGAGCTGGTAAAAAATCTGCGAGTTGTAGATGAAGTTGTTCTCGGCTACCCCGAAGATCATTTTAGGATAATTCAAGAAAAGAGACCGGATATTATCTTCTTAGGCTATGACCATAAAATTGACGAGAAAGTATTGGCTGCTAAATTGAAAGAACGCGGCTTGAAACCAACAATCAAAAGAGCCAAGCCATTTAAGCTAGGGAAGCATAAATCAACGTTGTTGAGAGAGAAAGTGATTAAGGGGTATTAGACTTATATAGTCGTTCAAACTCAGCACACTCTTCTTCAGTTAATCCTCTAACTTTATCAGCTTCTTCCTTAAGTACCCGCAGATAACCTTCAGGATCATCGCTGATATTTTCTGGTACCGACAATTTTTCTCTTGTTGTATAAAATATTGGGTTTAGTGCTGCTCCCCAAAAATTTAATTTTGATAACGCTGTTTTTAAGCCTTGCGTTAATGAAGATAAATTATCATGTTCTTCATCTTCAATCGAAGGAGCGGAAGAATTATCGCCACCCCCAAAAATATATTTGTCTCCAGTATAAAATAGCCCAACTAAAAGTTTAAACTCCAGACTCTTTCCCAAATCACGATACTGCTCATTGAATTTTTCTTGCTCGTAATCTGGTAGAGCAACTTCATCTGCAGAAAATAATATTTCTCCTTCTAGTGTTTTATCTTGGCATTTGTTAAATCGCTCATTAAAACCAGATTTTTCCTTATATTCTAACAACGCTTTTTCATATAAATCATCGAACGTTTCTCTGGTTATGAGATTAGCATCATCAGTACTTTGACCTAATTGCTTCCACATCTCTTCTTGAGTATTATATATCTGAACTTTTTCCATTTTCAATTCAAAAGAATATCTCTTTAAATAGATTGTGTAATAAAATCACTCTTCCTTCTCATGAAATTAGGAAAACTACCTAATTTCAGAGCTAAAATGAAGTCATTGCTTCATTCCATGTTTCATCGTCAATTCCTTCGGAATCCGATACTCATCCCATCTCACTCTTCCTGCTTTGACCGCATCTCGTATTTTTCGCTGTACGCCATTCAATTCTGAATCACCGCTCTTCACTTCCACAAATACTATTTCCTTGATTTCTCTCTCATCCAGCCCACCAAAGACAATCAAATCAACTGGCTTGCCTAGAAATTTACATTCCGTTGGTTTGTACTTGAAATTTGGCAGATATGGCGCAAGCTGCTCAGAGAACTGCCCGCCTAACGAAGCTCGTGATCGTTCAATAGAATCTTTCTTGATATCAGGAATTTGCTCTTCCCAATGCTTATCGCGTTGCAATGAACCAGCAGAAACCCCTATCTTGTAAGCCAGAATAGCTACTGCCAGAAATAAAACCAGAACCACTATTAACAAAAGATCCATTCTACTGCTTCACTTTCGGGAAACTTAAATATCTTTCCTCTACGATTTCTAAAGAGAACTTTGAAAAATAGGGATTTTGCTAATATTTTATTTGTTTATGGGCAAAATCTCGACCATTTCAAAGTCTCTAAGATAATTTTGAATAGTTTTTCAAAATTTTCTAAAGAAGATTTTTAAATAACGCACCAAAACTATCATCCATGGCAGAATCACTCGAGAATATCGCTGGCAACTTACGCGACGCCTACAAGCAGATCAAGCCAGGCACTATGCTATCAGCCCATGAGATTATGGATGAGCGGCAGACCAACAAAGAACTCCGAGATTTATCATTTTATACTTCTGATGGAATGATCTATTACCTTGATCAAGACACCGACACTCCTTGGCTAGCCATTACCGATGAAGAGCATAATCTGCTATTACAAAATATCGATGGCGCTGTTGAGCAGTTAGCTAAAACCAGGAATTATCATCCAGCTTATGATGAAGCCTGGCAGGTAATCTCTGCTCCTGCTACCCACCGGTTCAATCTAGACAAACTCCAGCTGACCAGATATAATGAAGAAACTTCTGATTTTGAATTTCCGACTGACTCCTACCTTTTGAATCCAGAGCAATATGACTTAGTAGAACATATTTTTGGTCTAAAAAATCTGAAAATGCTGAAAGATGCTCAAATTAGCAAAACCAGAATCAAGGTTCTCAATCCAGAATATATTCAAAAGCATGCCCAAAATGGCCCCATTGCGCGGGCCTCTTGGCTTGATAATTTCATTAACTTTTCACAATTCATCGCCAATGTTCGTAATTTCAGTGATTGTGGCCGCGTTTGTGGGGTAGGCAAGAAAACTGACAATTCTTCAGATTTCTTGCGTCGGGGTGCGAGCGACAGCGAAGAAAAAATGCCAGATACCCTGCGTGAACCAGGCCAATCTGTTCTTCATCCCGCAACTAAAGAACAGATCTTAGCAGTGGCAGAACCTTACCTTTCCGGAAGGGATTGGAAAGATTTTAAATCTCACATACCCGAGAAAGCTCCCGCTCTGGGTGATACTCTGCAAGTAGCGCATGAAGGAAAATTTATATCTTCACATTCTCAGCCAGAATTTGATCAGAAAATCAGGGCCTTATATCAAAAATAATTTACCTTTTCTCCATCGCCGCCCTGACCAACCCTAAAAACAATGGCGCGGGAGCGCTTAATCTGCTTTTTAATTCCGGATGCGCCTGGGTGCCAATAAAAAAAGGATGTTCCTTCACTTCAACTAATTCTGCTAAATTCTTTTCTAAATACAGGCCTGAAATATTCAAACCATTCTCTAACAAGAACTGATGGTAGCGCTGATTGACTTCATATCTATGCCGATGCCGTTCAGAAACGATTTCAGAATCATACAACTTCCGGGCTAGACTTCCTTCTCGCAAATAGGAGATGTATGCGCCTAACCGCATGGTAGCTCCTTTGGCGGTGATCGCTTTCTGCTCCGTCATCAGATCTACCACCGGATGCGCAGTATCAGGATCAACTTCAGTCGTATTTGCCTTTTCCAGCAAACAAACATTTCGCGCAAATTCAACCACCATCAATTGTAATCCAAAACAAATCCCCAGCAAGGGAATACTATTCTCCCTACAGGATTTAATCACTTCTAATTTTCCTTCCACGCCTCGGCTGCCAAAACCGCCCGGAACAATGACCCCATCCACTCCTTGCAATACCTCGGCCACATTCATTTTTCCTTGTTCAATTTCCGTGGTCTCAATAAATTTCATCTGAATTTTCGCCTTAGTGTGCGCGCTGCAGTGCATCAAGGTTTCCTTAATACTGGCATAACTATCAGTTAAAGAGGTATATTTGCCGCACAAAGCGATGGTAATCTCTTTTTCAGGATGATCCAGATTAGACAATAACTGTCTCCAGGGGTCATCTACAGATTTCACCGGCAATCCTAATTTCTGATTGATAATAGAGACAATCCCTTCTTCTTCCAACAAGAACGGGATCTTGTAGACATTATCTACATCTAATCCTGTAAATATAGATTTTGTATCCACGCCGCAGAAAGAAGCGATCTTTCCTTTAATCTCCGAGGTCAAGGTTTCGGAACATCTGCCGATGATCACATCAGGCTGAATCCCTCTCCTCCGTAATTCATACACGCTTTGCTGGGTCGGCTTCGATTTCTGTTCCTGCACGCCGGCGGGGATAGGCACATAGGTCAGATGCACATACAGAATATTTTCTTCGCCTACCTCATCCTGCAGCTGCCGCATCGCTTCGATATACAGGTCACTTTCCATATCGCCTACCGTGCCGCCGACTTCAATCAGCATAATATCGGCATGCTCTTTCTCTGCGGTCATACGAATTTTCTCTTTGATCACATCCACCACATGAGGGATGAATTGCACTGTCTTTCCTAAGTAATCTCCGCGGCGTTCTTTTGCCCGTATCTCCTCAAACACCTTTCCCATAGTCAGATTATGTTCAAACTTGCAATTGGTATTGAGAAATCGTTCATAGTGGCCGAAGTCCATGTCTACCTCTCCGCCGTCATCTAACACAAACACTTCTCCATGCTCGATGGGATTCATGGTCCCCGGATCGACATTCAGATACCCATCCAATTTCATGGGCACAACTTTATACTGGGAACTGAGCAGATGCCCGATGCTGGCTGCCGCGATACCTTTTCCTAAACCAGAAATAACTCCGCCGGTAACAATGATATATTTTCTTGCAGGTCGCACTATTATTCAGGAGAACTGTTCTTTATAAAGTCTTCTTTCTTGTAAAATCTGCTTTTTCCACCAGTGTCCTGAGAAGCGAAGCTTCTGGGATGCAAGAAATTAAGAAACTACTTAATTTCTGCACTGAAATCCGGTAGTTTCCTGATTTCATGTGCCAATAAAGTAGTTTCTTTATTGTGCA